>JBBRPK010000224.1:0-7569 GCA_038228235.1 Verrucomicrobiota bacterium
GCCACTTTGCGCCGCCTTGCGCTAAATCTGCTCCGACGCGAGAAAACTAAAAAGCGAGGCATCAAAGGCAAGCAACTCAACGCAGGCTGGGATAATGCCTATCTACTGAAATTGCTGGAGATTTAAATGCGTCTGCCCTGATGCGAGGAATCAGCCGCACACGCCGCCGCAGATTTTATTTCTTTGCAAGGCATCGCGTCTGCGGCTTAATGGCTCGCACATGATTAAAAGCAAAAGAAGCTCAGGCTACCGCAAAGACCTTTCAGAAACGCCCGACTGGATGAAGAAGAAAAAATGTCCGCACCGGGACAAATTCCTCTCCGGCCAGCGCATCCTTCCCAAAAACATCACGGGCCAGGAAAAACTCCCCCAGCTCGTCGATGATGTATTCCTCGCCTACAACTCGGCGCGGCTCAAGGAGGGCTGCCAGCTTTTCAACGACAAGATGCTGGAATCGGACGTAACCATCGGGATGACCCTCTCCGGGGCTCTCACGCCTGCCGGCCTCGGCTGCTCCTGCATCGTCCCACTGATCAAGGCCGGGTTTGTCGATTGGATCGTGGCGACGGGCGCGAATCTTTATCACGACATGCATTTCGCTCTCAATTATCCAGTGAGGGTGGGCAGCTTCAAACTGGATGACACGGAATTGCGCAATAACGACATCATCCGAGTCTATGACGTGTTGATGGGTTATAGCGATTGCCTGATGGCCACGGACGAAATCCTGCGCCATATTCTTATCCAGCCTGAATTCCAGAAGGAGATGGGCACGGCCGAACTGCATTATCTCCTGGGCCGTTACTGCGCGGAATGGGAACGCAAGGCCAGCCTCAAAGATGTGTCGGTGCTGGCGGCGGCCTACCGCGCCGGTGTCCCCTGTTACACGTCTTCTCCCGGCGACTCCACCATTGGCATGAATGTGGCGGGAGTAGAATTGCGCGGCAACCGTCTCCGCCTGAATCCCTCCGTGGACGTGAATGAGACCACGGCGCTCGTGCTCGCCGCAAAGCGTGCGGGCGGCAAGAGCGCGGTCGTGCTCTGGGGCGGGGGCAGTCCAAAAAACTTCATGTTGCAAACCGAGCCGCAAATCCAGGAAGTGCTCCGCATCAAAGAATATGGCCAGGACTATTTCCTCCAGGTCACTGATGCGCGTCCCGACACCGGCGGCCTTTCGGGCGCGACCCCGAGCGAAGCAGTGAGCTGGGGCAAAGTCGATCCGGACCGCCTGCCCGACGCGGTGGTCTGCTACACCGATACCACAATTGCGATGCCGCTCCTCACGCACTATGCGCTGGCCAAGCACAAGCCGCGCAAGCTCAAACGGCTCTATGACCAGCGCGAAAAAGTGATGAAAGCGCTGACGCGCGAATACTTTCTCCACACGAAGGTGAAAATGATCGACGGGTCGGAACCCGCGCTGGATTGAACCCAAAACAACTCCAAGCCCTCGCCAAGGAACACGGCACTCCCGTCGTGGTGATCGATCATGATGAGATCCGACGCAATTACGCTGAGTTCAAGAAGCACCTCCCCAAGGTGCAGGCCTACTACGCTGTCAAAGCCAATCCCGCCCCTGAGATTGTGCGGACGCTTTACAAAGCCGGCGCGAGCTTCGACGTGGCGTCGCTGCCGGAGTTCATGCTGGTTTACGAAAACATCAAAGCCCTTTCCCCAAAGGAGCAGCAGGATTTCATCTGGGACAAAATCATCTACGCCAATCCGACCAAGCCGAAAGAGACGTTGCAAGCGCTCGACCACTACAAGCCACTAGTCACTTATGACAACCTCCTCGAGTTGCGAAAAATCAAACAATACGCGCCGCACGCCGGGGTGGTGCTGCGTTTGCGCGTCCCCAATACAGGTTCGGTGGTGGAGTTATCCTCCAAGTTCGGCTGCGATCCCGGCGAGGCGGTTGACCTCATCGTCGAGGCTTTCCGACTTGGTCTGATCGTGGAAGGCATCAGCTTTCATGTGGGCAGCCAATGCACGAATTTCCAAAATTTTGTCCAAGCCCTCAACTTGTCCGCCGCCGTGATGCAAGAGGCCAAGGACCGTGGTCACGAAATCAGAATCATCGATATCGGCGGGGGGTTTCCAGCCGCCTACGATCCACACGTCAAACCGATCGGAACTCTGGCGCGAAAGATCAATCCTGAGTTCGACCGGCTGTTTGCCCCGGACATCCAAATCCTCGCCGAACCCGGGCGTTTTATCGTCGCCACCGCCGCCACCGCAGTGGCAAAGGTCATTGGCAAAGCGCGCCGTGAAGGCAAAACCTGCTATTACATCGATGACGGGGTTTATCACACCTTTTCCGGCATCATTTTTGATCATTGCCAATATCATCTCAAGGCCTTCAAGGAAGGAAAAACCGAAATCTGCGCGGTGTTCGGTCAGACCTGCGATGCCCTGGATACCATTTCACTGGCCGAAGAATTGCCTGACCTGGAAGTGGAAGACCTGGTCTATTCCGAAAATATTGGGGCCTACAGCAACGCCTCGGCGACTTGGTTTAATGGATTTCCTCCCGCGAAAGTCGTCCATATCAATGAAGGCGGTCGAAGCGAAGGGGAGCCTGCGTGATAGCGATCGTTTGAGAATTCCTCCGGTTCAGACAATCTGTTCAAGGGCCTGCGACCGTGAGGGTGCATTGCAACTTTCGCTTGGAGCCTGTTTTAAAATTCACCAGAAGGCAACCGTATGAGATGATGAGCAGGACTGGTAAAAACAAAGGGAGTTATCACTTCTGCGCCGCCTCGTCACTGGGCAGAGATTTGTGAGCCGGCGCTTCTTTGCTATGGCCTGCCCCAACCTGGCCGGAACGTAAAGCCGTTTCGAGTTGGCGAAGATCCTTGGGCAATTCGGCTTTCCAAGTCATCTCTTTGCCTGGCTGTTCGGGGTGTTCCAGTGTTAGCATCTCGGCGTGCAACGCCTGGCGGGGGAAAGGGATGGGCACTGGCCGCTGGCTCGCTTCGCGATAATGAGGGTGGTAAGTGCGATCACCAATCAACGGCAATCCCGCATGAGCGGACTGTGCCCGAATCTGATGCTTGCGCCCGGTTTCCAATCGAAGTCGCAATTTTGTGACGAACCCCTTGCCGTCCGCCAGGGGATACTCCGCAATCACTTCGTAATGCGTCACCGCCTCGCGGGCATTGGGCGGAGGGTTGGCAGCTTTGCTTCTGGAAAGAACATGCTGGCGCAGTTCGTCCTCGCTCAGTTCCAGCCATTGCCGCCACGTGCCGCGCGGAGTTGCTGATCGGCCTTCTACAAAGGCTGTATATTCCCGTTTCATCGTATGGGCCCGCAATTGCTCGATCAATCTCTCTCTCGCGCCAGGATTCATAGCGATGCAAAAGACGCCGCTGGTATATTGGTCGAGACGATGGACCGGCAGGGGCTGAAGTTTGCGATAAGCGGGCGGCAAAGTTTTTCCGGCCACCCCCCGATCCTGCGCTTTCAATTTACCCGCCAGGAAATCAGCCAGGATGCTTAGAGCCGAAAGGTCGCAATTGGGCGCAGGAACGGAAATCAGCCCCGGGCCCTTATTGACGATGGCAAAAGATGAATCCAGGAAAACCAGGGCCACACGGGGATGGATTTGCCAGCCGGAACCGCAATCGAGAGTCGTAGCATGGCGGTCCAACAATTGCAGTTTCGCGCCAGGGTCGGGAATAGGCTGGTGGGGCCTGCGGAGGATGACTCCGCCCACACTCACGCGTCCGGCCAGGATCCACTGTTTGGCGCGCGTTTTCGGCGTATCAGGGTGCTCCTGCAACAACCAATCCAGCAGCGGTCTTGTGTTAATTTCGATGCTGCCTCCACTCGTTAATCATTCAGGAAAGCATGGACTTGATTGAGAGAAGGTCAATGATCAGATTCCGTGCATGGCGCCAACAACAATTCGTCAGTAGTCCCATCTGCGCGCATCTGAGTTATCTGCGGTTAAATCGCCTCCCGCCTCCGCGCTCTGCACGCACGGCTCGCCAGCGATTACCCGCAAGCTTTGATGTCAAACCTGCGTGAGACATCCAGTTTTCCACTTAATCTCTTGCTACACTCGGCAACCATGTTACAAGGAGCACCTTTATGAGACTATTCGCAATGCTTCTGATGATGGTCGTAGCGCGTGATTGCTTCCTGCAATCTGCCGCTGCCGCTGTCACTTTCACCAACGCGCCGAAGGCCATCAGCAATACCTATAGCGGCTTCATTACCCTCTCAATCGGGGGTCTTACAAATACGGAGAAGGTGGTAGTACAGAAATTTCTCGACGCCAACACCAATGGCGTCATTGATGCCGCAGACCTTCTGGTGCAGCAGTTCACTTTGCAGGATGGGACAAATTTTGTGATCGGCGGCGTGACGAATGCCAATGTGCCGGGAGATGTAAACACAACGCCTGGCGCCATCACGGCACGTTTGAATTTTCAAAACGGGGATTTCGTGCAAAACCTCGTTGGAAAATACCTCTACAAACTGTCCAGCCCCGTGGGGCATTTTGCGCCCATCACCAACAGTTTTAGCATCACCAATTTTCCATTCCCTCAAAAGTTCACCGGCAATGTTGTCAGCAACAGCAGCGCCATCAAGGTGCCCAATGCCGTAGTCCTGCTCTTTCCTCCGCCCCGCCCGGGAGATCATGGTCCGGGCCAGCCCCTGGCCGGGACGGTTGCGAACAATGCAGGGGGCTACACCATCATGGCGCCAGCGGGAACATATACTTTGCTGGCTTTTGCGATTAATCATGTCAGCGCTTTCAAACAATCACCGGTGCTTACTCTCGCGGCCAGCCAGACGATCACCACCAATCTGACGGTGACCAATGCCACTGCCAGCATCTCGGGCAAAATTGTGGATGCCGCCAACAATGCCATCGGATTGCCCGGCGTTTTCATGCCGGTTCAGTCCAGCGACGGCTTGCTCGCGATCGCCTTCAGCGATACCAATGGAAACTTTACCGCCCGGGTCACGAGCAACCTGTGGAGTTTGGGTTCGGATGACGCGGGACTGATTGTTCATGGCTATGTGGGCTCGAACAACAGGGTTTCCACCAACTCCGGTGCGACCGGTGTCACGCTGGCTTTCTCTAAAGCCAATGCGCTTTTTTATGGCAGCGTCAAAGATAACCTGGGAAATCCAATGGTTGGGATCGACGTGAACGCCTCGGACACCACCAGCAACTTGTTTCAGACGGACGGTTACACAGACCCCAACGGGAACTACTTCGTCGGCGTGCTCGGCCTGGGCAGCAGTGATCCCTGGCAGTTGGGCCTCAGCAGCGAAAGCACTCCTGCCAATTACAATTTTTCACAGCCGGATTTTGACCAAAATGGCGGCACCAATTTGACGGTCGGCCAGGTGGTGCTTCAGAATTTTACCGGCATCCTCGCGCCTAATCAGATCACGGGCACCGTCAAAGACAATAACGGGATGAAAATTTCCGGTGTCGGCGTTTTCGCCAGTTTGAACATCAACGGCACGAATTATCAAAACTTCCTCGACACCGACACCAACGGGCATTACTCGATGAACGTGGCCAATGGGGCCTGGAACATCGGCATCAATTGCAATGGTGGCAGCGATAGCTTAAGCCAGCTTGGCAGCTATGCTTGCCCGGAAAACCAGTTCGCCACCATCTCAGGCAACAACTCCACCAACGATTTCATCGTCCAGATATGCGGTGGGGTTTCCATCAGCACCATTTCGCCGCTGCTCCTCGGCGAGGTGAATGTTTTTTACAATCAATCCATCCAGGCCTCGGATTGCAGCGGCAACTACAATTGGTCGCAGACCGGCGGCGCCTTGCCCGGCAACCTGAGTCTCAACAGCGGAGGATCAATGTATGTGCTTTCCGGTTTTCCCACCACCAGCGGTAACTTTGTCTTCACCGTTCAGGTCAACGACGGGAGCGGCCACACGACGAACGGTCAGTTCTCCGTGGCCATCAGTAATGCCTTGCAAATCACGACGCTCTCTTTGCCCGACGGCACCAATGGCCTGAATTACAGCCAGCAATTGCAAGCCTCCGTCGGCGTCCCCTTTGGTGGCGGCTCGCCTTACAGTTGGTCGTTCTCTGGAAGCCTCCCGCCCAACCTGAGTTTGTCCACCAACGGTCTGCTTTCCGGTTCGCTCACCACCGGCGGTACGTTCAATTTCACCGTGCAAGCCACCGACAGCCTGGGCGCGACCGCCACCCAGCCGCTTTCGCTCAACATCGTCACCACTAACCTCCCGCCCCTCGTCGTCGGCACCGGTGGCGGACAGATCATCGTGCTCTGGCCGGCGTCGGCCGGGACGAACTTCACCCTGCAGACCACGACCAATCTTACCACCGGCCCGTGGGTACCGGCCACCAACGGCGTGGCTGCGATTTCCTTTCTCTTCAGCAACAGCACGCCCGCTCAGTTCTTCAGACTGCGTTGAACCCGAAACGGGCTGCGCACCACGCGTGAGGCCGGAATTTGCTTTCCAACACCTCACTGAGGAGAGGAGGGCCTTGCCTACGCTCCCTCTTGCCCGGCACCGGCCGAATGAAAATCCGAAATTCCACACTTCCGTTCTCATTGACCGCGCCCCATCCGCCCACCGATTTCGGCCTCGAAGCAAAGATTCTTTCACTTGGGCTTGCGGTCCGGGGTGATTGCGCTAGCATGAAGCGTCAAAGTTGTGACCCTATCGTCTAGCGGTTAGGACACCGCCCTTTCACGGCGGCGGCACGGGTTCGATTCCCGTTAGGGTCGCCACTCGTCAGCGGACAGAACGCCGTGACTAATTCCCTCTCCGGCACTCAGAGCATGTTTTGAAATTGCGTGCAGTCCTGCGGCGAAGGATTTTGGCTGTGGCTGAGTGGGCTGAGGCGCAACGAACGTCATCGTATTTACGCCTCAGCCCACTTAGCCTCCGCACAGAAGGGCGGCTTCCACGAGTCACTCGACCTGTTGCCACGCATTTCACGAATAAAGGCGAATTCCGGCGCTGAACCGCGTCCCCGCCCACGCATCTCCTGCGAAAAAACAAAAATCCTGTAAGGCTCGGATAGCCTCGGATCACCTTGGGACGCGATCTTGGGGGAGCCTGGGAAGCACATTGAGCAGACGCACTCATTGCAGGGATCGACATCGAGCTTTTCCTTCAACAAGGCTCGGTAAGAGACAGTGGTAATTGATAGAGAAAAATCCTCCCGAAGATGACTGATTTTGACCTGTTGCGGCCAAAAGTGCCCCGAGGCGGGGTCTTTCTGCGAAAAATGAAAAATCCCGGAAGGCTCGGATAGCCTCGGTTTACCTCGGGACGCGGCCTTTTGAGGGGCACAGAAGCAAACGGAGACGAAGACTGGAAAGCCTCAAGAAGCCGCTCCAGTTCATGGCTCATTGAAGCAATTCTTAAGAATCTCGGCTCGCCGCTGGTCGCTCAATTTCGGTCCGTGCCAGAGGGCAAGCTTGGCCTGCAAGCAGCGCTGGGTCGCGGCTGCTAATCGCGACCGGGCCGCGCTTCCAAATGAGCGATGAAATCCTGCATACGGGCATGGCCAAGGCTTCCGTTATCCTAAATTCAATCTGCCCC
>JBBRPK010000225.1:0-7543 GCA_038228235.1 Verrucomicrobiota bacterium
GAGAGGTAGCGCAGGAAAAGGAACGACAGCATGTAGTCGCGGAAGTCGTCCGCATCCATTGCGCCGCGCAGTTGGTCGGCGATATTCCAGAGCGTGCTGCCCAGTTGCTTTTGGTTGGTGTCGGTCATCAGCTATTTCTTAACTCTCTTTTCCTTCTATAATCTGCCAAACCTTTCGATAAACGCCGCCTGACAAGCCCACTGCAGAGTTCCAATCTTGTTCCGACATTGCTGCTAGACGCATACGGATTGATGGAAGGGTGTCTTGCCTATGAAGGTTCATATTCCGGGCAAGAGATGGTGCGGCCCGGCGCGGGACTCCCAACAATCGCAGGGCGATGGCCTCATCGGTGGCAACTCCATAAAACACACGAGACGGAAGATTGGCGAGTTTGGCGCGCTCCTCGTCGGGCAAGCTTGACGCGGTGATTGCCAACAAGGCTCCGAGTCCCCATGACGACGTTTGTGTTAGCTTGCCGAAAAGATTCTGTCCGCACTTCGTCAATGCGGTCGTGTCATCCATTCCCTCTTTTTTGAAATGTCGCTCCGCAATGGTGGAGATCTCTTCTCCATTCACCCAATCCTTGATGATGCGGGCGAGCTTGTTGCCGTCGGGGGATTGGCCACCCGTGACCGCATTGAGGTTTTCGCGCAATTCCGGGACCCGGAGCAGGACACCCATCATATCCTGCAACGTCCGGTCACCGTCCCGGAACAAGCGGTCACCATTCCATGAGTCCGGCCCGAGGTTGCCACGGTGTTGCATGACAGTCTTGATGCTCTGCAAAGAAAACCCCGTGCTGTCCACCAGCTTGAGAGGCTGCCCTGGCTGGGACAGATAGGCTGTGTAGGTCCGGATTCCGGCAAGCAATCGCTGGGCGATCCGGCTTTGCGATGAGCGAAGCTTTTCAAATCCAAGCGTGCCACGCAGAACCTGTTCGATCTGATCGGCGAAGTTATCCGGCTCGCCCATCTGGCGATAGGTATGGGCGAGATATTGGAGAAAGCTCGACCATTCCGGGGTGTGATAAACGATCTTTCCAAGATCATCGAGAGCGTCGCCCGCCTTCTGCGCGAGCTGGATCAGCGCAGAATTCAAGTCGCCAGTGTTCCGATTGATAAAGTCTCTTCGGTCGGCCACCTGCTGCTCATTCTCCGCAACCAAAGCGATTACGCCGAGCTGTCCTTGAGACACTCTGCCCGCCCGCCCCGCGATATTCCAGAAGTCCTCCGGCGGCATCGTTATCGAAGCATGTGCCGAAGGATAATGCGTCGCCGCCATCACCACTCCACTAACAGGAAAGTTGACACCTTGGGCAATGGTCGTGGTCGCGGCCAACACATCAAGGCTGCCTTTCTCGAACAACCATTCCATCAGCATCCGAATCTCTTCCGGTAATCCGCCATGATGCACACCAATTCGGTGAGCTAACAAATCTACCAAGGGAAATGCCCCACCAAGTTCTTGAGTGACGTAGTTCCGCACCAGTTCCACATCAGGGGACAGCGTATTGGAACGATCACTCGCAGACTTGAGCTTCTCGGCGAGCTTCCAGACGTAATCCGGACGACTGTGCATCGCGATGACCGGGCCGCGTTCTTTTAGCTTGTGAGCGGCGATGGCCGCCAGCGTTCCCATGTCTTTCGCCTTCGAAAGCGTTGCCGCCAACGTGGCATCTTTGCCCAAGCCGAAAGACTCATCGAGATCAATGGTATGGCGGGTGGTGTGGACCGTCTTGAACTCCAAGCGATAGTCGCGGCTGCGCCCATTCAGAGGCCCTGCATCCACGGCGCTGACGATTCCAATCGCTCGATCATTCGGCTGCCAATCCACCCCGAGGCTGATGTCATCTGAGTTTGCACCTCCCAGCCAGCGGGCAACCTCACGGGCGTTCTGGATGAATGGCGTCAGCAGCAGGAATTGAGCTTCCCGACATTCCCGGTTGATCGTCGCTAGCAGCAGCTCCAGACGCATCCCGCGCTGCGTATCTTGAATCGTGTGCGCCTCATCCACCACGACCAGCGTGAGTGGGCGGCCGATTTTCTCCTCCCAATCCTGCCGTAGCATCAGATCGAACTTTTCGGGAGTGGCTACCAGGACGCGGAACTGCGCTTCACGGCTCGACTCGCTGAGGATCCCGGCCTCAATTCCATCAATCTCCATGGCCGGACTGACGCGCTCCACGACCAAACCAAGCGGTTCAAAATCGCGGCGCAACTGTCGGGTGACTTGGTTGACCAGTGCACGGCTGGGCGCGAGGTAGGCCACCCAGCCTTTCCGATCCTCATACTGATTCAATGCCTGAAGCATTCGGAACTGGGCGATGAGCGTCTTGCCACTCGAAGTGGGCAGGCTCACGACCACGGCACGTCGGCTGGAACCAAGCAATCCTCGTTCGGCGAGTGTCCGGCGTTGCGGCGGCAGCACATCGAACAAGGCTTTGTCACCGCGCCCTCGGCTCACCAGTTCACGCACAAACTCTGTCACCCGAGAGTTCACCGCCCGGGTTACGGTCCAGATGGAATTCTCGACCATCTGCGCGGCGGCGCGGGCGAGCAGGCGCGACATGGGTTCCAATTCCACGAGGCGGGCGGTTTCGCAGGCGGCGATGGCACGGTCGAAATGGGAGTCGAGCAGCAACTGCACCTGGTGGTCACCGTCCACCACGCCATCGGTGATGAAGTGAGCCAGCACGTCCGCCGCCTTCGAGAGATGGTAAATGGCGATCAGTTCCAGAGCGCTTCGTTTCGCTTCGAGCGGCTCGAACTCCTGCAAATAGCTCCGTTCAAACTCCTCTTGCGCGTCCCGCAGTGAAGCCACCCGCTCCAATACGGTATCCCGGTCGGTCCAACCCTGTTTGCGCACCAGCCGCAGCCAGACGTCCGTGAGAGTAGCGCGGCTGCGTTGTCCCCAGTCGGACGAATCGAGTGGAAGGGACGGCCAGACGCTTTCGGCATCGAGTGCCCGCAGCCAGCGGGCGGCATCCGGCCCACGATCTCCCAGCACGGCAAGCGTGGCGGACCGTAGCAAGTGCGTTCCATCCGCCATTGGGTCTTGGGGCCGGGGCATGACCCGCAAAAGACGGAAAGCATCCGCAGCCGCACCGCGCATCAGATTGAGTCGTTCAGGATCTTCGGACAGTCGGTCCACTTCGAGATCGAGAACGGCAAGTTCCAACGCGGCGGCGACTTCCCACAGCGTCTCTCCGTCGAAAGGTGGGGTCTGCCCCGCCATCTCGCGGTGGAATTGGATACGGTCCGCCTCGCGCAAGGCTGCGGTCCGTTTCTCCTGCATTGAATCCAGCAGCCAGTGGCTCACGACGCACCTCCTTGCTGGATGAATGCGGGCAGTTGGCTGATGGGCCACGGGAGGTAGAGGGCGATCAGGCGGCAGCTTGTCGGCCCGGTGAGACCGGCCCCGAGCGCCCATCCGCGTGCTTGAAGATCCGTTTCCCGTGCCTCTTGGTCGCGGATGAGGACACCGAAGAGAGCCAAGTCCCGGCGGCTCGAATTGAAATACCTCGTGCAGGCCGTGTTAAAAGGAACCTCGTGTCTGGTTGTTTTGACACGCGGAAGGAGCCACTTGAGAAGCTGGCAGATGGTCCCGAGGTTCCCTGCCAAAGTGTCCAACTGATGCCCCAGTCCACCGCTGCGACCGCTCATGACCTGCGGCGGCCATTGGGCCTCGGAGGAGCACTTCACCTCTCCCAGAGCCAGGCGATGGGAATTTCCGTCGCGTTGGAATCCGACGATGTCCGCTCCCGGCAGGGAGGCGAACGGGTTGCGCTTGTCCCGCTCCGTGTTCCACGGCAGCACGACATCGTGATGTTCTTCCAGCACGGCTTCAGCCAGCGCCTCACCAGCGGCCCAGTCCCGCTCCTCGGGCACATCAGCGGCAAGCACTTCCTCCAGCGCTGCTTGCCCCATACCCGTCAGGCTGAGCCCTCTCAAATGGCTGCGCAATTCATCACCGCCCTCAGTATCGGACAGGCGTGCTGCGACCGGTCCGCTCAGAAAACCGCCCAGCGCAGCCCCGTCCAGAGCGTGCTCGCCCTGCCACGATACGCAACCGTGGGTGGACTGATAGACGATTTGTGACGGGAATGGCATTCGCTAAACGAAAAAATAGTAAGGGAAGGGGAAGCACTCTGGAAGAGCCGATTCAACTCTGACTGAACCGCTCATGCTTCCACCTCCTGCGGGGATGGGAAAAGCTGCTGCATCAGCCCGCGCTTGTGGGTCTTGAGGGATTCGAGCTTGGCGCTTTGGGCGGTGATCAGGTCGTCGAGGCTGGTGAGACAGGTGGCGATGCGTTGTTGTTCGGGGAGGGTGGGAACTTGCAGGCTAAATGTCCGTTGTGTGGTGATTGGAATCTGATTCCGCGTAGATTGAGCCATCACGCCTGTGTATTGATCAACGAAAGCCGGACTGACCAGGAGGCACCGCAGGAAATCGCCCACCAAGAAGCGCGGATTGCATCTGAAATAGGTGAGGCTGGTGCTAAGGATCACGAAATCGCAATCTGTGTTCAGCTTCGCAACTGGGCCGACTGTCGCATTGTGCGCGAACAGGATGTCACCGTCTCGCGCTACACCCTTCCTAAACTGCTTGGCCCTTTCCTGTGGAAGAAACTTACATTTCCGAAAGTCCACAGACCCCTCGCTAAAGCAGTTGGCTGAGATATACGGAACGCCCGATTGGGAAAATTCCTCTGCACGCGGATACAGCGATCCATGATTTCCGTCCAGATGTCCGACAATGAACTTCTTATCGATAAGCTCTTGAATGGTCGATTCCTCCCACTCTGGCGCGGATTGGAATTCGGGGAAGCGGAGGCGGGGGAGGGTTTCGCCTTCGCGGGGGAAAAGCTGCTGCATCAGCCCTTTTTTATGGGTCTTGAGCGCGGCGAGTTTTTGGCTTTGGGCGGCGATCACCTCGTCCAGCGTGGTCAGGCACTCGGCGATTTTTTGTTGTTCGGCGGGGGATGGGAACGGGACTTCGATCTTAGCGAGCCGTCCGCCTGAGAGACCGAGAACCTTGGAGCCTTGAGACTCCTTTTGAATCTGGGTGCGGACCCACTTTGATTTGAATAGATGACCTCCAAAACCAAGAAATAGAACGTCTTCGTTCTGGCGTGCCAGAATCGTGTGCAAACCCGAAACGACGCGCTCGCCGTTAAGCCCGACGATCTCAATGGCTTTGCCGATGTCCGCCAAATCCTCGGAAGCGTCGGCGAAGATCATGTCACTCTCGACGCAAAAGTTATCCGCTTTGAATGCCTCCAACGACTCGGTTGGGTTGATGAAGGGAACAAGCTCTTTGGTGATGTCGAAGTGGGTCGCGAACTTGGTGTGAATGTCACCGTAATGGATGTTCTTCACGGTTCCCCGCTCGTAGTTCAGCTTATCGCGGGAGAGCGAATTGTTGCCTTTGAACGAATAGACTTTGCTCATCGGCTTGCTCTTCCACCCCGGCGCATCCCGAAACTCCGGGAACCGCAGTTTCGGCAGCAGAGTGGTGGGAGCATCCTGCTCCCTTGTTCCAGAAGCCTTGGAGCTGGAAGCTCCAGCCACTTTTCCTTTGGAGCTGGAAGCTCCGGCCACTTTTTTATTGCTCATACGCGTTGAGTCCTGAGATGTCGCGGCCTTGGGCGCGTTTGCGGAGGAGCGGGGTGAGTTCGGCCATGAGGGCGAGTTCGGCCTGGGTGCGGGCTTTCCAGCCGAGGCCGAGCGGGGCCATGAGGTCGCCCAAGTGCTCGCCATCGAAAATCATGCGCTGGAGGATGCCGTCCACGAAGGTTTGCAGGGCGGCGGTGGCGAGGCCGTGCCTGCTGGCGAGGTCGGCGAGTTCCGTGGCCTGCTTCCCGGCTTTGAAGCGCTGGTAGCCGTCGCGGATGGTGGTTTCGCTGAGGCCTTCGCCGGCCTGGAGGGTGGCGATGTAGGCGGCGATGTCTTCCCGCTCGTCCATGAACTTGGCATCGGACGAGATGAGGCCGACGAGCTGCTCGCGGCTCATCTTCTGCTTGCCGGGTGTCTGCGCGGTGAAGCGGGCGATGAGGCCCATGATGTAGTCGTAGTCGATGACGGCGGAGGCGAAGAGGACGAACTCGAAATCGATCTGGTCCACGTCCGGGCTGGGCTGGTCGGTGCCCTTGCCTTGCTGGGCTTTAAGGCGCTGGGCGGTCTCCAGATACGCGCCACGGAAGCCGAGCAGGTTTTCCTTGGGCAGGATTTGCTCGATGCTGGCGGCGTTGTCGTCGGAGAGGTCGGTGTATTGGTCGAGCTGAGTTTTGAGCCGCTGCACTTCCTTGAAGTGATTGATGAAGGCGGCGCGGGCGTCGTCGCCCTTGAGATTGGGCACAGCCTCCGGGGCGCAGTCGAGGCCTTGGGATTGCATAAAGGCATCGAGGTTCTGCACGGCGACTTGCAGTTTCTTGATGACCACGGGGGCTTTGTCCACGAGCCAGATTTCGCGGGCTGCATCGCCCGTTTTTTCACCGGAGAAGAGGGCGATGGCGGCATCCACGGCGTCCTGCTGCTGGCGGAAGTCGAGGATGTTGCCGAAGGGCTTGGTGCCGTTGAGCACGCGGTTGGTGCTGGAGAAGGCCTGTATCAAGCCGTGATGCTTGAGGTTCTTGTCCACGTAGAGTGTGCTCAGGTATTTGGAATCGAAGCCGGTGAGCAGCATGTCCACCACGATGGTGAGGTCGATCTTCTGCGCGTGGGGATGGTCGGCGTTGGGCCACTGCTGATCCTTGATGCGCTTTTGCACATCCTGATAGTAGAGATCGAATTCGCCGACGGTGTGATTCGAGCCGTAGCGGGTGTTGTAGTCGGCGAGGATAGCCTTGAGAGCGGCTTTCTTTTTCTCGGGCTCGACGGCGTTGTCTTCTTTTTCCTGCGGTAGGTCTTCCTGAATCTGCTGCACGTCTTTGTCGCCCTCGGCCGGCGGGGAGAAGACGCAGGCGATGTTCAGCGGCACCCAGTCGGGGTCGGCGGCGTGTTTCTCGGTTTGGAGCCTCGCAAAGAGGCCGTGGTATTCGATGGCGTCGTTGATGGAGGCGGTGGCGAGCAGGGCGTTGAAGCGGCGTCCACCGGTGGCGGCATCGTGTTTGGCGAGGATGGCCTCGATGACGGCTTTCTTGGCGATGGCTTCGCCGGGATTGGGAGCGCCATTGCCCTCCGGCTTAAAGTAATCCACATGGAACTTTAGGACGTTCTGGTCCTCGATGGCGTGGGTGATGGTGTAGGCGTGGAGCTGCTTTTGGAAGAGGTCCACGGTGGTCCGCATGGAAGCCTGTTCGTCTTCGATCTTCTGGGCGGTGGCGTTTGCCTCAAAGATGGGGGTGCCGGTGAAGCCGAAGAGCTGGGCCTTGGGGAAGAACTCTTTGATGGCCTGGTGATTCTCGCCGAACTGCGAGCGGTGGCACTCGTCGAAGATGAAGACGATGCGTTTGTCGCTCAGGGGCTGGAGTTGCTCCTTGTAGGTCAGTTGATCGTTCTTCTTCCGCTGCTTGTTGCGCTTGCTGTCTGCATCCAGCGCGA
>JBBRPK010000226.1:0-7488 GCA_038228235.1 Verrucomicrobiota bacterium
AGCCGTAACTATGCAGTAGAGGCGCTAAAAATACTTGAGGTCATTAACACAACGATTGGATTGAGAAGCACTTACAGCACAAAATCCTACTGCATTGCAGTCGGGTTTCGCCCCCGATTGGTTCCTGCAAATCGTGTTCGGAAAGCCTCTAGCTCACACGGCTCTCACATGGGAATTTCACCGTCGAAGGAAATTCTACTGCATAGTTACGGCTTAGGGACCAGGACGAAGCGTGGCTTTCTCAGCGGCGATCTAACCCAAATCCTAGTGGCATTGGGTTTGGAAACCTGCGCTACAACTTTGTCCACCGCCCTGCGATTTGGCCTCCGACCAAATAAAAAGGGCAGGGATTGTATCCCTGCCCAAAGTAACGAAGAATTGAATTGAGCCGACTAGGCTAATTTGCGGCGGGCGATCCCCAGACCGGCCAAGGCCATGCCCAAGAGCGCCACGGTCGTGCCCGCGTCGGGAACGTCGGATCTAAACTGTGCAGTATATCCGGCATAACTCGGATCTGGATTGAGGTATGGGGTGGTTATGTCTTGCAACCCGCCCGTTTCTACGACAACCGCTCGAGGAGCCACAGCACCGAAAGCGAGCAGAGCCGCTGCTTGATTTAGGGGCCCTTCAATGTCTGACAAGAAGGCCAAGACGTAACGACCACTCCCATCGGGATTAAGAATCACCCCGACCATGTCGCTCCAATCGTTTGAATTCGGCTCGGTGAAAGCGGTGGGATGTCCAAAAGCGGCAGGGTTGCCAGTATTAGAATCCACGATATACATCGTTCCACTACCTTCAGGAAAGCCTTCATTCGCTCTGGTAAACTTGAAGAGTCCTCCGCTGGGATCAAGCACCTGGAGAACGTCAGATTCAACAACCACCGGTACTGCACCCGCTGGAAGAGCCGCCATCACCAGTGCTCCTGCACCTACCGCACTTAATATTGCTTTTAAAGATTTCATTTTTTCTTTCGTTTTAGAGTTTTTGTTCAATTCTTCGCCAGCAAACTGGTTGCTGTTCAATGGCTGTATGCTGGACTTGTGCCAATGCCTTTTAAAGGTTCCTTAATTAGTCATAAGTCATTAATGATTAGCGTTTTAATGGCGTGTCTTATTTTTGGACAACAATTCCGGTCTAAGCCGCTTCGTAAAAGATTCCAACGGTTCTCGGGCGCTTATGGGGGCGATTCCGCGAAATTTATTAGTAAGTGCCAAACTACCAACAACTTACGTATAGAAACAAGAGTGTAATAGAATCCGACGTTTCATGCGAGAGATTTAAGCGGCCACCTATCCCATTAATTATCAATGTACAACACCAATTATGCCGCCCGTGGACCAACACAACCAAAGCGTAGATTCGCAATCAGCGTCTCAGGCGAGTGCGAGCCGACGCCACGACAATAATCTCTGCCGCCAGCCAGCAATTCTTCATTTTGGGAGCGGAACGGCACAAGTCTCGGATGGACGAGTTCCACGAGTCCCTGATCTCTTAAGCAAATAGGGACTCGTGGAACTGGGTGGAACTCGTCCCTCCAACCCCACACGGTTCCAACTTGCGATGATAAGAATCGCTGTGGGCCAGCGAAACGGGCTGGTGCTCCTGACCGGTCCACCTTATAGTGTGAACGGCTGATGACCCTAAAAGCATGGCTGTGAGCCGCGCGTCGGCCGGAGCCTCAGCAGCCTGGATAGTTGATGCGCGGAGAAGTTGGCACAGCATTAAGAAGTTGGCACAGCATTAGTTTGTTTATAATGAAATTGATTTACAGTTTGGTCCTCATTTTATTGGCGGAAACTCGCCTGCTTGCGCAGGAACACAACCCAGCCACCCCCAAAATCCTGTACGAAAATGACTTTGAGAAGGCCAGCTTGGCCAAGGTGCCGGAAGATTTTCTGGTTTTGGAGGGCACATTCGCTGTCAAAGAAGAAAGCGGCAATCGATTTTTGGAATTGCCCGGCGCGCCTCTCGATACGTTTGGCGTCCTTTTTGGCCCCACCCAGAGCGAGGGCGTGGCGGTGTCTGCTCGGGTTTATGGGACTGGTAAAGGTCGGCGCTTTCCCACCTTTGGCGTGGGGCTAGACGGCGTCGGGGGTTACCGGCTGCAAGTTTCGCCCGGCAAAAGACTGTTGGAGCTTTATAAGGGGGACGAACTGGCAGCCAGTGCACCCTACGCTTGGGAATCGGGGTCTTGGACCTCCTTGCGGCTGCAAATTCGCCAGGCCGGCGGTTCATGGAAAATCGAAGGCAAGGCCTGGAAACAAGGCACTGTCGAGCCGCCCGCCTGGGCCATCTCGCACGAGGCAAGCGCCGCGCCTGCCGCCGGTCGCGCTTCCATTTGGGGATCGCCCTACTCTACTACCCCCATCCTTTACGATGATCTGGTTCTACGCGCTTTGGATAACCCTCCGGGCGACAAAAAAGAATAGGGGTGCCCGGATGGCTAAAATTGACCACCCCCACCCCGGCCTCGGGATGGGGTGAAAATAGGGCTTGCCAAACCGGGGGGTGCTTCTTTATGTTGAAACCCAGTGCACAGTGCTAGGCGTGGGGTAAACGGTTTTGCCCACAAATCACGCTTGCGCCATAAAACAAAAAAACACAGAAGCAGGAAGGAACTGAATGAAAGTTAATAAATGGACATTAGGGCTGGCTGCCGTCGGATTGGTTAGCCTCCCGTCGTTAATCCAGGCTGAGGAAAAAATGAGTTCGCTCATGACCTCGCTCACTTCCACTACCATCAGCGGGTACGTGGACACATCGCTCGAATGGAACCCCGGGACTGGGAATGCCAATCCCCCGGGATTTATCTATAATCAGGGCAAGCAAGACGGCTTCAACCTCGATAAAGTAAAGCTTCGCATTGAGAAACCGCTTGATGAAGCCCAGTGGTCAGCAGGTTACCGGGTCGATTTGCTGTTCGGACCGGATGCGAATGTGTTCGGAACTACCTCCACGGGGATATCCACCTCAGACTTTGCCATCCAGAACGCCTATGTGGTATTGCGGGCGCCTGTGGGTAACGGCCTGGACTTAAAGATGGGTGTTTGGGATTCCATTATCGGCTATGAAAGCCATGACGGACTCAACAACCCAAACTACACGCGCTCGTATGGAACCACCATTGAGCCCCACACCCATACCGGTCTCCTTGCTTCCTACCAAGTGTCGGAATCTTTGGCATTTGCCGCTGGAATTGCGAATACGTTCGGACCGACTATCAATCAGCGCGCGAATCCGCCGAAGGCCGAATCCTACAAAACCTACATGGCTTCTGTGAACCTCACTGCGCCAGACAGCTTCGGCTCCTTCAAAGGGGCCAGTCTCTACGGCGGTGTAATAAACGGCTTCAACAGCGGAGCTGTGAACGGAGGAGTCTCTGCCCAAACAAGCTGGTACGCCGGATTGACGGTGCCAACCCCACTCACGGGCTTGAAGCTGGGTGCCTCCTATGATTACGCGGGTACCAGTCACGACACAGCAACCGGCACTCCCGCGACCTATAGGGACGCGTTCGCGGTTTATGCATCCATCCAAGCCACAGAAAAGCTGAGCTTCCATACTCGAGGAGAATATTTTTGGCAAGGGCACGCTTTAGCTGGCCCTGGGTTGCCATCCAAAGTCCTCGCAATCACTGAGACACTCCAGTATGACCTCTGGAAAAACGTCCTGAGCCGATTGGAAGTCCGCTGGGACCATCAGGCAGGCACCGCCAACGCGCCCGTAGGAACCCCCGATCGGGCTTATGGGGGAGAGCTGCCGGGCGGCGCTCCGAACAAGAGAAACGCATTCTTGGTCGCAGCCAACATTATCTATAAGTTCTAAGCCAAGACGAGATCTCTCACCCCTTCCGAGCAATCGGAAGGGGTTTTTCGTGGCCGCAGCTTATTCAGCGCTCGTCAGGAGCCACCCGAGTTGTACTGCAATAGCACAGTCCCTTGCCCAAATTTGACCAAACTGGATAACTAAATGCACATCTAAACCCCGGCAAACCTGCTCCAAAAAAAGAAACCAAAGAAACCCCCAAATTTAAGCAGCTTCGAGCAATCCGACCAGACGATGGCACAGCGTTTGCATTTGCCGTGGCAATGCTGTTAGATTTCTTCCTGACTGCGAAAGTCCTTGGGGCTGGTGCTGTGCATGCGCAGCCCCAAGGTTTCCCTTTTCACAATTTCGCTTGCCTTTTTTCGCCCTCAAGCGCAAATCAGACTTTCGGTGCCAGCATGGGCTGGCGGAAAGATAAATCCCATTGGACCCAAGCTGGGAATTTGATCACCGGGAGAGCAGTGGGCAGCGGATTATCCGAGTAGTGCATAAAGCGAAGTGAAGGGCCGTCGCCCTTTCTTCAAAAAAACAAAAACACAAACGGAAGGAACAAATGAAAGTTAACAAATGGACGTTGGGCTTGGCGGCCGTCGGGCTGGTCAGTCTCCCATCGATAATTCAAGCGGAAGAAAAAGCGAGTTCAATGATGACCGCGCTCTCCTCCACCACCATCAGCGGGTATGTGAGTACCTCCATGGAGTGGAATCCGGGCACGGGGAACGCCTTTGTTCCCGGCTTTGCCTTCAATCAAGGCAAACAGGACGGCTTCAACCTGGACGTCGTCCGTCTCACCATCGAACGGCCGCTGGACGAAGCGCAATGGTCAGCAGGCTATAAAGTGGACCTGATATTTGGCCCCGATGCCAATGCTTTGGCCACCTCGTCAGCCGGGCTGGGTTTTGCCACCTCGGACTTTGGCATCAAGCAAGCCTACGTGGCGATCCGCGCCCCAGTCGGCAATGGCCTCGACTTGAAGTTGGGAGTCTGGGACACCATAATTGGCTATGAAACGTTTGATTCAGGGAACAATCCGAATTATACCCGGTCATACGGCTATAGCATGGAGCCTACGACTCACACCGGTCTGCAGGCCAATTATCAAGTAAACTCCGTCCTCAGCTTCGCCGCTGCCATCGCCAATACCCTCGGGCCTACCATAAATGGCCGCGCCAATCCGCCGAAGGCCGAGTCCTACAAGACCTACATGGCAGCGATTTCGCTCACAGCTCCCGACAGTTTTGGCTCCTTCAAAGGCGCTACACTTTACGGGTGCGTGATTAACGGGTTCAACGGCGCCATAAACGGAGGCACAAAAGCCCAGACGAGCCTCTACGCCGGCGCTACCGTCCCAACTCCTCTCACGGCCTTGAAAGTGGGCGTTTCCTATGACTACGCCGGGACAGATCATGACAGCGCCACATTAACAGCCCCGACCTACCGAGATGCGGTTGCGTTGTATGCCTCAATCCAGGCCACGGAAAAGCTCAGCTTCCACACTCGTGGAGAGTTTTTTTGGCAGAGCGGATCCCTCGCCACGCCACCTGCCGCAGCCATTGCAGGCACCGCGGGGGGTCAGTTTGCGAGCGTGCCTCGCAAGGTCTTCGCTCTCACCGAGACCCTCCAATACGACCTGTGGAAAAACGTCCTCAGCCGTTTGGAAGTCCGCTGGGATCATGCAGCCGATGGCTCCAGAGCCTATGGCGGCACCCTCCCCACAACAGATACCAGCACTCCGGCCAAGAAAAATGCCTTTCTTGTCGCCGCCAACGTTATCTACAAATTCTGAGTTAACTGTCGAACCCTTCAACCCCTTCCGGAAACCCGGAAGGGGTTTTTTCCTTTTTTGGGGTGGAAGCCGGAGTGATAGCCAGTCCTCACTGCTTCGAGGGGCTTCAGCGTCCGCCGTTCCCACCCGCACCGGAAGATCGAGCAACACGTCCACTTTTTCACGCAGGTTTTCGGCGAGGCGCACCATGTCGGAGCGCCAAAAAGAATATTGCGCGCAATATTCTGAATCCTGCTCATGGATGGCAGGCGCAACCTTCCCCGCGCAAAGCCTCGTAGCCCTCCTTCGCGATGATGGGAACCATGAGACCCCCCCGGATGCTCAGATAGCTCCAGCGGCGGAGGCAGCGAAGGAGGGTCCTCCGTTCCACGCTCCAACGCTCCCGACGTTCGCCTTCTGGAAAGCATCCGCCAAATCTTCACCGAAACCGGGCTCACCAGAATCTCCTCCAAGCAACTCGTGGAATCCCTCCGTGCGTTGCCCGAATCACCCTGCCAATCTTCAATCCTCACTCCTCAATCCCCAATCGTCCTCAGTCCTCCGTCCTCTGCCCTCAGCCCTGCCATCTTCAATCCTCAATCCTCAATGGCTTGGCTCTCCCGCCACCTCCGCCCCTTCGGCATCCATCCCCACAACATCCGACTCGGCGGTCTGCGCGCCAAAGGCTACGACCTCACCGATTTCACCGGCGCCTTCGCCCGTTTCGTCGCGCCGGAGTCACTTGTCGCGCCAAAGCAATGCGGCGGCGGGGACGAACGCCGATGATCTCAAACTCTCAAACCCTAACCGTAACGAAGGGATGATAGCTCGACCGCGTAGGCGAGCCAGAGTGCTCGAAAACACAGACTTGCCCGCGAAGAAGATATAACGCATAGTATTGGGTGACAGCAGTGTTCGCTGACCCATGATAGCCAAAGTAACACCCGAAGGCCTAGTCATTCCACCCGCGCTGCTAGTGGGAATTGAGGCGGTCGAAATCCGAAAGGAGAGCGACCGCATCACGCTCATCCCCACCACCGGGCCGGACCCCATCCTGAATCTGGGCAAAAATCCGGTGCCTTGCGGTCTCCCCGATGCCTCGGCATTGCACGATCAATACCTGGCCGGGAACGATTCATGAGCCCGGTCTCCTGGACATCGGCTACCTAATCGCCCTCGAAGCAGCCGACGACCAAAACCATGTCGCAGCGGACCGGCATTGGAACGGTTTCCGCAAATCCCTCCCGCCACTCGTCACCCCCTCTTTCGTCTTTGCCGAAATCGCCACTTTTTTTAACAGCCGGAAGCGACCTGCGAAGGCGGTGGAACTTGGACAAATGTTGCTCAGAAGTCCCGGAGTCCAATTGGTCCAGGTTGACGAAGCTCTTTTCCTCCGGGGTTGGCAATACTTCCAACAACGTCCGGACAAGACCTTCTCGCTCACCGACTGCGTTTCCTTCCTTGTGATGCAGGACCGAGGCATCGTTGAAGCCTTGGCCTTCGATCAACACTTCCTTCAGGCAGGCTTTCAGAAACTACCCTAAAGCAGAGATTATCCGATTATCTCATCGTTTTGAAGCTCCTGACCAGCCCGAACCATCAACCACTCGTCGCGCCGGCTTGTCCCGCCATCTTGTCGCGCCGAAGTCCGACGAAGGCGGATCGAAATCCATCTCCACAACATCCGACTCGCCAGTCTCCGCGCCAAAGGCTACGACCTGACTGACTTCGCGGATGCCTTCGCCCGATTAAAATAACAGGGCTATCCTACTGACTCCAGTGACCGCAACGGGTGGTGTTTTTCATTCTCGGCGCCTCCCACGAGGAGTTTGTACGGGACGGCTGGCACCTGGACCGCCTGTTGCGCCAAGCGATAAAACAGTTTGCCACGCGAT
>JBBRPK010000227.1:0-7407 GCA_038228235.1 Verrucomicrobiota bacterium
AACACGATTTGCAGGAACCAATCGGGGGCGAAACCCGACTGCAATGCAGTAGGATTTTGTGCTGTAAGTGCTTCTCAATCCAATCGTTGTGTTAATGGCCTCAAGTATTTTTAGCGCCTCTACTGCATAGTTACGGCTTAGGAATGCCCTGTTTTAAGCCCCTGGCAGTTTTGGGTCAATGTTACTTTTCATTGATTTTCAATTTTCAAGATTCGTGCGCAGTAAGGCAGACATTGTCCAAGTGGCGCGCCTGCTACGGTGCGAATATCGAAGACC
The DNA here is from genome assembly GCA_038228235.1 of Verrucomicrobiota bacterium. GTDB lineage: Bacteria > Verrucomicrobiota > Verrucomicrobiia > Limisphaerales > JBBRPK01 > JBBRPK01. The sequence continues at coordinate 277 of JBBRPK010000227.1, forward strand.
ATACCTCACGGTTTGGCAACAAGCTGAAGCGCCAGCAGCCGCGAAAGTTCCTTCAGTCGCGCTCCATTGGGAGTGGCGAGGTCGTTTTCCCAACGGCTGACTACGGACTTTGCAACTCCAAGTTCCTGAGAGCCTGTTTTAAAATTCCGTGGCGTCCTGTTTTCGGGGAAAAGGCCGGATAGCGAGGCGCGACGAGCGAGCTTATCTGCCAGCGATCTGCGACCGAGGAGCAACGAAGCCAGTCGGCCTTTTCCCCGAAAACCCTCCGGGCGGCGGGTCTTTTGTCTGCGGCCTGCGTTGACTCGGCCGTCACAGCCCACTGCGGGGATGCTCCGGCCTCGCCGCCCTGGCCACAGCCAGAATCCCTCGCCGCAGGACCCCACGCAATTTTAAAACAGGCTCTGAGCGAGTTGGGAATGATTCAGTCCCTTCTCGAACCGCGCAGCTCGAATCCGATTGCCCAGCGTTCTCAGGGTTACCGGGAACGGCTTCCTGGGCTTCCGATTTGTTTGAATATGACTGCGCGAAGTGCGTATAGTTCGGTGCGCAAAACCCAACCGTGCTCTCCTCGGCCGAGGAGGCGAGGGAGGCAGGCGGGCAGGTCTGGGAGTCGTGGAACTCGTCCTTCCGAAGGTTACGGAAGCATATTTCGAAACGATCATGGCCTTTGAAGAAAGCCCCCAAGAACATATCATCACATCAAGATAGGTTGATTTTAGAGTTGAATGCGACGATAATGCTTGTAAGCTGCGAAGGTATTTAAGAATTCGGCAGACGGAAAATGAGCGCCACATACGATAAAACGGGACAACTGGAACGGCTTTTGCGCCAGCGCATCGTCATCATCGACGGGGCGATGGGCACAATGATCCAGACACACGGGCTCGAGGAAGCGGGGTACCGCGGTGAGCGCTTTAAGGATTGGCCGCATGATCTGAAGGGGAATAACGACCTGCTTTCGATTACCCAGCCGAAGATCATTCAAGAAATCCACCGCCAATATCTTGAGGCGGGCGCGGACCTAATCGAGACGAACACCTTCAATTCCACCTCCATCTCGCTGGCAGATTACAAACTGGAAAAGCTTGCTTACGAATTAAACCTGGCGGGAGCAAAGAATGCGCGAGCGGCCGTGGAAGCTTTCATGGCGGCTCATCCGGCCCGCACTTGTTTTGTGGCCGGGGCCCTGGGACCCACCAGCAAAACGGCGACCCTTTCACCCGATGTCAATAATCCGGCCTTTCGGGCCGTTACGTATGACCAATTAGTCCAGGCCTATTACGAACAAACGCGCGGGCTGATGGACGGCGGTGTGGATGCGCTCCTGGTGGAAACTGTGTTTGACTCGCTCAATTCCAAAGCGGCCCTCTTCGCCATCGACAAATACTTTGAGGACGCCGGTCGTCGCGTTCCTCTGATGGTTTCCTTTACCATCACGGACCGCAGCGGACGAACTCTCTCCGGCCAGACAGTCGAGGCTTATTGGAATGCCATTTCGCACATGAAGCTTCTAAGCGTGGGCATTAATTGCGCGCTTGGCGCCCGGCAAATGCGCCCCTACATCGAGGAGCTTTCCGGCATCGCTCCAATTTACATCAGTTGCTATCCCAACGCTGGCTTGCCCAATGCTTTCGGCGGATTCGATGAGACTCCTGAAATCATGGCTGCGGATCTGCGCGAGTTTGCCGCCAATGGCTGGCTCAATATCGTCGGCGGTTGCTGTGGTTCAACCCCGGCCCACATCGAAGCGATTGCGGCCGCCGTGCGCGACCTGGCCCCGCGGATCCCTCCTGCGATCGAGCCTTTTACGCGTTTGAGCGGCCTCGAAGCGTTAACGATCCGGCCCGAGACCAATTTCGTGAACGTCGGGGAACGGACTAACGTGACCGGTTCGCCAAAATTCTCCAAGCTCATTCTGGCCGGCAATTACGAGGAAGCCCTTGGCGTGGCCCGCCAGCAAGTCGAGGGGGGCGCGCAAATCATCGACGTCAACATGGATGAAGGCATGCTCGATTCCGAACAGGTCATGACTACGTTCTTGAATCTGATCGCTTCGGAGCCAGACATTTCCCGCGTGCCGATCATGATCGACAGCTCAAAATGGTCGGTGCTGGAAGCGGGACTGAAATGCGCGCAGGGGAAGGCCGTGGTCAACTCCATCAGCCTCAAGGAAGGCGAAGCGAAATTCATCGAGCAAGCGCGGCTCATTCGCCGCTATGGCGCGGCGGTGGTGGTCATGGCTTTTGACGATCAGGGCCAGGCCGATACCATCGAGCGAAAGGTCGAAGTCTGCGCCCGGTCCTATAAAATTCTTACTGAGCAGGTGGGCTTTCCCCCGCAGGACATCATCTTTGATCCGAACATCCTCACCGTAGCCACGGGCATGGAGGAGCATAATAATTACGCGGTCAACTTCATCGAAGCGACGCGCATCATCAAAGCCACCTTGCCCCATTGCAAAATCAGCGGCGGCATCAGCAACATTTCATTTTCTTTTCGCGGCAACAATGTCGTCCGCGAGGCCATGCACTCCGCTTTTCTCTATCACGCCATCAAAGCGGGAATGGATATGGGCATCGTCAATCCCGGCATGCTCGAGGTGTACGAAGAAATCCCCAAGGATCTCCTCGAACTGGTGGAAGATGTTTTGCTAAACCGCCGTCCTGACGCCACCGAGCGCCTGATCAAATTCGCCGAATCGGTCAAAAAGAAAGATAAAGCGGAAGTGCTCGAAGACGCCTGGCGTCAAGGGACGCTTGAGGATCGCCTCAGCCACGCGCTTATTAAAGGCATCGTGGACCACATTGAATCCGATATCGAGGAGGCGCGCCAGAAGTATGCGAAACCGCTGGACGTTATCGAAGGTCCACTCATGGCCGGGATGAACATCGTGGGAGATTTGTTTGGTTCGGGGAAAATGTTTTTGCCACAAGTCGTGAAGAGCGCCCGCGTGATGAAAAAAGCGGTGGCTTACCTTTTGCCCTTCATGGAAGCGGAAAAAAAAGCCTCCGGGAAAAGCAATGCCCAGGGCCGCATTTTGATGGCGACCGTGAAAGGGGACGTGCATGACATCGGCAAAAACATCGTGGGAGTGGTGCTGGGTTGCAACAATTACGAGGTTATTGACCTAGGCGTGATGGTTCCCTGTGACAAGATTCTTTCGATAGCTCGCGAAAAAAACGTGGATTTAATCGGCTTGAGCGGATTGATCACGCCGTCGCTTGAGGAGATGGTCCACGTCGCCAAAGAGATGAGCCGGCAAGGCTTCACCGTGCCGCTGCTCATCGGCGGGGCTACTACCAGCCGGGCGCACACTTCCGTGAAAATTGCGCCCCACTACGCTCCCGCCGTCGTCCATGTGCTGGACGCCTCGCGCGCCGTGGGGGTCGCGGGCAGCTTGCTCAGCACCGAGCAGAAGCCGGCGTTTCTGAAGAAAAACGGCGCGGACCAGGAACAGCTTCGGCAACAGCATCTCGCCCAAAAAGACCATAAGCCACTGCTCTCCATCGAGCAGGCGCGCCTTCGACGCGCGCCCATTGAATGGAAATCAGAAGATATCCCCGCCCCTTCCTTCACTGGCATTCGGGTGTTGGACAAGTTCTCTCTCCAAGAACTGGTTCCTTTCATTGATTGGTCGCCTTTCTTCCACACCTGGGAGTTGCGCGGACGGTATCCGGCGATTCTGAATGACCCCAAAGCCCAGGAACTATTCGATGACGCGCAAAAGCTGCTCGAAGAAATAGTAAGCCAGAAGCTGCTGACAGCGCGGGCCATCTACGGTTTCTTCCCTGCTAACAGCGCAGGCGACGATGTGGAGCTTTATACTGACGAATCGCGGAAGAAAGTTTTGAAGACTTTCCACTTTCTGCGCCAGCAGACGGACAAGCCGGCCGAGCAGTTCAACCATTGCCTGGCTGACTTCATCGCGCCGAAGTCCACCGGGCTTCGGGATTATTTGGGCGCCTTTGCCGTGACGAGCGGCCATGGGATCGAAGCGATTTGTGAGCGATTCGAACGCGACCATGACGATTACAATTCCATCATGACAAAATCGCTCGCGGATCGCCTGGCCGAAGCGTTTGCCGAATATCTGCACAAAAGAGCCCGGGAAGATTGGGGTTATGGAAAATTGGAAAAGCTCAGCCACGAGGAGGTGATTCGGGAGCGTTACCGCGGCATCCGTCCGGCGGCCGGGTATCCTGCCTGCCCGGATCATACTGAGAAATGGATTCTGTGGAATCTTATGGACGTGGAGAACAACACTGCCATCAAGCTGACCGAAAGTTGCGCCATGTATCCGGCGAGCTCGGTGAGCGGACTCTACTTCGCCCACCCGGAATCAAAATATTTCGGGGTTGGGAAAATTGAACGCGACCAGGTCCTCGACTATCATCTGCGCAAGGAGATGGATCTGGGCGTGATTGAGCGCTGGCTGGCGCCGAATTTGAATTATGAGCCAATCGAGGGCGAGGGCGAAACACCAAAGCCGTCCAGCAACGGCAGTAATTGCGCTTGCGGACGCCCCCATCCCATTGTTTCGGCTTCCGATTAACAGGCGCCTGATTCTTGCGGACATTGCCCCAAAATGGGATCCTTGGGCGCCCGCATGAGACCTGTGTTTTGCATTTGAGAATCCTGGCCGGTTGTTCCATTCTTGCCAGGAAAAAGCATGGCCTCTGTCGTTGAAAAATCTAAAAGGCAGCGCAGATTCAGGACGATCAAGCGCGCCGTCCTGATCGCCGGCGTTCTGGTCATCGCCGCCATTGTGCTCAGCAATCGCGGCCCCCACCCGACCAAGACAAGAAGCGCTCCCAAAACCAAGACGAAAGCTATTCCGGCGCCTGCTCCGGACCTTCCTGCGCCCCGGTTTTTGGTTTCCGGAGGAATTTTCACGAACGAAATTTCGGTGGGTCTTACGGCCGATTCGCCCTCGGCAGTCATTCGATATACTTCGGACGGCTCGGAACCGACTTCCGCCTCCCGAAAATATTCCGCCCCAATCCAGATCGGAGGCACTACGTTGCTCCGCGTCAAGGTTTTTGGCGCAGGCTCATCAGTGAGCGCGACGGTGTCGCAAACTTATATTCGGCTCAGCCCCGATGTGGAGGGATTTAGCTCCAATCTGCCGCTGGTCATCCTCCACAGCTTTGGCCAGCAGATTCCTCATGATACCAAGGCGCGGGTCTCTGCTCATTTCATCGATTCTGCGGCAGGCCGAGCCACTCTTACCGGAGGGACGGACTTTGATGGCTCCGGTGACCTCAACATCAGGGGCCATACCTCGTTGCGCTACCCGAAACATTCTTATCATTTCAAGACCAAGGACGATGACCACAATCCGCTGAAGGTCTCGTTGCTCGGTTTTCCCAAAGACTCCGATTGGGTCCTTTACGCCCCTTTTCCGGACAAAACGCTTATGCGCGATGTCATCGGTTATGAGTTAAGCAATCAGATGGGGCGCTACGCCTCACGGACGAAGTTCGTGGAAGTTTTTCTCAACGAGACAGGGAAGAACCTGAGCCAGCGCGATTATCTGGGAGTGTTCGTGTTTGAGGAAAAAACCAAGCGAGGCAAGCATCGGGTTGCCATCGAAAAGCTGGAACTGGACGATAACACGGAACCGAACGTGACCGGTGGTTATATTTTTAAAAAAGATCACTTCGATTCGGTGCAATTGGGAGAATCCAATCCCGGCGGCTTCCAGATGGGCGGAGCCCAAAGCCACTCTTTCTTCACGGGGCCAGGGGGATTCCCTGGCGACCCGGAAGGATTTTTTCCCGTGCAGGGCAACCCCCACTCCGGAGCGGACGGATTCTTTCAGCGGATGTCTGGCCGATTTTCCAGTTTGAGGTTTGTGACAAGCCACGGAAATCAGTTCTTCTACGTAGAACCGAAAGCTGACGAAATCACATCAAAACAGAAAGCCTGGCTGGCGGCTTACTTAAACAAATTCGAGACCGTTCTTTATGGAGATAATTTCAAGGATGCGAAGACCGGTTACACCGCCTACATCGACCCTGATTCATTTATCGACCATCACCTGTTGGTCGAAGCAACCAAGAACATCGACGGATTTCGCTTCAGCACCTTTTACTACAAGGACCGCAATGGCAAAGTTGGGATGGGGCCGATTTGGGATTGGAATCTCAGCTTCGGCAATGCCAACGGCAAACAGGGCTGGAAATCTGACGGGTGGTACTGGCCGCAATTGGACGATCAACAATACTCATGGTTCCGGCGCCTCTTTGAAGACCCGGATTTCGGCCAAAAATATGTGGATCGCTGGGGCGAGTTGCGCGCGAACCAGTTTGTCATAGCGAAGATTCACGCCCGGATCGATGAGCTGGCAGAATTGCTCGACGAAGCCCAAGCCAGAAATTTCCGCAAGTGGCGCATCATGGGACGGACCACCTGGCCGAACAGCTATGTAGGCAAAAGCTATAGCGACGAAATAAACTGGATGAAGCAATGGATTCAAAAAAGGATCGAGTGGGTGGATCGGCAATTCCTCAAAGCCCCGTCATTTTCTCTCCACGCGGGGCCGGTCGATCGCGGCAGCCCCCTCAGTCTAAGCGCCCCCGCCGGGAAAATTTATTACACGCTGGACGGAAGCGATCCCCGCGCCCCGGGGGGCGCGGTATCGGCCAGCGCGCGGCCCTTCGATTCTGACGTTGTTTTGAATGATGACGCGGTGGTTTTTTCGCGCGCCCATCGCGACAATCGTTGGAGTTACCCAGCCATATCCAAATTCCGCGTGGAGCAATCGGCTCGGGGAAACTGACAGCGTTCTCAGAGCCTGTTTTAAAATTCCGTGGGGTCCTGTATTCGGGGAAAAGGCCGGATGGTGAGGCGCGACGAGGGGAGCATATTCGCCAGCGATCTGCGACCGAGGAGCAACGAAGCCAGTCGGCCTTTTCCCCGAAAACCCTCCGGGCGTCGGGCCTTTTGTCTGCGGCCTGCGTTAACTCGGCCGTCACAGCCCGCTGCGGGGATGCTCCGGCCTCGCCGCCTTGGCCACAGCCAAAATCCCTCGCCGTTCATGTTACACGTGTATAAGATTCGTCCGGAAAAGCGCGCAGAGTTGTGTGCAACGAATCACGTAGATGACACTGGGCGGTTGCAGACAGTAAC
>JBBRPK010000228.1:0-7338 GCA_038228235.1 Verrucomicrobiota bacterium
GCTCCTCGGTCACAGACCCCTGCGGGTATGCTCGCTCGTCGCGCCTCGCCATCCGGCCTTTTCCGCGAAAACAGGAGCCCACGGAATTTTAAAACAGGCTCTAACAGTGCGGGCAGGGGATTGGCCGCAGTTCCGCGGGCCTCTCGGGAATGGTGTCGCTCAAGAGTACAAAGCGCCGCTCCATTGGGGACCGACGAATAACGTCCGATGGAAAGTGACACTCCCAGGTCCGGGTAACAGCAGCCCCATTGTTTCGCATGGGCGCGTCTTTGTCACTTGTGCGGAAGACTCGGGCAAGAAGCGAAACCTGTACTGCTTCGACCGACAAACGGGCAAACAACTTTGGATGCAGACCGTTGAGTTTCTCATCGTTGAACCAACCCATCAATCGAATCCCTACTGCGGGTCAACTCCCGTCGCCGACGGCGCGCGCGTGGTGGTCTGGCACGGCTCGCCCGGTGTCTTTTGCTACGACTTCGACGGCAAAGAACTTTGGAAAAAGGACCTCGGTGAAGTGCGCAATGAATGGGGCTACGGCTCCTCCCCGATCCTCCATCGTGGGAAGGTCATCTTGAACTTCGGTCCGGGCGACCGGGCCTTTCTGACCGCGCTTGACTTGAAGACGGGCAAACTGCTCTGGAAATACGACGAACCCGGCGGTCCGAAAACCCTCCTCAAAGGAAATTGGGGCTCGTGGTGTACGCCCATCGTCGCCGAGGTCGGCGGCAAGGATCAGATCCTTTGCAGCATGCTCACGCAGGTGGTCGCCTGCGATCCGAAGACCGGCGCCAGGTTATGGTTCGTCGGGGGATTGGCGGAAGAAAAAGTTGATCTGATCTATGCTTCGCCCGTTGTCTCCGCCGGAATCGGGGTCGCGTTCACGGGATGGGGAAACGGACCCACGATTGGTTTCAAGCTGGGCGGAGCCGGCGACGTGACCGCTTCCAACCGCCTGTGGCTGGAGAGACAGCCCCAACGGATTGGCTCGGGTGTGGTCGTTGATGGATTCGTCTTCATAGTCAACGCCGGACCAGGGACCGCTCAATGTATGGAATGCCAGACCGGAAAAATCCGGTGGACCGAGCGGCTCGACGGCGGAGAAAGCTGGGGTTCGGTCGTGATGGCAGCCGGGCGGTTGTATGTCACGAGCCGAAGAGGCATCACCACCGTTTTTCGGCCCGATCCGGAGAAGTTCGAACTTTTGGCCATGAATGACCTGGGCGAGCCGAGCAACGCGACGCCAGCCATTTCCGACGGTCAGATTTTCCTCCGCACCGACGGGCACCTCTACTGCATCGCGGAGAACTAAGATTAGGGTATTTGGCGTCGCCGAGTATGGCGAAATAATTTCTGATGCACTGCCACTCTGATTTGTTTGTCGTTCATTGCCTGTCGTTCTTAACTCAAGTATTGATTCTATTTATTCCTCAAACAACGCCTGCGCGAATTGTTTCGCGTCGAAGGGTTGCCAGAGGGCTCTTGTCACAACTCGGAATGTGTTTCCAAAAATGGAGTTTGGATTCCGGCCTGCTGCCAGGCAAAAGAGCACGTCCGCAGCGTGTCCACGTGAACGCCGCCAAGGGACGACCCTCGGACAAAGAATGAAATGCGCAATCCGTTCTAAATGCGCTATTTATAGCGCTCTAAAGACTCTGGTGAAAAGGCACTTTTCACCAGTTTTTGCTCCAAACTCCTGATTTTCTTGTTAAAAAAACAGGGTTGTTTTTTTAACACGTTAGGAGCATCTTTGAAGCTGTGAATCTGGCACATGCCATCACCAAACGCATCCGGCAACGCGGTCAACCGTGGGTGTTCACGCCCAAGGATTTCCTCGACCTAGGCACGCCGCACGCCGTGGGCATGACCCTGTTGCGATTGGTGCGCGACGGCAGCATCCGGCGGCTGGCGCGAGGATTATACGATTGTCCCAAAAAGCATCCGGTGCTGGGTTTGCTGTCTCCACCAGTGGAGGCGATTGCCGAGGCGTTGGCCGGTCGCAATGGCACACGCATTCAGGCGTCCGGTGCTTACGCGGCAAATTTGTTGCACTTGTCAGAACAAGTGCCGGCTAAAATCGTGTATCATACCGACGGCGCTTCGCGCCAAGTGCGCGTGGGCGGGCAGACCATCATTTTGAAACAGGCTGCCCCCAGCCGTCTGCGCGCTCACGACCGTATGAGCGGACTGCTGATCCAGGCATTCCGTTACCTGGGCAAAACCAACATCACGGAAGAGCGCGTGAAACAGTTGCATCGGCTTTTGTCGCCGAAGGACCGGCGGCAATTGCTCAAGGATTTGCCGTCCGCCCCTGTGTGGATGCACCCGCATCTGCGCGCCATCGCCGGGAAGGAGTCCCGGCGATGAGTATGTTTGCCGAACTGCCAGCCAGTGAGCGCGCCGCTTTTGTGCGCGAAGCATCCGCCCGGCTCGACGTGTCTCCCGTCATTGTCGAAAAGGATTTTTGGGTGTGCTGGATGTTGCAGCGGATTTTTCAATCATCGGCAGCAGGAGCGCATCTGGTTTTCAAAGGGGGCACTTCATTGTCCAAAGTGTTCGGTGCGATAAAACGATTTTCAGAAGACATAGACCTTTCAATCGCCCCGGAACTTTTGGGCTGGAATGAATCGGACTTGGACGATGCGCCAACGCCGACCCAGCGGCGCAAGCGATTGGATAAACTGGAAGCGGCTTGCATCGCCAAGGTGCAGGAAGAATTCCAGCCGGAACTGGAAAAGAGCATCAGGACGGTGCTGGGGAAAAAGCCAGACAATGGAAAATGGTTGAGCTACGAACTCGACGCGGTGTCCAAATCACCGGTGCTGCTATTTTCTTACCCCAGCGTGTTGCCGCCGGCAGGTGGTTACATCCAGCCATTCGTCAAAGTGGAATTTGGCTCGCTCACCGACCAGCGTCCGACGGGAATTCACAACATCAAACCGATGCTCGCGGAAGTGATCCAAGCGAACTTCGATGATTTTCAAGCTGAGGTAGTGGCGTTGGAGGTCGAACGGACATTTTGGGAAAAGGCAACCATCCTGCACGCCGAACATCATCGCCCTGCCGAGCAGGCCATCCGGGAACGATTCGCACGTCACTACGCAGACGTGGCCGCACTTTGGCAACATCCAGCAAGCGCGGCGGCACTGGCGCGACTTGATTTGCTGAAACGGGTGGTGAAACACAAGAGCCGGTTTTTCGCTTCGAGTTGGGCAAATTACGAAACAGCAAAGCCCGGCAGTTTGAAATTGCTCCCAGCGTCATATCGTGAAGTGGATTTGGCGCGCGACTACGACCGGATGCAGACGATGTTTTTGACAAAGCCGCCAAGTTTCAGCGCCGTGTTGCGTGTGTTGGGCGAAGCTGAACGCAAAATCAATGATGTCTGATTAAAACTCCGGCGAAAAAAGTGCCAGCAAAAGTGCCAGCACAGACCCTTTTGACAGGGCTAAAACCGATAAAAAAAGATATGCTCGGATTAGGGTTGACAATAACTGTAACTCGTTTATAGTCAAACAGTCAGCGATGCCATAGACGATTGATTTCGAGTGGCTTGTGGAAGGCGAGACCCGGTCGATTCCGACCCTCGCTTCCAAACCGAACTGCGTGTGCAGCAACGGCTTAGGAGTCTCGGGTATCCAATCGGACACCGCGACGGACACCAGTTTTACTATCCGTCAGAATCGGGCAGAATCCGTAATTGGGCTGCTCGCTATTCGCTAACACCGCGGCGTCGGCCTCTTTTATCATCGCAGTTGCAGAAAGAACTGTGATGAAAACACGTTTTCGTTTAATTCGACGCAGCAATCGCGGGGGAGTCTTTTACTGCGTTGACACTCAGACTGGGAAGCGCATCAGCTTGCGGACCGGCGACGAGGAATCCGCAGCGCAGTTCTCAACCTGCAAATCGCAAACGCGTAAATCACGGGGACCGGGCGATCACAAGGCGGAGAAGAGATCGAACGACCCCGCTTCAGTCCGCTCCCAGCATAACAGGTCCCTGGACCTGCATCTCGGGAACGTCCTTCACCTATCCGTTGCCTAATCCGCCGGATGGCGCGATGAGATTCTATCGCGTGCAACAATAACCCAGGATTCTCAAGCCACATATGGAAACAGGGTGCCTCGGGCGAAGAAAACGCGCCCAGGCACCCTCTTGATCAATCCCATGCTACCATCCCGGATATTGTGCAGCGCCATGCTGCCGCTTAGGATGCTCTCCTTCGCCCAGGCGTCGCGGGAGGACCTTACCAAGTATCGCGATCCCAGAATTCAAACCTCCCAGTTGATGGAGTGGCGCGCCCGAGTCATTGTTTCCAGTTTGAGTGTCCTGCCGAACCATGATTTGCTGGCCATCACGCCCTCGGAGCAGGAAGACGCGCCGGGCTAGGCAACTGATGATGGTTTGCTTTGTCGTGAACTTTGTCGATCCTCGCGGCATTTATGCAGTCACAGCGACGTTGGGGCGGGCTCCAGTTATTCCGCCGCTTCAATCACGAACCAGGTCGCGCTCTTTGGCCCCATCTCCAACGAAAGCTCTGCGTTCGCTTTCCGATCCAGCCCATAGATTTGCGGAGAACCTTCTTCCCGGCGGATAGATGCACGGTCTTGCAGACCCGTGTAATAGAGCGGCAGCGACAGGGTTCGTTTCACCGTTTCGTTGAGCGGATTGAACACCACAGCCAAACCCCGGCGCTTCAGGGTCGGATTGACGTGCAACATGCAGTCGATATCGCGACCGTCAGGCCGGCGCACATGGATGATGTCGGAGTCGAGGATGTCGCGATATTTTTTATAGAAGCCGGTGTATTTCCGCACCACGTCCTTGGTTTGTTCGGTGTCATACAGCCGCGGCCCGCGGTAGCACGCGATAACGCCGCTGCCAAAATTCTGCGCCAGGTGGGCTTCGTAAGCATCGAGATGCTCGCTCAACGGCTCAATCGTCGCCGCCGGGCCGCCGCCATGGTATTCGGTCAGCGGGAGCATCATCCACCCCATGCTGGGCGTCTTGTCAAACGTCCCATCGTAGATGTTTTGGCGCCCAATCAGGATTTGTAGTTCGCGCGGCAAGCTCCAATTTTCCTCGCGGTAACCCATCGGATATTTATTGCTGCCCTGAAAGAAATACCATTCGGGCGAGTTAATATAGATCCCGCGCTCGCGACAGCCGCGATAGAAGTCAGTCTGCCTCTGCCATTGCACGAATCGCGAATCGTCACGGCTGCGGTGATACTTGTGGTGAGTCGAGGCGCACTCGTAACCGTGATAAGGCCCATCGGTTTCAATCACGTCCATGCCCGTGGCGTCCATGAACCGGAAAAGCCTGGCAAAATAGGCATCCGTGTATTCCGAACCAAGGCACAAACTCCCGTTGGGCTTCAAAGAAACAGGGTCGATGGCGTCGTGCAGAGGGCCTTTCGAGGCAGTGGTTGCAAACAGGATGTAACCGCCAATCTTGATGCCCTTTTGATGGGCATAATCGAAATCAGCCTTTATCCGGGCAATATAGGCTGGTGACTCATTCTCCATGTTGAACCCGCTCCAGAAAGTCAAAATCACCATCTCGAAGCCGGTCTCGGCGCACTGGTCCACCGCCCGGCGAATCGAAGCGGAGTCCGAATTGCGGACGTGCATGAAAATGGGGTTCTCAGTCGCCTGCGGCGCAAGCGTGCGATACATCTGTCGATGCGCCAGGCCACGGCGTTCGCTCTCATCGCCGTCCATGAGCAGTTCGAACGTGCGAAAGGACTCAAAGCTTTCACCGGGCCGCAGAATAGTGGCAGGTCCCCGAGCGTATTCCGCCAGGAACAAATACTCCTGGGGATGCGGAAGAAAACGCGCGTCGCCGGGATTCAGGGGTGCGAAAGTGCGCCAGTTGGCATCGCTTGTCCAAACCAGCGAGGAGGGGTGGAACTGATCACAGTCCACCAATAGCCGACGGCGCTGGTCGGGAGTCGCGGCCAGCAACTCCACCACCAATTTGTCCACGACAATTTCGCCGCTGTTGCCATTCGAGATGGTGACCCATTTCGCAATCACTGGCAGGCCATCATAAATTTCGTAGTGGATGGAGATGGCCACTCCCGCGATCGCTGTAGCGCTGTTCGTGGAGCCGGGCGATTCAAATTCCAACGAGAGCCTGAGTCCCTTGGGGGGCCAGGGAACGTTAGCCGCGCCAAAGCGCGGTTGCCAGGGATAACGCGCTTCGGGCTTGGCCACGCGATGGCGGACAAATCGAAAGCCATTCGAGGATGCGCTCATTTTGGCTAGCCACGCAGGTTCCAGATAACTCCGGTCGGGCTGGCCGTCCAGTCCGCCGATCTCCCAGCCTCTGCCGTTGAGAGTCACGATCGCCTCCGGCATGACTGCGCGCAGGAATTCTGCTCCGCGAGCCTGATGCTTTAAGCTGACGGTTGCCAGATTCGGCGCGACTCTGAATGTTCGGCTGATGAGGCCGTTGCCTATCTCCAACTCCCTGCCATCATCACGCGCAACCAAACTGGAAGGAATCGACGGCCTGGCGATGAGCCAATCTGATGACGCCTCATCGTTTGTCCTCTCGGCATGGCTTGGCAGCGATGAGGTCCACGTGGCGGCGGCAGCGATTAGAATGATTCTTGTCAGTGTAATTCTCATTTGCGTCAGAAGAGAAGGATTCCCCGGAATAGCAGAGACGATCCACCCCCCCGTTCGGGGGGAAGACGCTCGCTACCATCACAGGCTTCCAGCGCTAAGAGCCTGTTTTAAAATTCCGTGGGGTCCTGTTTTCGGGGAAAAGGCCGGATGGCGAGGCGCGACGAGGGCAGCATATCCGCCAGCGATCTGCGACCGAGGAGCAACAAAGGTAGTCGGCGTACGAAAACCCTCCGGGCGGCGGGTCTTTTGTCTGCGGCCTGCGCTGACTCGGCCGTCACAGCCCGCTGCGGGGATGCTCCGGCCTCGCCGCCTTGGCCACAGCCAAAATCCCTCGACGCAGGACCCCACGCAATTTTAAAACAGGCTCTAACGCAATAGCGAGCAGCAACAAACTCACGCTGAAGACCGCTGGTTCATACGCGAAACCGCGTGCGGTAGCCGACAAAAAGTGCCAGCAAAAGTGCCAACAAACTCGTAGTGAAAGAGTTCAGTTTAGTTCAGCAAATTACAGTCAATTTAGGCTTGATAGTCTGACGGAATTCCCTGATTCTATTGGGCAAATCGGGTTCCCCGCTGTTTCCAGTGGAATCAGAATTGAGGCAATCTGAGCTTTCCAGCCACGAAGTAGAGCATGGTAATGAGATAGGTCGTCGAACGGTAACCGCGGGCCTTTCGTTTGGTGGCGCCGAAGACACTGTTCAATCC
>JBBRPK010000229.1:0-7260 GCA_038228235.1 Verrucomicrobiota bacterium
CCAAGCCGCAGTCGTTCCTCGGCCACTAGTCGGTCGGCCTTGGCTTGGGCGGTCTTCAGACAAGCCTCGCCGAGGGTCTTGATGAAGTCATACCGGTCCACGTCGTCGAAGAAGATGTCATTGCGCTGATCGCCACGGCTCATCACGTGATACATGGCCCCGGGATATTCGACTCGCATCTGGCGCGGCATGACGCCAACCGTTTGCTCCAGTCAAAACCAAAAGTCAAGCCGGAATCATAAACATATATGGTTTGACCCCGACCATGTTCGCGGGTGGAGGCCTCTTGGGGAAGAATTGCCTGGGGTCGAACACCGCACACAGCGGCGGAATTGTTCTGGGTAGATCAAGTCTGTGAGTTGGGCGAAGATCATTTTTCCGGCATTCATTCGGAGAGCTTGGCAAGCTCCCTGCTCTTGGAAAACGGCAGAAAACTTTCAAATCGATCACACCCTCTCGCATGCACCCAAGGCCGATAAACACAGGACGAAATCTAGGTGCCGCTCCTCAATACCCGGACAGTAGTGATAAATTATTGATAGGAATCTGCGTTTTGACGTTCCGCGGTTCACGGAGAATTCCAGCGCGGTTCAATGGCAACGGCGTCATGGCATCTGGACGCGATAGCGATAGTAGTCGGCGACCATCCACTCCTTCTCGCTCTTTTCTCCGTAGCGCGTCAGGAAGATGACGACATCGCCGGTCTCGCGATCCTGATAGAAACGGAAGTTGGACATCTGCACGCGCGGCGAGTCGTTGTAGCCCCGCTCGTCCACGGCGAAGAGGGTGTCGCGCTTTAACGCGAACGGCTCCTCCTGCATCTCGACAATCACCAGCGGTGAGCGCGGCCAGTTGCCGTTGGCCCGTTCGCCGCGGAGCGCGAGATTGCCCATCCAGTAAAGCCGGCCGTTCTTGATCGAGCGGAACAGCGCGGAACCGTTCGCTCCGGATTCAATTGGATCACCGCCGGTGGCGGGCAATGGGACGGCGGTGGACCAAGTCTCGCCGTCATCACGCGACAAGCTCAACCATTTGTAGCCAGGTTTTTCTGGAAAAGCACTGTTGTCGCCGCGGCAAATTGCCGCAATGCGACCCTTGGGCAATTGGCACAGCGTATTTTCATCAAGACCGCGCGAGCTGACCTCAGGCGCAATGTTCAATGGGTTGCCGAGATGCCACGCGATTTCGCCGCCGCGATATTCGCCAATCACCGTCACCATTTCATCCACCGTCGCCCAATTCTTCTGGAAGTGAACGGCTTTGTCCGAAGCGTCCACCGTCTTGCGCATGCCGGGAAAGAGCAGACGGCCCCGCGCGGTCTTGAGCGGGAATGAAAAGCTCATGGCGGGCGTGCGCTGGCCGGGGAACGTCAGTTCGCGCCGCTCCGACCACGCGCGCGCATTCGGGTCATACACGTCCAGCACGAGCGTGTAATCGGTGTCCGTGTTCAGCTTGTCCTTCGGATGGAGGGTCCTATCCGTCAGCACGATAAGTTTTTCGGTGTCCGGATCGAAGAACGCGGCGGGCTCGGCGTAGCGGATGCGGCCTTCGGGCACCACGGTGCTTTTCCAACGCACCTCCTCGGCGGACCAGGTTCGTCCGTTGTCGCAGCTCAGACTCACTGCGTAATCATCGTAGCCGTCCGAATAATCCTCCCAGCCGTGGCAGTGCATGAGCACCGGTTCGTTTTTGCTCACGTAGGTAATGAAACCGGCGGCGGGCGGACGCCGGCCGTCATAGCGCAGAAAAACTTCTTTCGAGAGGAGCTTCATGCGGCTGCCAATGCGCGCCGCGGAAGGTCCTTTGGAACTCTGGGCCGGCCTTTCTTCGAGCCATTCCCGGTCGAATCGTGTGAAGCTGATGAACTGATAGTTGTCGTTTGTGCCACGTTCCCAGAGCACGCCCACTGTTTTGTCTTTCAGAATCGTGAGGTCGGAATAGGCCGCCGGGCCTGCCGCCATAGCGCGCTCAAGCGGGAATGTGGCGCCTTCGTCGTAGCTCACGCGAACGACGAGGTTCGATCGCTCCGGGCCTTTGGGGCCGGTGCACAAAAGCCGGTCGCGGTCGTCGCCCGCGGCCTTGAGTGTGTAGCGCTCGATTGCACAGGCGACGGCGGACACTTGTTCCCCGGCGCGGGGCGGCGACCAGGTTTTGCCGCCGTCGCTGCTCGTCGCGCGCCAGCGATGGGTTCCGCGTTGTTGGCGAACGTCGAAAAGCAAACGTCCATCGCTCAACTCGACGAACTGGCACTCATCGCCCGAAATACCCGGCGCGATTTCGCCTCGCTGCCAGGTGTGGCCGTGGTCGTCGCTCACGACGGCGAATACACCCCACGGCTCGAACCTCCATACCGGAATGGCGAGTCGTCCCCCGCGAGTTTGAATTCCGCCGCCCGGCCCCACAACGCTGCTGCGCCACTTCGTGTCCGCCATGTCGCGCGTCACGCTCGTCAAGTCCATCGGCTCCGACCACGTCACGCCGTTATCTTCGCTGGTGCGCGCGAAGATTTGATTATCCTCCGTGCCGGCGCGCGCGGTGTAAGTGTTTCGCTCCGGTTTGGCGCGGAGATAAAACAGCCAGACGCGCTTCGTGTCGCGGTCCACAAGCGTGGCCGGGTTCGCCGCCGACCATCGTTCACCAGGGTCTTCGATGATTTTCATCTCCGACCACGAGCGACCGCCGTCCGTGCTGCGCTTCATTACCAGATCGATGTCCTGCTTGTCAAAACCGGGATCGTTAAGGCTGTATTTTCGGGCTTCGGCAAACGCGAGCAACGAACCATCCGGGGCGGTCTCAATTGCCGGGATGCGGTAGGCGAAATAACCATCGCGACCCGAGACGAAAACGTCCGTTTGTTCGAAAAGAGGGGCCGCCTCCAAAACGTTTGCGAGAAACAGCCAGACAACACACGCGCCAGCCAGCGCACTATTCGACGTGCCGGTTTCAGTCCTCACTACTGACACAAGTTTGAGTTTGGCTTTTCCCTCAGCAGATTGGAGACGTAAGTCCAACTGCCCCTCTGCAGCCGTCGCGCAACGCATTTTAAACTCATCGTCGTCTCTTTGCGCAACCGGCGTGCCAGTGTCACCTTCCCCTTATCCCCTTTGCGCCGCTCTTGCAAGTTACCCTCCATCCAGCCCAATCGCTCCATCCCCTCCACCACGATCCGTTGCGCAGCTTCCTCGCCGCTCTCCTGGCGATCGGCCTTGAAAATGTCCTCACGGCGGTCACCGCGATTCATGAGGTGGTAGATCGCTCCGGGATATTCTATGCGCAATTTGCGAGACATTGGAAATAATTACCACCGCTCGCCAAAAGTATCAATAGTGTGGACTGACATGAATGGCCCTTAGAGCCTGTTTTAAAATTCCGTGGGGTCCTGTTTTCGCGGAAAAGGCCAGATGGCGAGGCGCGACGAGGGGAGCATATCCGCCAGCGATCTGCGACCGAGGAGCAACGAAGCCAGTCGGCCTTTTGCCCGAAAACCCTCCGGGCGGCGGGTCTTTTGTCTGCGGCCTGCGTTGACTCGGCCGTCACAGCCCGCTGCGGGGATACTCCGACCTCGTCGCCTTGGCCATAGCCAAAATCCCTCGCCGCAGGACCCCACGCAATTTTAAAACAGGCTCTAAGTGCTTTGGGATTGGCAAAGTCGGAAGTGCGGATGGGATGGAGGCTGCCGAAAGTTTGCACTCCTTTGGAATTGATGGGAGACTGTTTGTATGAAGGCGGATCGAGTTCTTGATGCCAACGTATGTCGCGCCCGGCGAGAATGACTCTCTTCCTATTCGTCACGGCTGCCATCTTGCAGACGCCGGGAATTGTTCTGGGGCTGCAAATCGTTCCCGTTTCCTGGACCCTGTCGTCGTCCGACACGCGATATCTGCTTGTGGTGGTGTCGCCGATGACTTTGGAGGATGAACAGAAAGTTCATTGGGATAAAACGGAGAAGCAGAAATACATTGAAAGCCAAAGACCCTTCTTAAGTTCCGTTGAGCTTTCGGCTCGTGAGAAGATGTTTCTGACCACGGAGGAAGCGCTCGAATTGCGCGCCAGGTATCACGTCAGCGGCCTCTATCTGAACGATGGCTCCGCCAGAATGCTTTGGGCGTTGCCAGAGGAGGAGTACCTTCTCCCGTCCGTGGTCCTTCCCTCAGATGGTAAACATCTGGTTTCCTTCGGGGATCTTGGTTCGGCTGTGTCCGAGACCGTTCTAACCTTTTATGATCAAGGAAAGCCCGTTCGCAGTTACACTCGCGGCGATCTGGTGACGTTCCCGTTCCTGCTGGGATGGGTGGCAGGCCCGGCCCATCCCTGGCGAGCGTCGCATTCCCTTGATGAAATGCGGGGCCGTTTGAGGGTGACGACGAAGCTGGGAGATCGGTTTGTGTTCGATATCAGAACCGGCAACCCTGTGTCGGTGGTGAGGTTTTCTCTAATGTTGGTGGCTCTGCTCTGCGCGCTGCTCGTGATCGCCGCGCGTGTCATCTTAAAAGCCCTCCGAACGCGGAAACAAAGCTCAGCGGTGAGAGGCAGGTTTTGAACCGCGCAGACTACGTTGATCGCCACAGATGGCTTGTGAGAGGTGCGGCTGCGGAAGTGCTTGCAGAAAAATGCTTGGCAAAAAGATGCGAAAAGACAAGTCTGGAACCACGAATGACAAGCATGAAAACACTACAGCGTTCATTAGTGATCGGGTTGGCAGTCGCAGCCTTCATACCAGCCTGGGCCGACGAAGCCGACCCCGTAAAGAAAGACATGGCCGGGCTGCAGGGCGAATGGTCCATGGTTTCAGGCTCAGCGGACGGCCAGCCGATGCCGGACGAGATGCTGAAGCAGATGAAACGCGTCTGCGTGGGAGATGAAGCCACCATTACGATGGGGGGACAGGTCTTCATAAAGGCAAAGATCACGATCAACCCGTCGAAGAAGCCCAAGACCATCGACTACCAAATGACCGGAGGGTTCACCAGTGGGAAAAAGCAGCTTGGCATCTACGAACTGGATGGAGATATGTTCAGGTCTTGTTTCAGCGCGCCGGGCGGTGAGCGGCCAACTGACTTCACCAGCAAACCAGGCTACCAGCACACATCGAGCGTGTGGAAGCGCCAGAAAGAAACGGCGTCTCCACCGAAAGAGCAGTAAAGCCGTCAGTTGGAGCTCACAGAGCAGCCCAAAGGGACGAAGCGAAATGCTTTAAGGCTTGTGATAGAGCGCTCTCTAGTTGTCTTAGAGCGTGTTTTAAAAATCGCCCGATCAGGGGACCGGGCCTACAAAGGAGTCGATTTCCGGCAGTTTCGTGTAGGCCGCGTGCCCTCACGCGGCGCGTTCGTGGGTTTTTAAAACACGCTCTTAAAAATCTGGGTGAGGACCCATCTAACAATTGGCATGCTAAGGCAGCAGCTCAATATTTTGCTGCCAGTAATCCTCAAGCTGAATAATGAGAAAATGGTTTTATATAAGGGCACATTGCGCATTTACTTTTCTATTGGTTCAGGTGATGGCTTTCGTAATAGGTTGCAGTGAAGCGCATATGCCTAAACCTGGGTTGAGCAATGAAATGGTCATGTCTCCAGGTATGTCAATTACGGCAACGACCCAAGAAGGAACGATTGCCATCGCAGCGGACAAAGACTTTGAAAGAAGTTACACATGGGATGGTGAGACGCGTTCGATAGCTTTATGGCCGCGATGGGAGCGGTGGAATGGAAGTTTGGGTGCTTACTACCCAGGCCCTGGCCAGCATTGGCGAAATAATCATGGAATCACCAGAGGGGTTCTCGAAGAAGGGCAGCAGCATTTTCAAACTATTGAGGAAGCTCTAAAATGGATACACTTGCAACAGTTGCAATATCACATTGGCTGTGTTTATCGAGATGACGGCTTGATAGTGTGCTGGGGACGCACCTTGGCACGCAAGCAACTGAATGTTAACGTGTGGCAGATTTACATTGCTGGGCAGAAGCCAAAAAAACTCGAAGGAAGCGATAACACTAAAATTAGTAGGATCAGTCCTGACGTGAACTCGACACGCCAGAAAGGTCTGAGTCAATAGTAACGTAGTATTTTCCCCCTTCGCGGTCGCGTGTCGGCACGCTGCCTGCTGAAAAACAGAGGGCAGGCAGTGCGCCGACACGTGACCGATTCGCCCCAAAAGCAAAGTCAGTCTGCCCGTGGCGTCGTCCGTCCCGTCACAGGGGAAAGACGAGACGAGGAAAGTTTAAATGTCTCTCACGCGCGCCGCGCCGGGCGTCGTCACCGGCAGAAATCAAACGACTGCCGACGCTGCCCGGAAACCTCAGTTCGCTCCCGCTCAAAACTCCGGAGGGAACGCGCGCAAATGACGACGTGCTCCGTGGGGCAGCCACGGTCGCGCCGTCACGCCCCCGGCTTTCCCCACTGCGCAGTTTGAAAAGTCAGGCGCGGAAGAAGGCGCGGCGCACGTTGCGGGTGGTTCGTGAGTCTCTTGCCGCGTGCAACGGTCGCGAGTAGTTCGGGGGAGAAGACGGCTTTTAGAGTGGACGGCTTGAAATGGCGAGCGCACCGGGAACTTGAACGCGCTCGTTGCAATCGTGAATCGCTGGCCTGCTTTATAGGCGCTCTGGCTGCCGCGCCGGGCAGCGTGAAAATGCCGGCGCATTTTCTCTAGCCGCTCGGAGCAGCCCAGCGAAGTGGAGTTGCCGCGCATGGAAAAGCGTTTGCCCCAGGACGAGCTCACGCTGCCCGAAGTCGAGCGATTGCTCGCCGTGCCCGACGCGACGGAAAGAAAACCGCTTCCCCAATCCACGCCCAAAGCGTAATCTCGCGGCATGGTTGCCGACTGCGCGAGTCGCTTTCTTTTTTTAGCTGCCGAGTTGCCGTCAGCGGCGCTTGACCGTCGCGCGTTCGCGGTGCTTGCGCACGGCCACCGTGCGTGGACGACCTCCCCCCATCAAACTCGCGTCGAGGTCTCGCGTCTCCACCCATCGGGTCGCTTGTCACAGCGACGCCGTTTTCGCCCAATGTTCACACCCGGTTCGCGGGCCTGTGGCTACAGAACCGCATCGGGTCGAGCTAAGGATGTGGATGAGGAATTCAAGCCGGTGGAGAGGGGTTGGTGCCTGGGGGATGAGCAATTTCGGCAAGAATTATTAGAGCGGGTCTCCGCCCAGAGAGGTGCCAGCCATTACGGAGAGATCGTGCAGGAAGCAGCGGCGGTCCAGGCGGAGCGCTTGGTGAAAACCAGCCTCAAACAGATCAAATGGAAGGAGAAGGAGTTGGTGG
>JBBRPK010000230.1:0-7179 GCA_038228235.1 Verrucomicrobiota bacterium
CCAGCCGGCCTTTTCCCCGAAAACCCTCCGGGCGGCGAGGGATTTTGTCTGCGGCCTGCGTTGACTCGGCCGTCACAGCCCGCTGCGGGGATGCTCCGGCCTCGCCGCCTTGGCCACAGCCAAAATCCCTCGCCGCAGGACTCCACGCAATTTTAAAACAGGCTCTAAACGGAAAAGCCGGGTGAGGGCAACCCCGCTGAAACTTTTTAAGGTGAAGCCGTGCGCAAACATTCATTGCGTTTTCCCTCCCGCTGCCAATGTGGTTGGGATCATGCTTTTGCTTGCGATGTGGCGATTCAGCAAGAAGGAGTTGATTTAGAGGATGATGACGACAAGCAGCGGAGTGCTCGCCGGCCATTCGACTGCGATACCGTCCGACATGGAAATGGAAATACAACTTCCGCTCTGTGGTTCGGCATGCCAGTCAGAGGGCTCAATCTTCGATGGGGAGCCCGGGAACTTTGCGGAAGTCCGCCAGATTCCTGGAGAGGACAGCGCTTCGTGCGCGATGGAGGTAGCGGCGATCTTCAGATCCATCGTTCCCACCCGGACCCTGGATCTGACCAAGCGCTCAAACTCGCTGGCGCAACACCGCTCGAAATCGAGGATCGGACGCGTGGTAAAATTGTCGATCAAAGCGTGGAGCCTGGCATAGCCCTTGATCTGTTGTTTGCACGATTTAGCAAGTCGGCAGGGAAGTCAGAGCCGACTCGTGTCGGCTGCTACACCGCGAACCGTCGGCCTCATGGCCGTTTTAAACGGTCCAGCAGTTTAACGTGGATGTTGCCAAAGCCGCCGTTGCTGAAAACGCACACGACGTCGCCTCCATTCGCCCCGTTTCGCACATGCTCAACAATGGCATTGGCATCGGGCAGATAGGCTGCTGATTTCCCACTCGTTTGCAAATCCTGCATTAAACGGGCGGGGTCGAGCCGCTCACCAGGCGGCACTTGCTCCAGGCGCGCGACTTCGCAAACGACTACGGCGTCGGCGTCGGCAAAGGCTTCGACGAGGTCGGTCTGGAACACGTTTCGGCGCGTGGTGTTGGAACGGGGCTCGAATACGGCCCAGATTTTCTGTCCGGGGAACTTGATGCGCAACGCCCGCAACGTCTCCCGGATGGCGGTGGGATGATGCCCGAAATCATCCACGATGATAACTCCGCCGCTAATGCCGCGCACCTCCATGCGTCGCTTGATGCCTGTGAAAGTGTCGAAAGCGGATTGAATTTGCGAGTTCTTCAACCCGCAATGCTTGGCGCAGGCCACCACCGCCAGGGCGTTGCGGACGTTCAGCTCGCCCACCAGGTTTAAGTGGAATTTGAAGCTGGGGATTTCGAATTCGGTGGCTGTCGGTCCCAGGCGCAGGTTAAAGGCGCGCACGCTGTTTTCTTCCCCAAGGCCAAAACGCTTAACCGGGCAATGCGTCACATGCAGCAGGGGCGCAAGGTTTGGATCGTCCCCATTGGCCAACAGCAGGCCGTTGCGCGGGACGAGGTTGATCAGCCGCTTGAAGGAAGTCTGGATAGCGGCAAGATTTTCGAAGATGTCGGCGTGATCGTACTCCAGGTTGTTGAGAAGGGCGACCTCGGGAAGGTAGTGAACGAATTTGCTTCGTTTGTCGAAAAAGGCCGTGTCGTATTCATCGCCCTCGATGATGAACCATTCGCTGTCTGTAAAACGGGCGCCCTGGCCAAGATTATTGGGAATACCGCCGATGAGGAAGCTGGGGTTGAAACCGTTGTGCTCAAACACCCATGCCAGCAGCGAGGTAGTAGTGGTCTTGCCATGCGTGCCCGCCACGACCAGCGAGCGTTTGCCTCGAATAAAATATTCCTTCACTAACTCCGGCAACGAGCAGTAACGGAGTTTTCTTTCCAGCACGACTTCGACCTCGGGATTCCCCCTGGAGATGGCATTGCCGACTATCACCAGATCGGGCTTGTGCGCCAGATTTTGCTCCGCATAGCCCGACATCACTTCAATTTTCCGACTCTCCAGAAAAGTGGACATGGGCGGGTAAACATTCTGGTCCGAGCCGGTGACGCGAAGTCCCTTCTCGCTGATGGCCGCCGCGACCGAGGCCATGGCCGTGCCGCCGATGCCAATAAAATGGATGGACCGAATTTCAGCAAACATCTGCTGTTTTTGCGGGCGTGAGGGGCCAAGAGCAAGATAAAACGGAGGACTGAAGTCGTTCCGAAACGGGTGGCCGGCCCTGAATGTGACTCTGCATCTTGTCTGATGTTCCCCTCTTGGATAGCCGTCCGCGCAGTGGTGATCAATGTGCCCCACTGCACCGGCTAGCCGCAAAGCAAGGTGGCACACGAAAATGAGGTTAGCGAAAGGGGACCAGGGATTGCTGAATAAGCTGCTTGCCACGCTGACGTGCTTTCCTTAGTTTTTGGTTCCATGAACAAAACAATCCGCTTCAAACTTTTCATCATGATGGTGTTGGAGTTTTTCATCTGGGGCGCCTGGCTTCCTTTGATTTTTGGCTACCTTCCCAGTCTGGGGTTCACGTCGGCAGAGCAGTCGTGGATTTTGAATGCTTTTCCTATCGCGGCCATCGTGGGCATGTTTTTCAGCAACCAATTCGCTGATCGCAATTTCTCCGCCGAGCGATTCCTTGCTGTCAGTCATCTCATCGCCGGCCTGGCCATCCTTTCCCTGGTGTGGGTCAAAAGTTTTTGGCCGTTTTTTTCTCTGATGCTCGTGCATTGCCTCCTTTACGTGCCGACGATTTCAATCACGAACTCCATCGCCTTCGCGCAAATGAAAGATGCGCAGAAGGAGTTCGGTATTGTGCGCATGGGCGGCACGATTGGGTGGATTCTGGCGGCTTGGCCCTTTACCTTTATCCTTGTGGACTGGGGAAAGGTCCATGAGGCCAATCCACAAGGGTTGATCAATTGGCTTGGGACAGTTTTGGGCTCTGGTCTCACCGGCCCAGCCCTCCAGGCGGGAACAACCTGGACGTTTATCGTCGCTGGCTTGGCTTCTCTCGTCCTGGCGGCGTTCAGCCTGACGCTGCCTCATACTCCCCCAAAACCTGCCCAGGCGGGCGTCGCCAAGCTGGCTTGGCTCGAAGCCATGAAATTGCTGGGACTGCCCTTCATTTTGGTGCTCTGGGTCGTCACCTTCATCGATGCGACGGTGCATAATCTATTTTTCAACTGGACGGGCCGTTTTCTGGGGAGCGTCGGAATTCCAGGCAATTGGATCATGCCGGTGATGAGCATCGGCCAGATTGCGGAGATTCTCACGATGTTGGTTCTAGGGTCTGCCTTGAAGACGCTGGGATGGCGTAAAACGATGGTGATCGGCATTCTCGGCCATGTGGGACGCTTCGCCGTGTTCGCATTCCTGCCTCAATTTAAGGAATTGATCGTGTTAGTCAATGTGCTCCACGGCATTTGTTACGCCTTCTTCTTTGCTACAGTTTACATCTTCGTGGACGAGTTTTTCCCGAAGGACGCCCGGGCCAGCGCTCAGGGCCTCTTCAATCTGATGATCTTAGGCCTCGGCCCGCTCCTGGCCAATTTTGTGGCCCCGAAGCTGATTGGTGAAACATTCAACAACGGGGGAGTTGTCGATTTCAGAAGTTTGTTTCTTCTCCCGTGCGCAGCCGCTTTGGTGGCGGCCATCGCACTCGCCCTTTTCTTCCGCCCACCCGAGAAAAAAGTCGTGGAAGTGGCTGGCGAGCCGGTTCCGGCGCATTAAACTGAACGGCACTGAGGGGATTTCATGGAAATGCGTTGGCGGCACGTCAACCCTGGTAGCTTCGCCAGAGGTGTTGGACCGTCTATTTTGGTTATGGTTGCTATTTCCTGTGTGGCGTGGGCGTCGCCGCCTCAAGCAGAGGCGAATACCGTGACCCAAGGTTGGGCAGGCTCCGTGGCCGGATTGGCGATAGACGCAGTGCGAAATGCCAAGGATCCAGATACGACATGGGATGAGCCCTTGAAATCAGTAGATCATGTTCCTCCGCAAGCTGTGCCTGGGCTGATCGAAGATGCCAGGTTATTCTTGGAGCCGGACAAACTGGATCAGGCCGAAGGGCTTTTGGATGAAGTCCTGAAAACCGAACCGTGGAACCAAGAGGGTTATTGGGAAGTAATTCAGGAGAGAAAGAAAAATGAATCCAGGGACACGCGACTGTCGCGCTTCCGAGCGATCCTGCCCGCGAATCAAAGCAAAACAAATCCTCCAGTTTCTGTGCCAAATTCTGAGGACGATCCTTCCGTTCTTCAGACTCGATCCTTCTGTGTCAATCTCACCAAGCTCGCCCAAGGCTTGCAGCAAATCGAGGATTTCAATTCTGCCGCCAGTAATGGATTGCATCGCACAGTTGGACTAACCGGGAAGACCAACGATGCCTTGGAGGTCTATTTGGGGCTGGAACGGTTTCTGGCCTCGATAGGCGTTAATTTGTCGCCGCCAAAGGGTATGTACCTTAATGAACGGAAGGGAATGCTGATGGTGCGTGCCGCGCGTCGAGAAATCGAAACGATGGAACAGGTCATTAAGATGTTGAGCGCGTCCCCGGAGCAGGTGAGCATCGAAACCAAAACGTGTGAACTACCTGAGGGCGGCAAATTCGGGCACGTCTTGACCGAGATAGGTTTGGTTCGCCACTCCGACCCTGCCTTCGGCCTCTCTACCGGGGTTCTGACCGAGATGCAATTCCACACCCTTATCAAAGCCCTGGAACAACACCCTGGGGCCGATTTGCAGACACTTGCCAATATCAGAATTTCTAGTGGCAAGCTGGAAAAAATCAAACTGCGACCTCCAAATGGCAGGGCCGGCGCCGACGCTGGCGGTGGCCGAGCATACATGGTTGGCGCCGCTTCAGATTCGGAACACATTGATGTCGTGCCATATGTTTGGGCCGATGAGTACACGATTCAAATGGCGGTCATCCTCTCGCTCAAACAATTCATGGGGTACTAGACTGAGACTGAGCCGCGACGTCCGATCTGGGCAACAGGCGGCCCTTACGCCACAGAGCCGCCTGAGATGTATTCAACGACCATGCTGCCAAGGTTCGAATTTTTGCAGGCCATCACGACTGCGACTCTTTGGGATGGCCAGACGTTGGTGCTGCTGGGCAAAATCATTACCGAACCAACAACACCTGAGAGTAAGCTGCCCCGTCTTGGCGCCTTACCTTTGTTAGGACCGCTGATCCTGAAGGAGGCCGAACCTTCCGGAAAAAAGACAAAGAACCTGCTGATTTTCATTACTCCAACTATCGTTGATCCGGCAGGAAACCGCGTTCATTCCTTGAAGGACATGCCGTTTGCTACCGATACGATCCCTCCGCAATCCACAGATCCCTCCACGCCGGCAAGCACTCCTGCGCGCTGACTCTTGCGGGAAACCGGCTCACTTTCTCAGGGGCAGTGTTTTTTGATGGTGGCAACGATTTTGTTGGTCGCGGCTTTGGGTCCCCTTGCGGCGCCGGAATTGACGTTGCCCTGGGTCGCATATCAGACATGATACAGCTTATATGAGAAATGCCATCACTCGGCGCAACTTTCTGCGCAACTCAACTCTCACTGGCGGCGCATTTTTGATTCTCCCCAATAGCAAGCTGGCCTTTGCCGCGGAAGCCAATTCCAAATTGAATCTTGCCGCCATCGGCGTGGGCGGGCAAGGCGCTGGCAACATCAACAATCTCGCGGGCCTCGGGGTCAACATCGTGGCTTTGTGCGATGTGGATCAGAAATGGGCCGCAGGGACCTTCAAGAAATTTCCCCAAGCGAAAGCGTTCACAGATTTTCGGCGCATGTTTGATGAAATGGAAAAGCAGATTGACGCCGTGGTGGTATCGACCCCGGACCACACGCACGCCGTCGCGGCAGTGGCCGCCATGCGCCGCGGGAAACATGTCTATTGCGAAAAACCGCTGGCCCGCACCGTTCACGAAGTCCGTGTGATGCGGGAAACGGCGTTGAAGACCAAGGTCGTCACCCAGATGGGCAACCAGGGGTCGGCCGACAAAAAGCTCAGGCGCGCGGTCGAATTGGTTTGGGGTGGAGTGATTGGGGAAGTGCGCGAGGCGCACGTCTGGTTTGATGGCGGCAATGGACCGCAGAAGCGCCCCACAGACCACCCGCCTGTGCCCGAGACGCTCTCCTGGGATCTCTGGCTGGGACCTGCTCCCGAGCGCCCCTATAATCCTTGTTACCTTCCTGGGAGTTGGCGCGGTTGGCGCGCCTTCGGCAGTGGCATTGCCGGGGACTTTGGCTGTCATACCGGCAATATCATGTTTCGGGCGTTGAAACTGGATCAGTTGTGGAACCGGCCTGCCGGGGAGAAGCCTGAGAAGGTAATCATCCGGGTCGAAGCTAAACCATCTGAAGCCGATGAAGAAGGCTATCCCAGCTCGATGCGGGTGATGTTCGATTTTCCGGCACGAAGCGACATGCCTCCTGCGAAAGTCACTCTTTATGCCAAGGAACGCCCGAGTGAGGAGCTAATGCTGGGCTTTCCTCAAGCCCGTTGGGGTGACCTGGTGGTGGGCAGCAAAGGGTCCATTTATTCCGAAGACCCTTGGAACACCCGTTATGTGATTCTGCCGGAAAACAAATTTGAATTCTTTAAAGGCGGTCCAGCCGAGACTTTGCCCCGTTCGCCTGGACATCATCGCGAATGGGTCGAGGCCTGCAAAGGGGAAGGCAAGACTTTTTCAGGATTTGAGATGGGCGGCCCGCTGACTGAAGTCATGCAATTGGCCAATCTGGCGACTCTGTTTGAAGGACCGCTGGATTACGACATCGTGAGCGGACGAATCTTGAACTCCGAACGCGCCAACCAACTTACGCACCGTCAATACCGGCCCGGGTGGACTTTGAGTTGAACTCTTTCGATCTAAAGCGTAACTGCGCGTCAACGTAATCCAGCAATTCTCATTACGGCACTAAACGGAAACGCCGGGTGAGGGCACCCGGCCTGCAACCTCGCGATTTTGTGCCGAATATAGGCCGGGTGCCCGCACCCGGCTCCCTTCGACGCCGCCATAATTAGAATCTCTAAGAGCCTGTTTTAAAATTGCGTGGGGTCCTGCGGCGAGGGATTTTGGCTGTGGCCAAGGCGGCGAGGCCGGAGCATCCCCGCAGCGGGCTGTGAGGGCCGAGTCAACGCAGGCCGCAGACAAAAGACCCGCCGCCCG
>JBBRPK010000231.1:0-7175 GCA_038228235.1 Verrucomicrobiota bacterium
ACTCGTCTTTGCCAATTTCGTTTCGTCATTAGTTTTCGATTCAAGATGCTCAAGCATCCTGCTCATTTATACATCGATTTCAAAAGTACAAGGCAAATGTTGCCTAGTTATTTCCCTAACATTTTAATGCGTCTGCCCTGGCTAAGGGCTTGGGCCCAGAGACATGTCAAATGTGGGAGTTGGACATGATTATGATCCTCCTCATTAGCCTTATTATCATGGGCACGGGTTGCACACCAACGCGCCAACTCGCAAAGCGGCAAAGTTCACCGGTTTTAAGTCAGCAGCAAGCGTACGCTCTCGCTCGAAGATTGGCTGCGGAAAAATACGGAGTTATGTTCGGTGATGCGGCGTTTCAGAACAGCAGTCCCCCAGTCCTTATTTCTGGACGATGGACTTGGTTTTGCAGTCGAGGGAGCGGTCACTGCGACATCGTGGTGCGAGTCATCTTCGACCCAGATGGTGGTTTGCCCATCGTTGAGTATCAATGTTTAAGCAGTGCCATGCCATCGCCTGCATCGATGCTTATTAGTGGTTCCAGGGAACGATAAGTATTATCGGATGGGCTGTGCTTCCGGCGGCAGAGGGGATTTCCATTTCGGGTTCAGTTGCCTCCATCGCCATTCTGACTGCGCCTCTTGACTCATACAGCCGTTAATGACCACAGAAAGAAAGGCCAATGCCAATCCAAGACAAATCTGCACAGGCGAGCGGCTCATGTGGGAATCTCGACGATCTCCTCACTGATGGGTGGCGGCACCGGCTCGCCATGCTTCTTGAGACTGACTAGATAACCGGTCATTGCGTCTTTAATGCTCGACAGATCACCCAAGCCTCGTAGCGAAGGGCAGGGGCACATCTGCACCGCGCCAGAAATGTTCCGTTGAACAGGCTCGTGCCGCAAAAGCCGGTCAAGGGCCGGCGCCCCGCATCGAAAAGTGTCGCTGTAGAATTAGGTCGTTTCGACCGCAAGAGCAGGGGCTTCCGCTGGCGAGGGAGTCGGAGCAGTCGCCACAGCTTTGGGAGTCTTAGGCGTCATGCGTCCTTCTTTCTCCTTCACCAATGTGGCGCCCTTGCCCAGGCGTTTGCGCAGGTAGGTCAGTTTGGCGCGGCGCACCGCCCCCTGGCGCTCGACTTCGACTTTCTCCACGCGCGGGGAATGCAAGGGGAAGACGCGCTCCACTCCTTCCCCATAGCTGATTCGGCGCACGGTGAAGGTGGAGTTCATTCCACGCCCTCGCCGTCCGATCACCACCCCGGCGAATACCTGGATGCGCTCCTTATCGCCTTCGACGACTTTGGTGTGGACGCGCACGGAATCGCCCACGTTGAAATTGGCGGGCTCTTTGCGAAACTGTTCCGATTCAATTTTGTCTAATAATGCCTGGTTCATAAATTTAATCTTTCTCTGTCCGCCAGCAAATCCGGCCTGCGTTGCGCCGTCCGCGCTTTGGCCTGTTCGACCCGCCACTTCTCTATTTCGGCATGATGACCGGAGAGGAGAATTTCCGGGACCTTCATCCCGTGAAACTCCGCTGGCCGCGTATATTGCGGATATTCCAGCAAACCGTGACTGAACGATTCGTCACGCGCGCTCTCGTCGTCACCCAACACCCCGGGCAATAATCTTGTCACCGCGTCGATGATGACCATAGCGGGCAATCCGCCATTGGTCAGCACATAATCGCCAATGGACATTTCTTCGTCCACCAACGCCTCGCGCACTCGTTCATCCACACCTTCGTAGCTGCCGCAGATAAACAGCAGGTGTTCCTGCTTCACCAAACTTTCGGCCATCGCCTGGTCGAACACCTGGCCAGCCGGTGTCAACAAAACAACGTGCGCTTTATCGCCCGCCAAATTTTCCACCGCTTCAAAAAGCGGTTCCGGTTTCAGAACCATGCCCGGTCCGCCGCCAAACGGTTTGTCATCCACCGTTTTGTGGCGGTCGTGCGCGTATTCCCGCAAATTATGAATCCGCAGATCCAACAGCCCGGCTGTCCGAGCGCGCTGGATGATGCTCACATCGAGCGGCCCGGCGAACATTTCCGGGAACAAAGTGAGCACGTCGATCTTCATGCTTCACTGGCAACACGGCGAGTGCTTAGCTCGCCGGCTTATCTTCCACAATTTCTACTGTGCAGCGGAGGCCCTTTCTGGCGCTGCCGGCTGTAAGCAGAGAGCGAATGGCGTTAATGCTCATTCCCTGCCGGCCAATCACTCGCCCCACATCGGTCGGCTGGAGGCGCAGTTCGTAAATCGTCAGTCCATCGCGCTCCACTGGCGTCACCGTCACCCCGTCTGGATGTTCCACCAATCCCTTGACGATGTATTCCAGGAACGCTTGCATTGTGGGGCCTAAGCTACTGCGGCTCTGGACGCCTTTTTGATAAAGCTGGCCACGGTGTCGCTGGCCTGGGCGCCTTTGCTAAGCCAATATTGGGCCCGCGCCAGATCGAGGGTAAAATTAGTTCCTGCCTTGCGAGGCTGATAAGTGCCCAATTCCTCGATGCATTTGCCATCGCGCGGACTGCGGCTGTCGGCAACCACGATGCGGAAGGCCGGTTTGTTTTTAGCCCCAATACGCTTCATTCGAATTTTTACTGACATAAACTTATTTCTCTACGGCTGCGGTCTGCCATCCCAAGTTGTTGCCGCTCGCCATGCTCGCATGACGACTCTTAAAAAGAGGGCAGAGGGTAAACGCAGGCCGAGGTCTTTGCAAGCGTTTGTTTTTCGAGCCGGCGAGGGAAGAAGCTAGCCACTGACAGAAAACGACGAAACCGGTCTATTGGGGCGCGACTGGATGTTCAGGGCCGACGGCCTGGTATCCCTGAATAAGCTGCTTGATGCGCTGGGCGTCACCCTTGCTGTGGCCATGGCTGGCCAACGGATCGGTTCCTCCCGATGATTCGATCAGGATGTCCGACCAGATGAACCCAGTCTTGATGTGAACCGAAGCAACCTTCGACAGGCTGAACGTAATTTCGTCGCGTCCAAAGAACCTCCGCTTGCGCCTCGTGACCGCGGTGTCAGTTACTTCAATGATGGTTGGGAAAAGGAAATTGCCGCGCGTCAGCCGGCTGGCTTGAAAAATATCGATTGCCATCACGCGAGGATACGAGCGAAGGGCAGGCTAAGGCAATCTCATTCATTCGAAGTTAAAAACTCCTGTTCAATCGGAGAATCCGGCTTAAATTTGCGGGGATGACGCAGGGGCAAGCCAAAAGAAGGCACTCGGAATTGGTCGAAGAGATTCGCCGGCACGACTATCGCTATTATGTCGAGGCGCAGCCGAGCGTCGGCGACCGCGAATACGACGCGCTTTATCACGAGTTGGTGGTATTGGAAACCCAATTTCCCAATCTAACGACGCCCGATTCACCCACTCAGCGCGTGGGGGGGCAGCCGATCAAAGCCTTCCAACCCGTCCCACACCTGCTGCCCATGATGAGCCTGGATAACACTTACTCGCAAGGGGAGGTGCGGCAGTTCGTGGCTCGCGTCCAACGGCTTTTGCCGGGTGAAAATCTGGAATGGGTCGTCGAACCCAAAATCGATGGCGTGGCCGTGAGTGTGCGTTTTGAGGAAGGCCGGTTCACACTGGGCGCAACCAGAGGTGACGGTTCCACAGGCGACGATATTACCGGAAATCTTAAAACCATTCGCGGGCTCCCGCTCAATCTGCGTTCCAGCCGCAAAGACACATCAGTTAAAATCCCCAAACTATTGGAGGCGCGGGGTGAAGTTTATTTGTCGTTGGATAAATTTAAGAAAGCAAATGCCGAACGGGTGGCGGCTGGAGAGGATCCCTTCGCCAATCCGCGCAATGCCGCCGCCGGCTCCCTCAAGCAACTCGACCCGCGAATTGTGGCGCGGCGGGGATTGGAGGTCGTGCTTTATGGCCTCGGCCACCTGGAAGGAAGCGAGCAGCCAGCGCGCCATAGCGAAGTGCTGGATTGGTTCAAAGGCCTGGGGCTTAAAACACCAGAAAAGACCTGGCGTTGCCGGCACGAGCAGGAACTGATCGAAGCCATCGATCAATTAGACAAACTGCGCCATGATTTCCGGTATCAGACCGATGGCGCCGTCATCAAATTGGATGCTCGTGCGCTGCGGGACAAGGTCGGCGTGACCTCCAAAGCGCCGCGCTGGGCCATCGCCTACAAATACCAGAGTGAACAGGCTGAAACAAAACTGAACCGTGTCACGGTCCAGGTAGGACGAACAGGCGCTTTGACGCCGGTCGCCGAACTGGAGCCCGTGCATTTGGCGGGCACGGTCGTGAAGCGCGCCACCCTCCATAATGAAGACCAGATTCGGCGGCTCGGTGTGCGCATCGGTGATACGGTCACGATTCAAAAGGCGGGAGAAGTCATTCCGGAAGTGGTGGGGGTTGTAGTGCGCAAGCGCACCGGCAGTGAAAAGGCGTTCGAATTTCCCAAGCGTTGTCCGGACTGCGGCGGGGCAATCTCGCGCGGTGGTTCCACTGGCGAGGAAGTGGCTTGGCGCTGCGCGAATCTAGCGTGTCCCGCGCAGGTTCGCGGGCGCCTCGAGCACTGGTGCGCGCGCGGAGCGATGGACATCGAAGGCGGCGGCGAAGTGCTTATGCGACAACTGGTTGATCGCGGTTTGGCCAGGGACATGGCCGATCTTTATTCGCTTACCCTGGAACAGGTCGCGACCTTGGAACGGATGGCGGAGAAGTCCGCCCAAAACTTCCTCGACGCGCTTGAGGCGAGCAAGAAGCGAGACTTATGGCGATTGATTTTCGGGCTGGGCATTTTGCACGTGGGTTCGGGAGGAGCCAAAGCTCTCGGCCGCCATTTTGCAACCCTGGAGGATTTGGCGCGCGCCAGCGAAGAAGAACTAACCCAGACAGATGAAATCGGCGAAGTGATTGCGCATAGTGTCTTTCAGTGGTTTCGCGATGCGGTCAACAAAAACCTGATGGAGCGATTGCGCCAAGCCGGGCTCAACTTCCGTTCGGAGCTTTATAAGCCCCGAGCGGCTCCGGGTCCGTGGGCGGCGAAGACTTTTGTGCTCACCGGAACTTTGCCAACTCTGAAACGGGAAGAGGCAGCGGCAAAAATAGAAGGTCTGGGCGGCAAGGTCAGCGGAACCGTGAGCAAAAATACCGATTATGTGGTGGCGGGGGAGGACGCCGGTTCAAAACTCGCCAAAGCCCAGCAACTAGGCATTCCGATTTTGACTGAGGAACAATTCCTGAAACTGAGCGATATCGGTCGGCGGCCTCATTGATGCTTTTTTTGGCTTTTCCCTCGGCAGATTGGACACGTAAATCCAACTGCGCATCTGCAGCCGAGACGCAACCCATTTTAAACTCATCCTCGTCTCTTTGCGCGCCCGGCGTGCTGGTCACACTCCCTTATCTCCTTTGCTCCGTTCTTGCAAGTCATCGCCAAGGCTTGCTCCGCCCACGCCTCCGAGCAAGTCGCCGCCTTCGAAAAGGAACAGGGCCAGTTGCTGGACGCAATCCGTCAACGGGAAACAAAGTTGATCGAATTAAAGGGGCAGCGCCGAACCACCCCTAAAAAAATAACCCTCAAAGACTTGCCTCCAGAGGAGCGTTTCCCTCGTTTGCCCACAGGATCCAAGCACTTCGTGGACACGATCAAGATGATTGCCTGCCCGGCCCAAAACGCCGGGGCGGACTTGGCGGGCGAGAAAGTGCGAGGGCCAGACGATGTGCGTTTCTTCGTTCTACAGGTGTTGCAAAATTCAGCAAACCTAATTCCACCGGATCAGGAGATCTTGGGCTATTCTCGCCCACCCCTCCCGGATTCCTTCGGACGGCGGCGTGTCCAGAGGCGCCCAAAGCACCTTGCGGACAAAGAAGGAAAACTATTGAGCTTGACTTTGGGAGCGATGGAGAGCACTCTCGCGAAGAACCCACAAAACCAGGTCGAGAAGCAATTCTGCCTGCCCTCGCAACGCCAAAATCCACTTTTTCCTGAGGAGCGGATGAAGCGAGTTGCGGGCCGGCTTCTGTCTTCCTGAGAATGCGAAAGATCAAGCAAATGAGTGTTCAGAGTACTGCGGGGATGATGGCCGTCCTAAAATTTCATGAATTGTTTCTGCCGTGGCTGAAGCGGCTGCAAAAGGTCTTCGCTCCGCGAAACCGCCCGTTTATTTGTTACGTCGTTTTTGTCGCTATGGGGTTGGCTTTGGCCGGTGGCCTCTGGTCGGGCCATGTCAAACTTCCGGGCTGGTTGGCGGATGGAACCCTAAAAATCTTCAGCCGCGAGTTTCTGGTTGCGAACCTTCCGACGCCGGCGGGGTTTTGGAGCATGGGATTGAGTTCGCTCTGTGTCTTCTGGGTGATTACGCATCCTATGGAACTGCGTGAGCACCGCCTGGTTCGCATCGCCATTTCAGGGGCGCTGATTTATTGGCTGCTGTCGGGAATAGGCAAGCCCCTTGATCTCACCTTTGCCGGGAGCGGACACAATACTTTCAGCTTTTTCGGTTTTCTGCTGCCGATTGCCGTGTTAGCCGGCATGTGGACGCCAGCATTAAGTTTTTATCTGGCGGCGGCCCTAACAGTGTTCATGGAGCCGCCCAGCGGGCCGGACCCGGAGCCTGGTTTACGGCCAGCCTATGGGGCAGCGCGCGCGGGTCTGAGCCGGCAAGCCTTGCGGCTGGTTCGTCCTGCGTTACGGGAAAACTTCCACCATTATGAAGGGTTAGTGCTGGCCGCATGGTTGCATCGGCATCTTGGCCGGCGATGGCGGACGCGTTTCACACTTTTGTGCGCGCTTCAAAATCCGGGGTTGTTCGAAGCCCAGAGGGAGCGGTTGCTCGATCTGATGGGTCATATGGATGAACTCTCGCGCGATTGCTGGCAAATCCCCGGGCTCGGGCGGCCTGGCTTGGTGGGCCAACCCGTCACGGGCCGGCTGCACTGCTGTTGAACTAGCGGACACCCGGAAGGGTGGATACCTAACTCCGGGGACACGTGTATGGTGTCCGGGCGCGCCGCCGGAAAATTGCTTAGAGCCTGTTTGAAAATTCCGTGGGGTCCTGTTTTCGGGGAAAAGGCCGGATGGCGAGGCGCGACGAGGGGAGCATATCCGCCAGCGATCTGCGACCGAGGAGCAACGAAGCCAGTCGGCCTTTTCCCCGAAAACCCTCCGGGCGGCGGGTCTTTTGTC
>JBBRPK010000232.1:0-7122 GCA_038228235.1 Verrucomicrobiota bacterium
CCGTCGTTAAACTGTTGGAGGATGTGTTGGAGGAAGGGGTTAGTGAGACGTTTGGCCAGTTGTTTTTTTTCAAAACTCAGGATGATGCCAGACTGTCCCTTGGTCGAGGGGCTTCGTCGGCCTCCGCTACGCTCCGGCCTCCTCAGCCCCTCGACCAAGGGACAGTTCCCATACGCAAACCACTTGTCTCCTTTTGAACTCCCGCCTGTCTCCTTTTGTACCCGCCCCGACAATAAAAAGGTTCGGCGATCACTTTCGGCAAGAACGCTTCCTCTTCGTGGTGTTGCCCGACGGTGCGCTCCGATCGACATGGATGGCGGCCCACTTCTCTCTATTTATTGGGGGGATGGAAGGCTTCGTCCGTGAACAGATAGATTTCCCTCGATTCAGCGGTGGCTAACATCCCATCAGGCACGAAACAGCAGGCCTCGATATGTTGATGGCTGAACTTCGTCTGGAAAGGCTTTTGACGAGCGGCCCTGGAAACCTCCCCATCGATTCGATAGACGTATGCGCCAGCCTTGGAGACCACGCCCAATAGTTTGCCATCCGCCGAAATATTCGCGCCGGTCACCGGGGAATCAATCTTCAACCGGATGACTAATTCGAGGATGGAAGGCTCCTTTTGCTCGGTTAAGGGAAAGCGATAAATCTCCGCCCGCTGGTCGTTAAAGACCTTGGAAATAACATAGCCGTAACCGCGCCACACGAAAAGGCTTTCGCAGTCAAACGGGGCCTGTGGAAAGCGGAGCTGCCAGCTGCGCTGGACTTTGACCGAAGTGTGCGAGGCCTTCGGGTCCGGCTCGGCCAGCTCATAGACGGCCAGTTCCTTCCGAAGCGCATTGTTATTTCCGAGATCCCCCACGAACAAATGGCGCTCGCCATCGATAGCAATGTCCTCCCAGTCGTGAAGAAGAGCGCCTGTCACACGGAATTCCCCGACGAATTTGCCCTCGCGGGTAATGGCGTAGAGGACTTGCTTTTTGAAACCGCCACCATCGTTATGAGTCCAAAAAACGCCGGGATATTCGCGGCTGGCCACCAAGCCGGAACTTTCTGTTATGTGCTGGTGAGTGATGCGCCCAACTTGCAAAACACCCGGAGCCATCTCCTTTATTTTGGCAGCGTGGG
This sequence comes from Verrucomicrobiota bacterium, assembly GCA_038228235.1. Classification (GTDB taxonomy): domain Bacteria; phylum Verrucomicrobiota; class Verrucomicrobiia; order Limisphaerales; family JBBRPK01; genus JBBRPK01. Next base: position 1,132 of record JBBRPK010000232.1, read on the forward strand.
ACTTGGACGATTCCGCCCGGTGCGTGCCGACAGCTAAGCAGATCAGAATGAGCAGAATAGATTTCAGTTGGCCAGCATTCATGCAAAGGCTTTTCGTCTATACCGTATAATAACTTTTCTGGACTTGAATACAAATTGAAACCGAAGGCAGTCTGGCGAAGCTGAGGCTACCCACCATCAAAAAGAATTCTTCCGGGCTTCTGTTTAACCCCCCTGGAGTGCCAGTGCCCGAGTTTGGTTACATGATTCCCGGCAACGCCGGCTTTCAGAACACTGACTGGGCAAATCTGAACTTATTATGTTGCAGAACCGCCAGTGATGCTAAGCCTGCCAGTTAGGCTATAGCGTCTGTCCCGGCCAGCTTCGGTTAATTCGTCGTGCCCTTCTGAGGCAGGGTTCCGAGCGTGCTGGCGTCATTGGAGCGGAGAAGGGGACGGTTCTCAAAGGAACGCATCTCCTGCATCCGGCGCTGGCGTTCCCTGATAAGCCGCTCGAATTTTTCGATTTGCGGGGGCGTTAGTTCTGAGCGGATCTGCTCGCGCACTTTGCCCATCTCGGCGCGCGCCAGGTTTCGTGTCCGGTCCTGGCTGTCGCGGAGGATGCTGCTAATCCGTTGGTCTTGTTCCGGAGTGAGATCCAGTTCCCCTCGAATGCGATGGAGAAACTGCTGCCAACCCAGCCCTTGGGCAGGGAGCATTGGGAGGTTAGCCGCTGCCGGCGGCTGGGGGATTTGCTTTAACAGAATGAAGCCCGTGATCAGTCCCGTGCTGAAAATAACCAGCGTCGCCAGAATGACCAGGATGACTTTCCCGAAGCTCACCAGGTGAGGTCTGCTCCATTGACGGAAGAAAAAACTGTGTCTTCAAGATTCACGGCGCTATCCGCCGCGGCGTGCCCCGGGAGAGCAATGAAGCACCAGGCGCTCAGGAGCAAAGTCACACCTGCACAGACGGCCGCTGCGCGCCAGAGGGCCCTGCCCCACCAGGCCCACTCATCGACCCTGGGAAGAGAGGCTAAGTTTGCCATGACCCTTTTTTCAAAGGAGTAGGGCACCTTATCGCCCGGTGGATTGGACCGGGCAACAGCGACGAGCTTTTCCCTTAGCGCCGAAAGATTCATTAAAACAACTCAATATCTAAGACGACTTGCCATCTGCACTGGTTACAAGTATTTGCCGGTTGTAATCTTCGCCAGGCATTTTCGCATCTCGGCACGGGCGCGGAAAGCCCGAACTTTGACGAGCGATACCGACCAGCCCGTGAGTTGAGCAATTTCTTTTACCGACCATTCTTCGATTTCCAGGAGGTTGATGACCAGCCGGGCGGAGGGGGAAAGCTGGTCCAGCAGCCGTTGCACCAACTCTCTCGCGGCGGCGGCATCTTCATTGGCCTGAGCTGGATTGGCAACGAAGCGCTCCAGCCAGGCGGTCTCGGCTTCGGTGAGCTCGGAAAAACTGAGTTCCCGGTTGCGCTGGTGACTGCGCAAAAAATCATAACAAGTCCGCACCGTCATGCGCATCAGCCAATGTTCAAACGGGGCTTCCCCGCGGAAACTGCTTAGTTTTTGAAAGGCTTTCGTCCAGACTTCCTGGACAATATCTTCCACTTCGCTTTCGCGCCGCGCATAGCGGCGGGCGGTAGAGAAAAGGCGCGGAGAATATTTTTTGACCAAGGGCTCAAAGCTGGCGGTATCGCCTCCAAGCACCGCCGCGATTAGCTCCGCATCCGTTGGCTCCATGCGGTGGGCAGCATGGCAGAACAATGCTTTGGACAAAAGCGGAAAGGCTGGGAGTAGTGAAGCGGACTTCAGTCCGCTTCGGCGTTCCTGGGCAGCCTCCTGCTCCAAATTTCGACGCAACTTGCGGCCTTGAACCCCCTACTCGTAGCAGCCGATGTGAATCGGCTCTGATCTTTTTCCGGAAAAGGGTGAGCCGATTCACATTGGCTGCTACGAGGTTCATGGAGGGAAGACGGCGAACTAAAAGTCCGCGCTCCGTGGCGCCGGGAGTTTCATCCTCGCTGGCGCGCTATTTCAAACTGCAGCCTTGCGCCTAGGAACGGCTGATCCCAACGGTCTTCTCCAGATCGAGCGAAAACCGATCCAGTTTCTCGCGGATCTTGGGAGGTTGTTCGAGAAGCGTGGAAAGCATGCGCTGGAGGAGGTCTGGATTCAACTTAATCAGCTCCGCCGCTGCGACGACCAGGGCTAAATCGCCATTGATGTCATGGCGCAGGGTGGAAAGTTTGCGGTGCAAAGCTTCCAGTTGTTCGGTGGACAAGGTCACCGGTTCGGTCGGTAATGCCATGCCCGAACGATGCGGGTAGAAACCCGCCAATGCAAGCCAGTTTCGCGCATTTTTGCCAATTGACAGGCTCTTCGGGGAAAACTAATCTGGCGGCATCGGACTGGCGCTTCGGCGCGTTCGACGGCTGGCAAAGGCTAGCCCCAGAGAGGAAGTGAATAAAATTGACTGAAATCAAATTAAAAAAAGGCGAATCAGTGGACAAGGCCCTCCGGCGATTGAAGAAAAAGATCGACCGCGAAGGCACCTTGAAAGAAGTGCGCAATCATCGGCATTTTGAGAAGCCAAGCGAGCGAAAGCGCCGCAAGATGAAAGCCGCGCGGTTTTCGGCGATGTTGACTGCCCGTTACGCGGATTTATAGAAAGCCTTTTAAATGCTTCAGGCCGGGTGCAGTTTCTATCTCAGCTCCACTCGGCTTTTATTCTAACATTCTTCTTAGCCCCAATGTATTCCCTCTCGACTTGCTGGAATTCCCATCGCCACACGGATGGGGCGGCCATGCTGCGCGAGATTCGCGAGCTGGGCTTTGAATACGCAGAATTGAGCCACGGTGTCCGCATCAGCCTTTTGCCGGGAATCCTTCAGGTCGTGGATGCCGGCGAGATGAAGATTTCAAGCCTGCATAACTTTTGCCCTCTGCCGATGGGCGTGGAACACGCCGCGCCGAACATCTTTAAATTCACCTCCGATAATCCTCGCGAGCGCGAGAACGCTTTTAAGCATACCCTCAAAACGATTGAGACGGCGGCGCGCGTGAAGGCTCCGCTGGTGGTGCTCCACATGGGTTGCATCGAGATGAAGGATTACACCGACAAGCTCCTTGACCTGGTAAAGGAAGGAAAAAAGGGCACTCCCAAATACGAAAAGCTGTGCGAAGAGGCGGCCTTAAAACGCGAGGAAAAAAAGGAAAAAGCAATGGCCGCAGCCTACGAGATGTTGGGCCGGCTCGTCGCGGAGGCCGAACCGCGCGGAATTAAGCTGGGCATCGAAAACCGGGAGGCCCTGGAAGAGATTCTTTTCGAGAGCGACTTCTCGTTTTTCTTCAAGGAATTTACCTCGCCTGCGGTGGTCTATTGGCATGACACCGGCCACGCCCAAATTAAGGAAAACCTCGGCTTTATCCATCATGCCATGCATCTTGAATCTCTGGCGGACCGCCTTTACGGCTTCCACGTTCACGATGTGCAGTTCCCAGGGCGCGACCACCGGGCGCCAGGGAGTGGCATGATTGATTTTGCTGCGCTCAAGCCCATGGTGAAGCCTGAACATCTCAAGGTGTTCGAATTCAGCCCTTCACTTACCCCCGAGGAAGCCAAAGCTGGCATTGCTCATCTCAAGGCAGTTTGGGGCCAAGAGTGAGCGCAGGCCGGAAAATCTGGAACGCAAGCTGGCGTCTGGGTCTGTGCCTGCTGCTGCTTGGGTGGATTCTTCAAGCCATTTTTCTTAAAGAAGCCCGCACCAGCATCGGAGCAAACCTATGGGAGAAGTATTCGTGGTCCGAACAGGCCCAGGCGGCCTGGCTGCACGGCCCCCCTCGGTTGTGGAGTACTCTGACTATGATCGGTCCGACCGCGTTGAGCTTGTCGGTGGTTCTGATGGGCCTGACCATTCTCCTGGGAATTGCGCGCTGGCGCATGGTCTTGCGGGTTCAGGGTTTCGATTTGTCGTGGAGCCGCACGGCAGAGATATCTTTTGTCGCGCATTTTTTTAACTCCTTCCTGCTCGGATCGACTGGGGGTGACCTGATGAAAGCCTATTATGCCGCTCGCGAAACGCATCACAAAAAAACCGAGGCAGTGGTGACGGTATTTGTAGATCGTTTGCTTGGCCTGTGGGCAATGCTGCTGTTCGCCGGCTTCATGATGCTGCCCAACCTCACACTGCTTTTCAGCCATTCCCAATTCCGTTCGCTGGCGTTGCTCATCCTGGCCATGCTGGCCGCTTGCAGCGTGGTGGTGGTGGTTGCCTTTTGGGGAGGTGTGAGCCGGGGCTGGTCCGGCGCGCGAAACTGGTTGCGCCGCTTGCCCAAAGGCGAATGGGTGGAGAGATCGCTTGATTCCTGCCGGAAGTTTGGGCGCGAGCCATTTTTTGTTACCCGTACGTTGGGCGTTTCCATGATTTTGAACGCGATCTGCGTCCTCCAGGTCTTGGTATTGAGCCGGGGCTTGGGTCTGACAATTCCGCCAGTGGTGCTGTTCGTGGCCGTGCCGATGATCATATGCATTTCTGCGCTGCCCATTACCCCGAGCGGGTTGGGCGTGCGTGAAAATCTGTTTGTTTTTATGCTAGCCGAGTCCTCCCTTGGCGTGCCGGACACCGCCGCGCTCTCTCTTTCGCTGCTGGCCTACGCAGGCAGTCTTTTTTGGAGTCTGGTGGGGGGCCTGGTTTACTCGATGTTCAAAGAACGGCATCATTTGGCCAAAGAAGAGTTGGAAAAGGATGCGGGATGCGGGGTGGCGGATGCAGGATAAGGGATGCAGGATGTGGCGGCGTTTTAGGCAAGTTCCCGTCCCCTCGCCATTCCTTCCGAGGCTCAAGAGGACGAGTTCTACCCCCCCACGGGTGCGCCGTAGCGGCTCCTCGGAAGAGAGCCGCCATCTGAAACATCGAAGGAAAGGAATGCGGCGCTCTGCCGAGACTACGGGGGAGTTGGCTGGCGCTGCTGCGCGTAAAGTTTCCAGAACTGTTCCCAGAAATCTTCCGCGAGCGGATGCAGGAACGGATACCCGGGAACTACCGCGCTCAGGTGCGGCCAGTCGCGCGGGTGTTCCACGAGTTCCTTCCGGCGCGGATTATCGAGAACGTAGAAGCAGGTCTTCTGGAACGCGCCGCGCACACGGTCTCGTTCCCGCAGCACGCTGTCGTGCGATTGCTTTTGGAGTTCGAATTCCACGCCGGTGCGCGAGCGGCGGGCCAGTTCCGTCGCGAGGCGCTTGCGGAGGAACTTCATGGCGTTGCGCTGGTCGCTGTCCACGCGCAGGCCCATCCAGACGCGGTGCGCGTGGTCGGGCATGAGGACATAGACGGGGCAAAACAATCCTTCGCGCGCGGCGGCGTGCAGGAGCAACTCGCGGAAGTGGAGATGAAAGCGGTCGTCCAGCCAGCCGGTAGCGCGGCGTTCGAGGGTGGTGGTCCAAAGCACGCCGGCGAAGGCGCGATAAAATTCCGGGGCGAGTCGCGGTAGATGATGCCATTCCGGCTGCTGCGTCACCGGTGCGGGTTTCATGTTGCGACCGTAGCGGCTTTCGGCAGAAAGCCGCAGATTAAAAACGCAGCGGCGTCTCGGAGGATAGAATAGTGCGGCGCTCTGCCGAGACGCCGCTACGAGGGGGCAACGGAGAATGGCGGCGGTTTGCCGGCGCGCCGTTACGGCCGCGGCAGCTTTCGGGAGGTGATGAAAGCATCAAGGCCACGTGGCGGGTTCCGGATGCGGGATGGGGGTCGCGGAGCGTTTGCAGTGCGGGAGCTTGCTCCCGCTTTGTTCTATCCTGCATCCAGAATCTCGCATCCCGGATCGCTGCCCTCGGTCCTCCGTCCTCCGTCTTCGTATCTTCATCGCGGACGCGTGGATTGCAATCGGAGCCCAACTCGGAGCGCTGCTCGTTAATGCAGTTCATTTTTCACGATGGCGGATTCCGGATGCGGGATGGGGGTCGCGGAGCGTTTGCAGTGCGGGAGCTTGCTCCCG
>JBBRPK010000233.1:0-7042 GCA_038228235.1 Verrucomicrobiota bacterium
ATGTGCTCCAGGCCCGCCTCAAAAAGGCTGGCGCAGCCTGGTTAGTCGACCACGCTGATCAGATAGCACACCTGCGGGTCCTCAGAGTCAACCAGCAATGGGAATCTTTGTGGAACTAACCTCACCCACTTTTAATTACACCCCACTGCGCTTGTCGGAAAACTCCCATATGCATACAATGTGACAGCAACAGGCCTGCCCCTTCCTCGTCATGCTTTCAAAAAAAAGTTGCGCTGCTTCTCGCTGATGGGGAGGGCAAGTTTTTCCATCACTTGCAACATGTCCTCCCACACGTTGCGCTTTTGGCCCGCTGTCTCTGGGCGTAAGAGGTAGGAAGGATGGAAGGTGGGCATCAACGGGATGTCCCGATAGCTCCGCCATTGGCCGCGCAGTTTGCTGATTGCAAGGCTCTTGCCGAGCAATCCGTCCACCGCAGTGGCGCCCAGGGCGACAATGACCTTCGGTTTGATCAAATCGATTTGCTGATGCAAGTAGGGGATGCAGGTTTCCATCTCCTCGATGGTAGGCTTGCGATTCCCAGCCGTTTGGCCAGGGGTATCTGGGCGGCACTTCACGATGTTCGCAATATATACCGTCTGGCGTGTAAAACCCATGGCCAGGATGATCCGCGTCAGCAATTGACCTGCTCTGCCCACGAATGGCTCGCCTTGAGCATCTTCATCGGCCCCAGGCGCTTCTCCGATGAACATGAGTGAAGCATTGAAATCGCCCACTCCGAAAACGACCTGTTTGCGCGAAGCAGCCAAGTGCGGGCACCTCACACATCCCATTGCCCGCTCGCGCAGCTCAGCAAGGGCTTGCGTTTTCGCCATCGACTCAGGAGTGAGCAGGGGCACGGGCGGTGCGCTCCCTGGTGGAGAACCAACCGGGAGCGGCAGTCCTTGGTTAATCAGTTTTTCGGGTAGTGGTATGGGATTAATGGACGGATCGGGATGTGGTTCTGACTGGATTGTTGGGGCATCGCTGGCGGGTTGGAGGTAGATCGGAGGTGGACAAGCCAAAGCACTCAACGCGTCTGGCGAAACCGGCACGAAGCGGGCTCCGCGCGCCTTTAGGTTTTCCAAATGTTGGATCGTGGCCTCGAGGAGCTGATGATACGACGCGGACATTGAGCCGAGTTTAACGACTCGGTTTCTGAGCGCACGAAAAATGTGGTTGCCACGGAGAAAATTCAACATTGAAAAGAACACGCGGTGCCCTATCGTCAGCGCGTCATGCCCAAAAATTTTCAATTGGCCAGAGAACGAGGATGAACTCATTGCGCTCATCAACCCAGCGGGCCTCGCTCCTGGCGGTCGCGCTTGCGCTGCTAACCATCGCCGCCGCCGCCCCCAAGGGGACGGAGAAAGGCATTTCTCCGTTGCCGCAATTTTCCCAGGCGGGCGGAATTTTTACGAATGATATCAAAGTGCGGCTCACGGGCAGTGGAACCGGGGTAATGATTCGTTACACGCTGGATGGTTCCGAACCGACTGCGGCGTCCCCGCTTTTTTCGGAGGCTTTGCTCATCACCAGCACCACACTGTTGAAAGCCAAGGTTTTCACGCCAGGTTTGTTGCCGGGGCCAACACTTTCCGAGACCTACACACGCCTCGATGAGAGTCTGTTTAATTTCAGTTCCAATTTGCCGCTGGTCGTTCTTAACACTTTCGGAGGCTATGTGTCTCGCGACGTTAAAACGCCGGTCTCGGCGACGTTTCTCAAACCGTCCGGTCGCCGCTGTTTCCTGGCGGGCGCAGCCGATTTCAATGGGCGGGGCACCCTTCATGTTCGAGGCCGCAGTTCATTGGAGTATCGCAAGAATTCATTCACTTTTCACGTCAAGGATGACGCGGGCAGCCCGGTGAAGGTGTCCTTTCTTGGTTTTCCAAAAGACTCGGAGTGGATTTTATACGCGCCCTATCCGGACAAAACGCTCATGCGCGATGTTCTGGCTTATGATCTGAGCGCCAAAATGGGCCATTACGCCCCACGCACCAAATTTGTTGAACTGTTCGTGACCCGCGCCGGGGGCAAACTTTCCTGGCGCAGTTACATGGGTGTTTACGTGCTCGAGGAGCGGATCAAGCGGGGCAAGAGCCGGGTCAACATCGCCAAGTTGGAACCGCAGGACAACGCCGAACCGAACATCACTGGAGGGTACATCTTTAAGAAGGATCACTCCGATAAAGGCAAGCCGGGCTTTATCACCAGCCGAGGGAGTCAATTCTTTTACGTCGAGCCTAAAGGGGAAGAGATGACCCCACCGCAAAAAGTCTGGCTGACCCGGCATCTGAATCAATTTGAGAGCGTTCTGCACAGCCCCAACTTCAGGGATCCAATCCGGGGCTATCCCGCTTATATCGATGTCGATTCATTCATCGACCAGCATTGGATTGTAGAGGTGACCAAAAACGTGGATGGCATCCGTTTCAGCAATTACTTGCAAAAGGATCGCGGGGGCAAAATAAAAATGGAACCAATTTGGGATTGGAACCTCAGCTTTGGCAACGCCAACGGCAAGCAAGGCTGGATGCCCGAAGAGTGGTACCATACCCAACTGTATGACGGCGAATATCTTTGGTTCAGCAGGCTTTTTGAAGATCCAGATTTCGAGCAAAAGTATATCGACCGCTGGGGGGGGCTGCGCACGAATGTTTTGGCGGCGTCCAACATCCTGGCGCGAGTTGATGAATTGGCTGCCTTGCTGCACGAATCTCAGCCGAGAAACTTCAAACGCTGGCCCATTCTTGGCCGTTATGTGCATCCGAACTGGTACGTCGGCCAGACCTTCGAGGACGAGGTGGCCTGGATGAAACAATGGATCCAAAACCGTCTGGCCTGGATTGACAAGCAGTTCGTCACAGCTCCCACACTGGCCCTTGAGAATCGTTCCAAAGACCCTGCCGGCGCCGTAACGTTGCGCGCCAAGGCGGGAAAAATTTTCTATACTTTAGACGGGACAGATCCGCGGGCGGCTGGCGGCTCTGTGTCTGCCAAAGCCCATGCTTACGACTCGCCAATTTCGTTAACGGAGCCGATGCAGGTTTATGCGCGAGCGCGCGCCGGCAACCGCTGGAGCTACCCTGTTGTGGGCGCGTTCAAAGGCAGCGGTCGATGAGGCAATGCGCACAGAAGACCACTAAGGAAACGAAGACCTGGGCAGGGAGGCGTGGGGGGCAGTGACGGCGGCCATTTGTTTAGTTCTTGAACAGGGTGGTTCGATCTGTTAGATGCAGCGCATGACCTCAAACTTGTTTCGCAGTCTGGTTTTTGCGCTTGGCTTCGTGGTTATTGGCCCGGCCCTTGGCAAGATGGATCTCCCGCGGCGGAGAAAGCCGGAGCCGCCTAAAAACGCCGAAACGCCTCCCAAAACCAACGAGGTGAAGAAGGCCGAAGAGGAAAAGAAACCGGAGCCCATCAAGCCGTACAGCAAGGTAATCACGAAAGAGGCAAAATCTGATAAAGGTCTGTTCACGGTTCATCACGTGGAAGATAAGTTCTATTTTGAAATTCCCACCAACGAGTTCGGAAAGGAGTTCCTTTGGGTCACTCAAATCGAGCGCACCCAAGCGGGCTTCGGTTATGGCGGCAGTCCCGTGGGCGATCGGGTGGTGCGATGGGAGTTGAGGGACAAGGATGTTTTGCTGCGGGATGTGAAGTACGCCATTCGTGCCGAGGGGCCTGACTCGGTTCGTCATTCAGTCGAGGCCACTTCGCTGGAACCAATCATTCGGAAAATGCCGGTCGCGGCCTGGGGCACGAACAAAGCGGCAGTCATTGAAGTGACGGATCTGTTCACATCGGATGTGCCGGAGTTTAGCGCCAAAACGCGGCTGAACGCCTCTGGGGCAGACAAGGGGCGCTCTTTCATAGAACGCCTCAAGACCTTTCCCGACAACATTGAGACCAAGGCGTTGGTGACTTATACCCTCGCGGGACCTCCCAGTGGCAACAATACCCCACCCGGACGCAGCCGGCGCGATCCGTCCCAGAGCGGCGTGACCGTTTTGCTGCACCATAGCATGGTGCGCCTGCCGGAAATCCCCATGCGCCCGCGGGAGCGCGATGCCAGGGTGGGATTTTTCAACACGACGTTTGAGGATTTCGCGGCCTCGGACCACCGGGTCAAAGAAGTGCGCTATATCAATCGCTGGCGGCTGGAGAAAAAGAATCCCGACTCCGAGGTTTCTGAGCCGAAGAAACCGATTGTTTTTTACGTGGGGCGCGGGGTGCCGGATAAGTGGCGTCCCTGGGTGAAAAAAGGAATCGAAGCCTGGCAATCGGCCTTCGAGGCTGCGGGTTTTAAAAATGCGATTCTCGCCAAAGATCCTCCGCGGGAGGAGGAAGACCCCAATTGGGACGCTGAGGATGCCCGTTACTCCACCATCATGTGGATGCCCTCGCTGATCGAAAACGCCATGGGCCCCCATGTGCATGACCCACGCACCGGCGAAATTCTGGAAGCGGACATTATCGTATATCACAACATCCTCAAACTGGTGCGGGATTGGTATTTTGTGCAGGTCTCGCCGTTGGACTCTCGCGCGCAGAAGCTGCCTCTTCCGGACGATTTGGAGGGGGAATTGCTCGCCTATGTCATTACACACGAAGTCGGCCATTCCCTGGGATTTCCGCACAACATGAAGGCGAGTTCTTCCTATACTGTGGAGCAATTGCGCGATGCGGAGTTCACCAAAAAAAATGGCGTGGAAGCTTCCATCATGGATTACGGGCGTTTCAATTACGTGGCGCAACTGGGCGATGGCGCGCGGCTAATTCCGATCATTGGCCCCTATGATTACTTTGCGCTGGAATGGGGCTATAAGGAATTCAAGGGGGCCACCAATCATCTCCAGGAGAAGCCGCTGCTGGACGCGATTGCGGCGCGTCAGGTGAGTGATCCGAAACTTCGTTTTGGCGATCCGAACGCGGCCCTGGATCCATCCCAACAAACAGAAGACCTGGGCTCCGATCCGCTCCGGGCGTCCGAACTGGGGTTGACCAACATCGCGCGGGTGGCGGGTTTTCTGGTCAGCGCCACCTGTAACGAAGGCGAGGACTATGAGTTGTTGAGCAACATGTACACGCAACTGCTGCATCAGCGCGATCTCGAGTTGGAGCATGTTGCCAATGAACTGGGAGGCATGGTCATGAATAACGTTTGGTACGGCCAGGGTGATCACATTTATGATCCCGTGAGCTCCGACAGACAGCGCCAGGCCGTCGCCTTCCTCAACCGGCATGCCTTCCAAACCCCCGACTATCTTCTGGCGCCAGGCATCCTAAGAAGACTGGAAGCCACTGGCGCTGCCGACCGCATCCTCAGTAGCCAGCGGCGGCTTTTGAATGTATTGATCGATGACACGCGTTGCAAGCGAATGGCGGAACTGGCCAACAATTCGCCGAAACAGGCCTACCTGCCGGTGGACATGCTGAGTGACGTTCGCGGCGGCATCTGGAACGAGTTGGCCGAAGACTCCGTAGAGATTAATCTTTATCGGCGCAATCTTCAGCGAGCCCATATCGAACTTTTGGAGTCTCACGTCAATCGCAACGATCCCGCTTCGGACTTGCCCGCGCTGGCCCGGGGAGAATTGAAGATCGTCCTGAGCGCGATCGAAGCGGCCGTCAGCAAAACCAAAGATCGAGTTTCGCTTCTTCACCTTCAAGACCTGGAAACGCGCATCGATAGAATTCTGGATCCACGGCTCAAGCCGTAAATGCCCCCGCCGCCTTGGCTGCCAACTTTTCCAGCCAATGGGCTGGCCGGCTCATCGCCTCCTGGCCGCTCGTCAAATCGGGTGTCAGCGCGTAGGTTGCTGTGAAAAGCCGCTTTGCTTGTTCCGGATCGGGCACCACACCGGCCAGTCCTATGCACGGGAGGCGGGCTCGTTTGCACAGTTCACCCAGCTCGCCAACTCCTTTCCCCATCATTGTGGAATGATCCAGGGATCCTTCTCCGGTGAGCACGAGATCGGCATTTTTCAACCGATCGACCAGGCCCGCATAGCGAGCGCATATCGCAAAACCCGGTTGCAATTGGGCGCCGGCGAAGGAACTCAAACCAAAACCAAGCCCCCCGGCGGCCCCGGTTCCGGGCTGGCGGGCGTAATCAATATGCAGCTCTTTGGACAAGATAGCCGCCAGTTGCTCAAGGCACCGTTCCGCGAAGTCAAATTCATCCGGACGCAAACCTTTTTGCGGGCCGTAAACGCGCGTGCAACCTGTCGGGCCCACGAGAGGGTTCTGCACATCCACAGCCACAATCAGTGACTCGAAGAACCGGAGCCGTTCCGGAGGTCGCACCTGCGCGAGAGTGCGCAGTTCGGTCCACCGGACAATTTTCTCATCGCGCTTGCTGAAAAACTGCCAGCCTAGAGCGCGAGCCAAACCGAACCCAGCATCGTTTGTGGCGCTCCCGCCGATTCCAACCAGGCATTGCAGAGCGCCTTTTTCTGCGGCAGCTAACAGGACGGTGCCCAATCCTTCCGTGTCCAGTTCGAACGGGTGATACTTTCCTGGAGGCAATTGAGCCAGGCCGACCACGCGCGCGGATTCGAGTATGGCCGTTTTACTCGCCGGATGCCACCACCAGGATGTCTCACAAGGACGATGGGCCGCGTCGACTGTCCTCGCGGTCTGGATTTTCGCGTCAAGAAGGTTGCTAATGATTTCGCCGAACCCATCGCCGCCGTCACTGATGGGGACCAGTTCCAATTGGTCAGCCGGGCGCGCGGAACGCCAACCGCGAGCCATGGCTTGGGCCGCCTCTTGAGCGGTGAGTGTGCCTTTGAATTTGTCCGGGCTGAGTAAAACCCTCAATGCCATACCTTGGTATAAAATCCAGAGTCCAAAGCCCAAAGTCAACTGATGAAGCACGGCCCTGTTCCTCGCCTAACCCAACTTTCGATACCGGGACCTGGTTTCATAAAAATTCTCGGGTGCGACCCGCGGGTTTGTTAGCAAATAGGCCGATTTAGTCCGGCCCAAACCGCTCAAAGCCTTGTAGTGAAGACCTACCCCCTTGCGCTCCCCCACC
>JBBRPK010000234.1:0-7018 GCA_038228235.1 Verrucomicrobiota bacterium
AGATCGGCCAAATCCAGCAGATTACCCCCTCCGCTTGGGCCAAGGCCAAAAAATCCGAGGTCCGCAAAAAGAGTCTTTGAATTTTCCCCGCCGGAGTTTTTCCCGCCGATGCGCAATAGGCACTTCACCTGACGCTTACGATGGACGGCGCGATGCTTCTGGGAACCCCCGCGTCATTTCACGGCGTCTGCAATTCGTGGAAGTGGGCCGCGATGGCGGGTTGGTCAATGCCGGCTGTGCGCCTTACCTCGATTACACGCCGTTGACCACGGAGCAAAAGTCCGCCGCGCAAACCTTGCTTCGGGAAAGCTGGTTGAGCGAAGGATTGGAAGGAAGAGCCAGCGCTCATGCCATCAAGACCATCGTGCCGGAACACTTGCGCGAAGTGAAATCGCGGCGTGAGGCTTTGATTGATAAAACTCTGATGCAAGTGAAAGCACGGCTGCTGGCAGAAATCCGACATTGGGATGAGCGCGCCAATACGCTCCGCGCGCAGGAGGAAGCGGGACGCAACAAAGGCAGTTTGAATTCCAACAATGCCCGGCAGCGCGCGGATGAATTGAGCGGGCGTCTGCAGAAGCGCGAGGACGAGCTTAACCGCGAGCGCCAGATCACGGCCCGTCCTCCGACAGTGTTGGGTGGTGCGCTGGTGATTCCAGCAGGCTGGTTTGCACAAACGGGAGAGGGGGGCGAAGCGTCCGCGTTGCGCGAGACATCTCCGACCTTTGGCGCTGCGAACAAGGAGGTGGAGCTTCTGGCGATGGAAGCGGTGATGGTGTGCGAACGGGCACAAGGTTTCGTGCCCCGCGATGTATCGAAGGAAAATCGTGGCTACGACATTGAATCTCGCTACCCGGAGAATCACACCAAAGCAGGACAATTGCGATTCATTGAGGTCAAAGGCCGAGTGTCCGGGGCGGACACCGTGACCGTGACGAAAAATGAAATCCTGACCGCGCTGAACAAGCCGGATGATTACATCCTTGCCCTGGTGTTCGTGAGTGAAAAGGGCGCGGAGAAACCACGCTACCTCATGAAACCATTTGATCAGGAGCCAGATTTCGCCACGGCCAGCGTCAACTTCCGGCTCAAGGATTTGATGGCGCGAGTGGAAACTCCAACCGCATGACTCCTCCAGAATATTTCAACTCTGTTACAGCCATGGCGGGCGAGCTCTGGGACGAACCGGAAGACCGATCAGAAACCCACGACGAACATTTATGAACGAAACTGCAAATTTAACCATCACCAAAAAGGCGCTGCACGATGCTTTCCGGCTCCTGAAAAAATTGTGCAAGCACCGGCACGATGAGGAAGCGGTTCTATCCTACGACGGCGGTTGTCTGCACATCGAGCTCGGTGGCATGACCGTCACTCCCAGCGCCACAGGCAGCTGGAAGGGCCAAGTCAGAATCCCCGGCTCATACCTCATGGGTCTCGTTAAAATACCACCGGCTGGTGACCCATTGGTCGTGAAGGTTGAAGACGGACGCCTTCACTTCGGGTCATCTTCAGTCAAATGCAAGATCCAAAAGTCCTGGAGCCGCGTCGTTGAACTCCCGATGAACGCCCTGCGCGTTGACATTCTTAGCCTGCGATTTCAGTATTCGCCTGAGGAAATCGAGGCGTCCGGCTATGCGACTTTCGTGCGGGAAACCGAAGAATGGGCTTCGCGCAAGATTGAGAAAGTGGCGAAAGAGCTCAAAGACTTTCAAATCTCTGACACCATTCTCCGGGAATTTGTTTATGCTCACCTGAAGCGCAGCTACCAGGATGGATTTCTCCAGACCTGAACGCGGTATGGAATTCTCATGACCTACAAGAAGAAACTCATCGAAGTGGCGCTGCCGCGCGAACACTCCGATTAGCATGAAAACCAAACGAAATGAAATGCACCGCTGGGCCTCCAAACCACTGAAGACCTCGGCCAAGGATTTTCTTTCCGCCGTCCGGTCGGAGATTCCCGTTTCATTGATCGCAACCCGGCGCGCCGATCTGAGGTGCGCGACTCTTTGCCGTTGCCAGGAGATCGAGAGCAACGCAGAACTGGCAGGCTTCGATCAAGTGCCGTTGACCGACGAAACGGGCGGCCGTATCGAAGGAGTGTACGTGCGGGGCGAGGGTCGGCTCGAACTACGGGAAGACATGTTCATGGCAGCAGACGCTCCCCTCTTGTCCTTTCTTGAATCGGCCGACCAACAGAGGTTCCGCTTCTTGCTCGTGGACACGAAGGTGTCAGGAATGGCGACGCTCTCCGACATTCAGAGGCTTCCGGTGTATTCGGTGCTTTTCAGTTTGGTAATGGCGGTCGAGTTGTTGCTTATGGAGTGGATTCGAGTCAAATGCCATGCAAGCCAAAACGAATGGGTGCGACATCTGAACAAGAAGCAGCGTGAGCAAATCGAGAGCCGTTGGAAGAAGGCGGTGAGGCAGAACCTGGCCATCGACCGCCTCTGCTGCGCCTCCCTGGGACAAGAAATCCAGGCCGCACTGGCTCTGGGATTGTTCAAGGGCCATGACAGCCAGCGTGCGAAGTTCGAGGCGTTGCGGCATTTGCGCAATCAGGTCTTCCACGCTTCGGAGTTCGCGCCCAATCTGAAGGCGGCATTGAAGATACCGACATATGTGCGGGACGCTGATTCGGCTGCTATCTGGCTGCAGGAACAGATCGAGAATCAATGAACATGACCTACGAAAAGAAACTCATCGAAGTGGCGAGGGAAAAGTCCATCCGGCATGGGCATCCGTCCACGTTGCATTTGTGGTGGGCGCGGCGGCCATTGGCGGCGTGCCGGGCGGCGCTATTTGGCCATCTGGTATTAACTCGCAAAATGCCGCGCAACGCACGAAAATAAACACATGAAGAGTTCGATTTTCATCAACCTGTTTACGATGCGGAACTATAAGAGCATCGCAGCGAGCAGCCTTCCGCTCCGTTCTTTGATGTTCCTCGTGGGGCCAAACGGTTCGGGCAAAAGCAATTTTCTCGATGGCTTTCGGTTCATCGCCGATTCGCTGCGTGATTCACTCGATCACGCATTGCGCGCCCGCGGTGGCATTAAAGAGGTGAGACGCCGCTCCGGCGGGCATCCGAATCACTTCTCGCTGGAGGTTCATTTTCAAATGCCTGATGGCGCTTGTGGCAAATATGGATTTCAGATCGGAGCCCGTCCGCAAGGCGGTTACGAGGTGCAGGAGGAATGGTGCGAGATCGCGCGCGGCGACAATTTGCCAGTTGTCGATGTTGACCATTTCAAGGTTCAAAGCGGTACAGTTCGGCATAGCAGCCTGGACGTGCCGCCGGCCGCTTCGGCGGACCGCCTCTATCTCGTTAATATTTCTGGCTACCCGGCATTCCGCCCTCTCTACGAAGCGCTCTCCCGCATGAATTTCTACAGTTTCAACCCGGACCGCATTCGCGATTTGCAATCCCCGGACGCCGGTGATTTGCTCGCTCGCGACGGCGCCAACCTCGCAAGTGTCTTGAGCAAAATGGCGCGGGAAAACCCTGCGGCCAAAAAGCGGATCGAGGAATATCTCAGCAAAGTCGTTCCCGGGATCAGCGAGGTTGAAGCCAAAAACGTAGGGCCGAAAGAAACGCTCGAATTCCGCCAAAGCGTCGCGGGGGCGCGCGACCCCTGGCGCTTCCTTGCGGCCAACATGTCAAACGGCACTTTGAGGACCCTGGGTATTCTTGTGGCCCTGTTCCAATCGTCCAATGGCGGCAAAGGCCGGATTCCTCTGGTCGGGATCGAGGAGCCTGAACTGGCGTTGCACCCAGCCGCCGCCGGTGTCCTGCGCGATAGCCTTCGTGATGCCAGCAGTTCCACTCAAGTCATTGTCACCAGCCACAGTGGGGACCTGCTCGACGACAAGTCTCTCGACCCTGACTCGATCCTCGCGGTCGTCTCATCCAACGGTACGACTTGCGTCGGGCGTATCAACGAAGTCGGCCGCTCCGTCCTGCACGATCGGCTTTACACCGTCGGCGAACTACTGCGGCTCAACCAACTCGAACCGGAAACAGACGGCCCCACCTCCGAAGCCGAACTCGAATTCGCGTCCGCCCCCGCCCGGCCCGAGTGACCATGCCGGCCATCAGCTCGATTGTGGAAGGAGATGGCGAAGTCCAAGCCGTGCCGTTGCTGATACGGCGCCTGGGGGCGCTGATTACGCCGGGACTATCACTGCATATCCCGCGCCCAATTCGCGTAAAACGCGACCAAGTCGTGAAACCAGGCGAACTGGAACGTGCCGTTGAACTGGCGGCCCGCCAGGCCGGGCGCAACGGCGCCATCTTCGTCCTGCTCGATGCCGACGATGATTGTCCAGCCGAACTTGGACCTTCCCTCCTCGCACGAGCTGCGCAGGCACGCAGCGACTTCATTATTGGCCTGACCCTGGCGAAACACGAATACGAAGCTCGGTTCCTTGCCGCAGCCGAGTCCTTGCGCGGTCAGCGCAATCTGTCGCCTGACCTCACCAGCCCTCCCGACCCCGAAAATGTCCACGGCGCGAAAGAATGGCTGTCCCGGCACATGACAGGCATTCATTCCTACGTCGAGACGCTTGACCAAGCCCCATTGACTGTCGGGTTCGACCTCATGGCTGCGCGGGGGAGTGACTCGTTCGACAAGTGTTTCCGCGAAATTGAACGTCTTCTGCTCGCGCTGAAACCGACCGCCCCATGAACTATCGAAAGAAACTGATCGAAGTGGCGCTGCCGTTGGAGGACACCTGCTTGCGCGCTGCGCGCAGGCAAGTCAATCGCGAGGCGGCACGGGAGAAATCCATCCGGCATGGGCATCCGTCCACGTTGCATTTGTGGTGGGCGCGGCGGCCGTTGGCGGCTTGCCGGGCGGTGTTGTTTTCGTCGCTGGTGGATGACCCGTCCGAGTGCATCGTGGAGATTGACCGTTATAACCGCACAACTGTATGGTTTAACAAAACATTATGACCAACTTGGTTGACATCGTTTCTTCGCGGGTGAAGGCGCAACTACTCCGATTACTCTTCGGCTTGGGTCAACCGGAATTGCACCTGCGCGAACTGGTCCGGCGATCAGGGCTGGCACTAGGCACCGTCCAACAGGAACTCCGACGCCTCACCCGCGTTGGCCTCGTCACTGCCCGCAAGGATGGCAACCGCGTTTATTACCATGCCAACCCGGACCATCCCGTCCATCGGGACTTGTGCTCGCTTGTGCTCAAGACCGACGGCCTGGCCGGTCTGTTGCAGCCGGCGCTGGACATCCCTGATGTGAAGCTGGCCTTCGTCTTCGGCTCGGTGGCCCGCGGTGATACCGGTGCGGGCAGCGACGTGGATCTGATGGTCATCGGCGAAGTGGGCCTGCGCAAACTGACGAACCTGCTCTCGGGGATCGCCGACCGGGTGGGGCGCGAGCTCAATCCGCACGTGATGACGCCGGAGGAATTCGCGAAGCGAAAGGCGGAATGCGACCATTTTGTGACCTCGGTGCTGGCCGCGCCCAAACTTTTTGTGAAAGGAACGGAACATGAGCTTGGAACAATGGGCCCATAACGGCTGGCTGCGCCCGCACGAAACCAGCCCCAAGGAAATCCAGGATCTGCTGGCTATCGTGAGGCGCGACCTGGCGGACGCCGCCGGGAACATCTCCGCCGATTGGCAATTTGGCATCGCCTACAACGCGGCGCTGAAGCTCTGCACCGTGCTGATGTATGCTTCCGGCTACCGTCCGGAGAAAACGCTCCAGCACTACCGCACCTTGCAGGCGTTGCCGCTGATTCTGGGCACGGAGCGGAAGGCCGACGCCGATTATCTCGATGCCTGCCGCATCAAGCGCAACACTGTGGAATACGATTACGCCGGCGCGGCCACCCGCAAGGACGCGCAGGAACTGATCGAATTCTGCAAAGAACTCCGCGAAGCCGTCATCGCCTGGCTCGAACGCGAGCACGTGGAACTCACACTGCCGGAAGACAAACAACCTTGAACCGCGAATGAACGCCAATGAATGCCAATGCCTGCTGACCGCGAGTCTGACCGCGCTGAACAAGCCGGATGATTACATCCTTGCCCTGGTGTTCGTGAGTGAAAAGGGCGCGGAGAAACCACGCTACCTCATGAAACCATTTGATCAGGAGCCAGATTTCGCCACGGCCAGCGTCAACTTCCGACTGAAGGATTTGATGGCGCGAGTGGAAACGCCAACCGCATGACTCCTCCAGAATACTTCGCGCAAGTTCGACAGAACGCCGTCAACTAACGGGAATAACCATGCACAATACAACCATAAACTACCAAACGAATTTCCGCGTGAACGACCCGGATGGCGAGGGAATGATGCGCGTCAAAGCAGGTGTTTACGGCTGGGTCGCCAAGAAGGAATCCGACCGGTTGGTGAAGAAGGACAAGGGGGGATTCTTTTTCCGCTGCAACTGGGTCAACCTTTTCGAGACGCGCTCGTTGCTCTGCACCGACAGCTATCTCTCGAAGGACGGGGACGCCTGGGCGATGCGCTACACCGAGATTGACAAGGAGTGCGGACGCAGACGGTTTTGGTATTCGGACATCGGCCTCAAGAAAGAGGGCACGTCGATCATTGTCTCGGTGCGTATTTCGTTTGCGTGGAACGCCGAGGATTTGAGCCATGAGCACGAAGACCCGAATCCGAGCGTGCCGGGGGTGGTGCGGTATATTCTGCAAAAGAACCATGTGTTCAGCGGCCGGCCAGAGTTCCGGCTGCTGGAGTTGCCAATCCCGTTCAAAGAGCCGGGCGTCGGGCAGGCTGGATTGAATTTCTTCCGCCACTCTTTGATTTGCTCCATCTCGGCGGGCGCGAGTTGTTTCACCACCTTGTCGGTGTAGTCGGCCATGCCGGAGTCGGGCAGGAGGACGTGGAAGATATTTCCCTGTAATGTAGCAGCCGACGTGAGTCGGCTCTGATCTTCGGCGCTCGAAGATGGAGCGGACTCACGTCCGCTGCTACCAGATGAGAAAAGCGGCAGCCGCTCAGGCGCGAGGTCAAGGAAGGAGG
>JBBRPK010000235.1:0-6975 GCA_038228235.1 Verrucomicrobiota bacterium
CCGGGCGGCGGGTCTTTTGTCTGCGGCCTGCGTTGACTCGGCCATCACAGCCCGCTGCGGGGATGCTCCGGCCTCGCCGCCTTGGCCACAGCCAAAATCCCTCGCCGCAGGACCCCACGCAATTTTAAAACAGGCTCTAAGGACGCAACGGAGATGGCATTTCCTTTTGGGGGCGGTGCCCACGGAATGGTGAACGGCCCTTCGTTGATCCAAATTCGAGCCTCCTTCCTTGGCGGCCCTGGCGTCCTTTGCGTGAGACTTCCGGCTTACCAGAAAGGCGCGACGGCAGAGTTTGCTCCTGAAGCTGGATTTTGAGATTTCCTGCCGGGAGCTTAACGGGTCGTTCGATTTGGAGAATATAAATCGCCTTCACACCGTCCAAGCCTTTGGATTTCAGTGGCGCGATGAGTTCAGGTAACCAAAAATTTCGGCTGGCAGTGGCGACGGGACTTCTTTGCTCAATGACAGCGGTCTTTGCGGCAGCAGAGGAGCCGAATCGCGAGGGGATTGATTTCTTCGAGAAAAAAATTCGGCCATTGCTCGTTGAGCGCTGCTATGAGTGCCACAGTGCCGACGCCAGGAAGCTGAAGGGCCATTTCCGGCTCGACTCGCGCGAAGGGCTGCTCAAAGGCGGCGACACCGGCCCTGCCATCGTTCCCGGCGCTCCCGAAAAGAGTCTCCTCATCCAAGCGGTGCGCTACACGGATGAGGATTTGCAGATGCCGCCCAAACATCAGCTTTCTGCCGCCGAGGTCGCCAGTCTGGAAGCCTGGGTCAAGATGGGCGCGCCAGCCCCGCTCAACGAAATTCATGCCGCCGCCAGCTCCTCGCCGGCCTACGCCATGGATTTCGTTCAGGCCCGGAAATTTTGGTCCTTCCAGCCGGTCAAAGATTCCCCGCCTCCGGCAGTTAAGAGCCGAAGCTGGGCGAAAAGTCCCGTGGACAATTACATTCTCGCCAAACTGGAAGCGAAAGGGTTGGCCCCGGCTACTCCAGCGGACAAGCGCACCTTGATCCGTCGCGCCACGTTCGACCTAATCGGGCTGCCGCCCACTCCCGAAGAGATCGAGACATTTGTGTCGGACAAGTCTCCCAACGCTTTTGCAAAGGTCGTGGACCGCCTGCTGGGTTCTCCACATTACGGCGAGCGCTGGGGCCGGCACTGGCTGGATTTGGCGCGTTACGCCGACACTTCCGGCTGCAACTCGGATTATCCCATTCCCACGGCCTACAAATATCGAAACTACGTTATCAACTCGTTCAACCGGGACAAACCCTACGACCAGTTCCTCCGCGAACAAATTGCGGGCGACCTGCTGGCTGTGAACGCCAGTGGGGTTAGTGGAGCAGGCGTCTCGCTTGCCACCGAGGAGAAGTTCGAACCCATCATCGCCACGGGCTATCTGGCCATCGGGCGCCGGTTTGGTTCCCGCGCCAGCGAGTTTCATCTGACCATCGAAGATCTCATCGACAATCTTGGCAAAACTGTCCTCGGGTTGAGCATCAACTGCGCCCGGTGCCACGACCACAAGTTCGATCCAATTCCGACCCGCGATTACTACGCGCTCTATGGTATCTTCAACAGCACCCGCTACGCTTTTCCCGGCACTGAGATTTACAAGCATCCGAAAGATTTTATCCCGCTGGCGCCCGCCAAGGACGCGGAAGCTTACTTCAAGGAGACCTCCGAGCTGGCCGAGTTGGACGACAAACTTGAAAAGCTGCAGGAGCGGAAAAAATCTCTCGAACGATTGGAGAAGGCGACGGTAGCCAAAGCGGAGGAGAAAGAGGGGGCTTTGCAGGTCGAGCGCAAGGACCAGGTCAAGCTCTTCGAATCCATGACGTTGCTGGAGGTGAAAGCCGAGTTGGAAGATGCGCGCACGCGGCAAAGGATTCTCGAGAACAAGAGCTACAACTTTGAAAAGGCTTATGCTGTAGCAGACGCAAGGCCGTCCAACGCTAAAATCCAAAAGAAGGGCGATCCCAAAATGCCGGGCGAGGAAGTGCCGCGCGGTTTCCTGGAAATTCTGGGCGGACAAAAGCTGCCTGAGGGGACGACGAATAGTGGCCGGTACGAATTGTCCCAATGGCTCAGCGATGCGAAGAATCCGCTCACGGCGCGCGTGATGGTGAATCGCATCTGGCAGCATCATTTCGGCAAGGGACTTGTCCAGACGCCCAACGATTTCGGCACTCGAGGCAAGGCGCCGACTCATCCGGAGTTGCTCGATTATCTTGCCAGCCGATTTGTCGAGAGCGGTTGGTCAATGAAGGCGATGCACAGGCTGCTGATGCTCTCCGCCACCTACCAACTCAGTTGTGACAGTGGCGCAGGCGTCCCGGCTGCGATTCAGAGCCGACTCACGCCGGCTGCTCTGGTAACGAAGGCGGCGGAGATTGATCCCAATAATGAACTGCTCTCGAAGTTTAATCGCCGGCGACTTGACGCCGAAGAGGTGCGCGATGCCATGCTCGCCATCAGTGGCAAGCTCGATGCCACGATGGGCGGCCCGCATCCTTTTCCGCCTGAGAGCGAGTGGCGCTATACTCAGCACCGCCCGTTTGTGGCCAATTACGATACCAATCGGCGGGGTGTCTATCTCATGCAGCAACGAATCAAAAAGCAGCCGTTCCTGGAAGTGTTTGACGGCGCCGATCCGAATGTGGCCACTGCCGAACGCCCGATCAATACCACTCCCATCCAGGCGCTGTTCATGATGAATGATCCGTTCGCCCACGAGCAGGCCGATGCGCTGGCGGTCCGCGTCGGGCTGGCTTATCGCGAGGATCCCGACCGAATTGATTACGCTTACAAGCTGGTGTTCGGGCGTCCGGCCACGAAGGAAGAAATCCGCCTGGGCGAAGATTATTTGAGCCGGTGCCGCGGAGCGATGAAGGAAACCGCAATGCCCTTTGATCAGCAGGCTCGCGCCACCCTGTCCAGCTACACTCGGGTATTGTTCAGCAGCAATGAATTTATGTATGTCGATTGAGGGACGTTTAGTATGCCACACGTGAATTGCTCCTGTTCCCGCCGCCAAATGATTCGCTCGCTGGTGAGCGGCTCGCTCGTTCTGCCCGGCATTCTCTCGCAGTTGTTGGCGGATGAGGCGCGCAACGAGCTCGATCCGCTGGCTCCGAAAGCGCCCCACTTCCCCGGCAAGGCCAAGCGAGTCATTTTCCTCTACATGACTGGCGGCACTTCGCACATGGACTCCTTCGATCCAAAACCAAGACTGTTCGAAGAAGGCGGCAAGCCCATGTCGAAAGCGCCGAACGCCCGGCCCTACCTGCGTCCGCTTTGGGACTTTAAACCTGGCGGCGAATGCGGCACCGAGGTGAGTGATTTGTTCCCGCACATTCGCGGGTGCATGGACGACATTTGCCTGATCCGCTCCATGCGGGGCGACCACAACGACCATTTTCAGGCCACGCTTGGCATTCATACCGGCTCGGTGACGGTGAAGCGGCCCAGCGTCGGTTCCTGGGTGAGTTTCGGGCTGGGTACCGTGAACCAGAACCTCCCATCCTTCGTCGTGCTGGCGCCGGAGCTTCCCTACGCCGGCAGCCAGGTGTGGAGTTCGGATTTTCTGCCGGGCTGCCATTCCGGAACTCTCGTCATGGCTGGGCCGGAGCCGGTTCCGGATTTGATTCGGCGCTCGCCCACGCCAAAAATCCAGGAACTGGAGCTGGGCTTGATCGACCGTTTCAATCGCAAGCACCAGCAGCAGCATCCGGCTGATCCCGTTTTGGCGGCGCGCATTAAGTCATTCGAAACGGCTTTCGGCATGCAAAGAGAAATGCCCGAAGTGCTCGACCTCTCCAAAGAAACCGATGCCACACTCAAACTCTACGGCCTGGAGCGCGGCGCCACCAAGGGGTTTGCCTGGCAATGCCTGGTGGCGCGGCGGCTGGTCGAGCGGGGCGTGCGCTTCGTGGAACTGATAGACATCGGGTCGCACGACAACTGGGACGCGCACGCCGACATGAAGACCCACGAACCGCTGGCGCGCAACGTGGACCAGCCCATCGCCGGGTTGCTCAAAGATTTAAAATCGCGCGGCATGTTGGAGGATACGCTCGTCGTCTGGACGACCGAGTTTGGCCGCACCCCTTTCACCGACGGACCCAAAGGGCGCAGCCATCAGAACAGCGCCTTCTCCTCGTGGCTGGCCGGCGGTGGCGTCAAGGGCGGCATCGCCTACGGCAAGACAGACGATTACGGCGCCAAAGTGGTGGAGAACGAAGTTCACGTTCACGACTTTCACGCCACCATTCTCCATCTGCTCGGCTTTGACCACGAGAAACTAACATTCCGGTTTGGCGGACGCGATTTTCGGCTCACGGACGTGGCGGGAAATGTGGTGAAGGCATTGCTGGCTTGACGGGCGCTCAAAAACTCAAGATGGCCTGGACATACGGGTGAACAATCCGTGAGCGCGATGATGCCGAATTTCATCTGGGCGGTTTCCGGGGCATCAATGGCATGGGTGCTTCCGACCCAACCTGAAGGCAAGCTGCTAAAGAGAGTCGCCAGCACAAGGCCTTTGCCGGTCGCCCCGAGGAACTGGCGACGATTGAGGCTAAACGAGGACAATGCCTCGCTCCTCGGCTTATCGGGGTCAGGCCGGGTATGCTGGAAAGTGGTTGACAACGAACTGAAAAGTGAAGAGGCGTCTCCTGGATGGCTGGACAACTGCGAATCGAATATGCTGAGGCCGCCTATGACGATGGTCCGGGGAATTTGGACTTCCGCAGATATCAATTCCGTGAGTTTAATTTGTTTTCCTCCGGCAGTTTTCGCAAAACAGGACCCGCGCAATTTTAAAACAGGCTCTACGCAAATAACTGGGCGGAGTCCGCAATTGCGGCCTTTAGGCGCATGGTGGCAAGCTCTGCGTGTTTCGGGTCAACCTCGATCCCTATGCATTTGCGCTTTGTTTTTACGGCTGCAACGGCCGTGGTGCCACCACCGAGAAAGGGGTCGAGCACCAGATCGCCTTCGTTGGTGGAAGCCAAAATACACCGTTCGACAAGTGCCACGGGTTTTTGCGTGGGATGTTTGCCAAAAGCCTTTTCGCCGTTAGGTGGTGACGGCATTGTCCAGATGAGAGGCATCTCCTCGTCGCTTGCTGAGAACTCATCCGCCCGCCAGACAGTTTTCATTTGTTTCCCGGTCACTTTCCGCATGTCCTGGTAATTGAAGGTGTGTTTGCTCTTCTCAGTTTTGGCCGCCCAAAGCAGCGTCTCAGTTGAATGAGTGAAATACCGGCATGAGAGATTCGGCGGCGGATTTGGCTTTTCCCACGCGATATCGTTTAGAATTTTGAAGCCAAGTTGCTGCATGGCGTAGCCAACCGAAAAAATGACGTGATGGGTGCCACTAACCCAAATCGTGCCATTCGGTTTGAGTGCCCGTTGGCAGCGGCGAAGCCACTCGAGATTGAATTCATGGTTTAGCTCCGCGCCGCGCGATTTGTCCCATTGGCCTTTATCCACCGCGACCATTTTCCCCGCATGGCAGGTTATCCCGCCATTTGACAGGAAATAGGGCGGGTCTGCAAAAATCATATCGAAACGGCCTTCGGGATATTGCGCGGCAAGTGTGTCAAGCACCAGCAAGCTGTCGTCGTTGTAAATCCAAACGCCGGGATGTGGATTTTCATAAATCAGGTGGAGAGGCGCGGGGTCTGGCGTCTCCATCGCTCCGCCTTGAATGGGACCAATTTTTCGGGGCGGAGCCGCCGCGTACTGCAACCCCGTGAGAGGTGGTTTTATCAATCGCGTCATAATCGACATCGATCCATCAGCTTGTGAACAAGATCAAGAACTTAGTGGAGTGGCATCATTTCCGGGCTGCCCAAGGGACACAGTATCTGGCGGTTTCCAGCAATTCTTCATGGGAGGGGATCGGCACAATTTTCGGAAGGACGAGTTCCACGAGTCCCCATTTTCTTAAGAGCGTGTTTTAAAAACCCACGAACGCGCCGCGTGAGGGCACGCGGCCTACCCGAAACGGCGGGAAATCGGCTCCTTTGTAGGCCCCGTCCCCTGACCGGGCGATCTTTAAAACAGGCTCTAAGAGATCAGGGACTCGTGGAACTCGTCCTTCCGACCAGGACGTCCTACATTGCCATAATGAACTGCTGGACTGCCTCTCGCGCGCATTGACTCTCGGTTCAGTCCTTTGTAGGCTTTTCCACCCTGAGATGACGTTCCATCCGAATGTGCCACGTTGCTGAAATCTTGATCGCGAAGTCGCCCTCGGCAGCCATGGAATCGCAGGAAAGCATCCAGGGCTTTCCCGGCAAGGGATTGCAAGGGGACCGCTACTTTATGGGGCTGGGCACATTCACGCCCAATCCCCACCAGCCCGACTATGAACTAACTCTAATCGAACAAGAGAAAATACACGCGTTCGCCCTAGAATTCGGGCGGCCCTTTACGTCTTACGACGCTCGAAGAAATATTGTAACCAAAGGCCTCGATTTAAATGCGCTCGCCGGAAAACAATTCCTTCTGGGGGAGGTCTTGATTCGCGGGATCCGTCTGTGTGAGCCTTGTAACTACCTCGCCAAAACTACCTTCAACGAAGTTCTGAACGGTCTGGCGCGTAAAGCCGGCCTAAGGGCTGAGATTCTTACCCAGGGCATCATTCGGGTAGGCGACAAAATAACCGTAAAAATCTGACGCAGGAGAACTGGAGAAAATCCTGCGCTCGCTTTAATCACTTTGTGGCCTTTAGAGCCTGTTTTAAAATTCCGTGTGGTTCTGTTTTCGCGGAAAAGGCTGGATGGCGAGGCGCGACGAGCGAGCATACCCGCCAGGGGTCTCTGACCGAGGAGCAACAAAGGTAGTCGGCGTACGAAAACCCTCCGGGCGGCGGGTCTTTTGTCTGCGGCCTGCGTTGACTCGGCCATCACAGCCCGCTGCGGGGATGCTCCGGCCTCGCCGCCTTGGCCACAGCCAAAATCC
>JBBRPK010000236.1:0-6919 GCA_038228235.1 Verrucomicrobiota bacterium
ATCCGGGACATAAATCCGGAACGGGTAAAAATAGATTCCGGAGGGATGCCACTCTTTGCTGGAAAAGCGATAGCGACTCAGGTTCGTGAGGGGACCGCTCTGAGACCATAAATTCCCGAATGGCTCGTAGGCATATTGCGCTTGGACGATTTGGTTTGTGTCGATGAGGGCGGTGATGTTTCCGAGGCCATCGGAGTGGTAAAAGTAATGCGTGTAGTTCGTCGTGTTGGTGTGCGTGGTCAGGCCCAGCATCCCGCCAATGCCGCCTGCGCCTTGGAAAGTTCCGCTTAGGTCAACACCCCGCGTGTAGGTAATTTTCGGAATGTTGTTGCTGTCGCGTTCCTGCAGGACCAGCAGGCCGTCGCAAATCAGGCGGAATTCGTTCGTCAGTTTCCAAGTGCTGTTCGTCCATTGATATTCGCGCCGAATGCGCGCTCGGTTCAGGCCATCGTAGGCCAGCGTCGTGCGCCATGAGCCAGCCAGGTAAAAGTTAGTCAGGCGGTTTTCGGCGTCGAAATCAAAGCTGCGCTTGCCGTCGAAGGTGAGATTTCCATTCGCGTCGTTGCTGCATGTGAGGGTCGCGGGATAAACGGCGGTGAGGACGTTTGTTGCCTTGCGCCCGTAGATGTCCTGTGCAATGGCAGTGAAAGTGTTCGTTCCATCGGCCAGAGTTACGCCTGCGGCGCCGAACGTTGTACCGTAGAAGACGCCGGACTGGCCGTTGACCATGACTGAGGATGGGTTGTTGGTTGCGAAGCCGAGCACGGTCATGGTGCCGCTGCGGGTGACGTTGGAAAGTGCGTTGACCGAATTGGGGTTGAAGTTGTAAGTCAGCCCGCCTTTGCTGCGGCTGGCAGCGTTCTGCGCGGCATCGTAACTCCACCCCAACTGTTCCCAAGCGTTGCGGGTGCTGTCCCCGTGGACGACTTGGGCGGAGAGCAATTGGTCTATCTGATCGTAGGCCAAATCCCAATAATCCTTTGCCAGGTCGAAATAGGCATTCGTGCGCTGGCCCCCGCCGTTATAGGCATAGAACTGCCGGTCGAGCCTGGTTCCTCCTGAGTTGTCCAACTCCGACGTCAACATTTGGGCCAGACTGCTGAAACTGTTGGTAATGTAAGCCCCGTTGGGCAGGGTGAGTTTTTGAACGAGACGGTTTTCAAATGCGCCGCCTGTGCCGGTGAAGTATCGGTAATTGAAATCACCCGCTGGGGAGGTGAGCGTTTGCAATCGTCGCGCCGAGTCATAAGCGAAGCTTTCGCTCCAGGCCGCTGCCCCTGGTTGCTGGAGGGATAGGCTGGTGCGCAATTGGTTAGCGTAGCCGAACGTGACCGTGTCATTGGTCCAGGGGCCATCTTCGGTGAGCAACAGGCCGCGCCCACTCCAGGTGAAGAAGCTCGTTCCAATGCCGTCGAGCATGTTCGTGAGGCGGTTGAGAGCATCATAACGATAGACCACATTGGATGTCCCGGCGGGATAAACAATGTTCGTCACATTGCCCATCGCGTCCACCTTGTAAACCGTGTTGCTTTTGGCGGCGGTCCAGCGATTGGTCAACCTCCAATTGGCGTCGTAATTCAGGCGCAGCACTTCCACCGAAGCCGCGTTGGCATTGGTGCGCACCAACCCGAAAACGTCGCGCTTCCAAGTGGTGGTCTGGCTTTTCCCATCGGTGAGGCTAATCAAATCGCCCGCCGGAGTGAATACCGAGCGGATGACATTCGTGTTCGCATTGGTCACGATCAAGGCGTTGGCGGCCAAATCGCGAAAGTATTGAGTCAGATGGCCAAGCCTGTCCGTGTAGCCCACCAAGCCATTGGTGCTGTAAAGGAAGTTTTCGGTGGTGTTGTTGGGCCATCCGCGCGCGTTGATCCGGTTGAGCGCGTCCCAGCCATTGGTCACGGCAAAACCGACGGAATTGGTGATGGCAATGGGCCGATCTCGATTGTCGTAGCGGAGAGCAAAAATCTGGCCGTTGGTGCTGTAGGCGCGGGCGGGCAGACCGTGGAGCGTGTAGGTGTAAAAAGTAGTGTGGCTGGTATAGGCAGTGTCGCCGCTCACCGTTTGAGAGTTCAGCCGCCCGAGGCTGTCATGGGTATAATTGATGGTGAGGTCGTCACTCAAAAAGTTCGTCAGCCAGCCGGTGTTACCGTGCTGGTAATAACTCACTTTATGGAAAGGGTCCGTGATGCTCTCCAGCACACCGCAGGAGCACCAGCCAAACTGGGTCGCATTCGTCAGCGCGTTGGTGACCGAGGTTAACTGCCGCAAGGTGTTGTGGACAAAGTAAGTCCAGTTTCCGAGGCGATCCTTAGTGGATGAGAGGTCTAGCCAGGTGTAGCGGTTGGAGATGTAACCCCCGCCGCTGGCGCTGGGGAACGTGATGCTGGTCAACCGCTGCAAATTGTCCCAGCCGAGCGTTAGAGTCAGTCCGCGGGCATCGGTCCAATGCGCGACCAGCCCATTGGAATAATCGAAACCCTCCGAGCGGCCAGTGGGCTGTTCTGAGACGCCTTGCAGCCAGTTCACATACGTCCCCGAACTGAAGTACGAGAACACGCGGCTCAAGCCATTGGGGAAATCCACCTGATACAATTGATAGAGTCCGTTGTAAGTAAACTTCGTCACCTCGCCTAAGGCATTGGTGGCGTAGGTGAGCTGATGGCGGGTGTTGTAGGCCATCCCGGCCAGCAACTCGTTGTTCGGGCCGATGTGGCGAATTAAATCCATGCCGTTGGCGGCATAGACGAATCCGTTGGTGCGCAGCAGCGCGGGGCCCAATTCTCCCGGACTCCAGGTCTCGACGATGTTGGTCGGATGGCCCAGCGCATTGCGCTGATACCACATATAATAGTAATAATTATTCGTCGGGTCCGGGTTGCGCCGCGCCATGACGCCGGGCAACCCCGTCGAGCCTTCAAAATTGACACTGGGTTTGCCCGGATAATCAAACCAAGTTTTTTGGCCATAGATAGAGATCCCATCCGGGCTGGGCGCCCGCTCCATGGACAGCGTGGCGCTGACGCTCTGCGTGGAAGCATTGGCCAGGTGCAGCCAGTGGCGCATCCGCCCCCGTTCGAAATCCGCCGAGTTCAGATAATTGGGATTATTGGTTGAAAGAATCGCATATTGGATCGGATTCCAATAAAAACTATTGCGGTATCGCAGGTAAGTGCCCTCCAGCGTCCCAATGGGGGAGTTGGTCGCGGGCACATCCAAGCTGGTGTCATAACCGGAAAGGACGGCAGAGCCGTCGTCGCGGTAGATGTAAAGGTGAGCGCCACCATCCTGCGGTTGCACCGTCCAGCCGCGGGCGGTGGTCACTCCGCCCAGATAATCGTTGGTGCTGCCGCTCCAGGAGGTGAAGGTCGTCAGGCCATAGGGAGTGAAAAGCCATTTGACGGAACCGCTGTTGGTCTCCATCTCTATGTGGCTGTAAAGGCCCTGGGGATCGGTGATATCCGTCAGGTAGTAGGCGGCGGAAGTCCAGGAATAGAGATAGTTCAAATTGGCCGTCCGCCCGAAGGGGTCCGAAACCTGGGTGACCAGGTTGGGATTTTGACCATTGGTATAGCTGAGGCTCGTGCTCCGTCCATCCACATCCACCACGCTCGCCAGCCGATAATTGTTGTAACCGAGGCTGGTGGTGTTGCCCAGCGGATCGACTTTGGCTGAAAGCAAAAAAGTCAATTGGCCAATGCCAAGGGCTTGATAGACATCCCGTGAGCCATCCGGAAAATCGCGCTCCACTCCTACCGCCAGCAGGTTGCTATCGAGGATCGGCCGCAGCCAGCTCTGCGAATAATAATTGGCGGTTTGTGAATCGATAGACTGGTTGGTCACGCTGTAGCGCTGCACGCCCCCACCAGGAAGATAAATCGCCGCGTCATAGGTGACATTGGTTTGGGAGTTGGTCACCGTGGCCATGAAGGTGGTGAAGATGGCGCTGGACATCCACGAGCATTCCCAACTCTGGCCAAAGCTGAATTGCGATTGGGTGGCCGGGTCGGTGTTGCGTTGGGTGAAACTCAAATGAAACGCCACGCGCGGCCCGCGGGAAGGCTGATAGCCCAATGGCTCATCCTCCAGCCATAAGCTGATGTAGGGCTCCGAAATCCACCACCGCACCATCCCCGTGCAGTTGGTCGAACACTCCGTGCCATTCGCTCCCGCCAGTCCGCAGGCGTGCTGGTCGTTCTCGTCTTTGATGTGATTGGGCGCACCTTGACCATGCACAAGGGCCACTTCTTGACCTTTCACGCGCTGCCACCCTTTGGGCACGCGCTCCCGCGGAACCATGAAGTAGCCGCTGGCTTCGGCGTTTATCGATTCAGCCGTCAGCCACTGCGGTTCGCCGAAGGTTTGATCCACCACCCGGTATAAGCCGGCCTGTTCCGCTACAATGGCCGCATAATGGTTCTCCCGCCAGTGCACGACCGATGGCACAACAATTCCATTGCCCCCACCCGTGGCCTCTCTGCCATCGGATGGGAGAGAGGAAAAGGAAATGGGCCGCTTCACCGCCACCAAATCAAGCCCATACTGCTCCGCCATTTCCGACAGCGATTCAAGGGTGAAGCCATTCGTCGGCGAAGGCACGGTGAGGAGCTTTATGGACTGCGATTCGGCGCCTGCTTTGATGGTGAAATTGGTTCGCCCCAAGGCTTGCCCTACCATATTCAACGCATACGTCCCGCATTGGAAGGAAGAGGCGGGATGAACTAACATTCCTTGATAGCCTTCCTTCACCGCGTCAAATAAGTGCTGCAAGGAGCCGCCATCCAGCGGACGGTTCCTTGTCTCCGCAAAAAGTTGGCGCAGAGTCTCAACGCGTCCCAAGCTAGCCAGCAGGCTCGCCCAATGGGCCAAGGTAAAGTCGGCCACATGTTTGCCAGGACCCGCCAGAGGCTTGGTCGTTGCCCAAGCCTTTGCCCAATGTGCCAAAGCGGGCGTGTAACGGCCTTGTTCGCGATAAAACTTGCCCAGATTGGCGCGCAAACAGGGAGTCCAAGGAGAGGCAGGGTAAGTAAGGATGAATTCTTCGAGGGAGGCATAGTCCACGGGCGCGAGCCTGACGGTGGTGGCCACATTTTGCCCGTTGGTCACACTCGTTTTGATCGGGAGAGGATTTTTCAATTGGTCGCGCAGTCTGTGCACTAGTTCGCAAAGGGCTTGCGACTCCGTTTCCGACGGTGCCGTCTCGCCCGTCCACACCAGCGGTTCGGCAAAAATCCGTGTCTGCGCAACCTGCTCGGCCCAGGGGGCTTTCTGCTCCGCATTAATCGGCCAGGCCAAAAGACTCGTCGCCAAAATGGGCACTGCTAAAAGACCACGAAGACAATAAAATATTTTCATGGGAGCAGCGCTTGAGGATCCGGTTGGGTGATGAATACTTTGAAGGGTGGATAAGGATCGGTATGACTGACCAATTGCTCGTAGGCATCAGTCAGGCCGTCACCATCCAAATCTTGCGGCGTGCCCAGAACATACCAGGCGTTGGTGCGGGGTTGATTGGAAAAGAGATAGCTGAATCCATTCGATCCTTTCCCCA
Organism: Verrucomicrobiota bacterium; assembly: GCA_038228235.1. Lineage (GTDB taxonomy): Bacteria > Verrucomicrobiota > Verrucomicrobiia > Limisphaerales > JBBRPK01 > JBBRPK01. Next base: position 5,552 of record JBBRPK010000236.1, read on the forward strand.
TCCAGGTCCAGGTGCCGTTGGTGATGGAATTGCCCAGCAGGTTGGTCGAGCGGAAGAAATCGTAAGGAATTCCGTCTGTTCCCAGGGTTATGGTCAACAACAAATTGGTCCCCTGCGGAGCTGCCAGGAGTTTCGGACCACCGGAGGGGCCCAAGGGGCCTAGAGGACCGCCCGGGCTGGACGGACCGTTGCCTGAACCACCATAGTTTTGCAACGCCATCTGGTAATAATTACTGACCCCGTCTGCGCTCAGAGGGTAGTTATAAGTGCGCGTCCATTCAAATTGCCCCAATGCCAGGCTCTGCGAGAGCAGATCGCCGCCGATGGTAAATCCGTTGCTCCCGCGCACTCCCTGGCCTGGGTAATAGGCGACGCCAGTTCCAGTGGCGCAGAGCGTCGCGTTGGTGAAAAGGAAACTGTTGCTCGACGAATAGGTCAGCGCCAGCAATGTCCAGTGATTCGTGGTCAGATTGATCGAAGCACTGAGATAGGTTGCTCCTGCGCCATTGGTTTGCCCTGAGAAAAAGAGGTTCGTCCCGAGCGGGTCTAAGTAAATGGACCACCAACCATAACTGGCATTGGTCGTGTAGGTTCCCATCTCGATGAGCCGGCCGTATGTGCCAGGCCCTGTTCCGCTGTTCCAATTAGGCAAAAACCACAGCAATATCGTTCCATTTGGGCACACGATATTTGTGGTGGTGCCGTTGGTTCCGATCTCCCTGTACTGCAAGAGGGAGTTCGTGGCCGCGATCTTTACCGCATTACCCTCCCAGCTCGGCACCAGACTCAAACCATGGGCGGCCTTTGGCGGGTCGCCGAAGAAGCTTAAAAAATTGGTGTCATTAAAATGCCAAGCATTCAGAAACTCGCCAAGTGCAACCGGAGGCGCTGGCTGAGCGATAGAATGAGCCAACGCCAGATGAAAAACTACGCCAATGGCTGCCATGACGCTTGGGAAAAATGAACGCTGATGATGGCGCGCAATTTTCCCTGAGTCCAGATGGTCAGTTTGCATATTTGGTTTATGCCCTCGCTTTTTTGAGCCAAGAATGGTGATCAACGTGAAACGCTCATCGTTTCGCCTTCCCTCTGACTCCCGATGTGTTGTATTTTTTTGCATTTTTACCCGTCAGTTCAATTGACGAGGCCCTATCCGCCCGGACTATTCAAGCCAAAAGGTTCGAGCGAAAACACGCCTCTCAGGCTCTAACACTGGATGCCCAGTCACTTAGCCGTAACTATGCAGTAGAAGTTCCTTCGACGGTGAAATTCCCATGTGAGAGCCGTGTGAGCTAGAGGCTTTCCGAACACGATTTGCAGGAACCAATCGGGGGCGAAACCCGACTGCAATGCAGTAGGATTTTGTGC
>JBBRPK010000237.1:0-6805 GCA_038228235.1 Verrucomicrobiota bacterium
CTCCCAGAGGGCGTCAAGCCGGTTGCCGCACGGGTCGGGGAGCCCTTCGAGATGGGATGTGCCGCCCGTTTCGTCCGGGCTCTCGAATCGGCCGCCGAGGTGGCGCTTATTCTTCCGAAACTGGTTTGAGATGCGCGAGCGGGTCACCTGCAAGAGCCAGGTCTTGAACGAGCAGACGGCGCATTCGTACCTCCAATCAAGGCTTCGGCTTCTTGCCGGAGCAATTGCAATTTAAGTCTTTCCTGCCAGCTTGGAGAAACAACCTTCGCACGGGCTGCATCGCCGCCAATCGTGGTTTCAGTTTTCTGAGCGGCTCTTTCGAAAAGCTGTTGGGCTTTTCGGTGGTTGCCCAGCCTGAACTCGACCATGCTCTCGCAGAGATCGTACACCGGACCCTCCCCCCCTTTCGAGCGAGCAAGCTGGAACTGCTTTAGAGCCTCGGGGAAACGACCGGCGCGATAATAAGTTGTTCCGAGCGTGTGAATTGCTTCCGCACGAGGATCGGCGGCAGTCGATGCTTCTGCCAGCTTCACGGCAGATTCGACATTTTCGCTTTTGTTTGATGAGAGAACAGAGTGCCAGGCCGAAGCATTCACGATGAGGAAGTTAGTGCTGGTTCGGAATTTCTGGATCACTTTTTCGCAGAGGGTTTCGTAATTTCGTTGATCTCCCGACCCCAAGTTCGCCAGAATCAAGGCAGAATAGGTGTCAAAGTCGTCAAAACCAGATTCTACCGCTTGCGAAAAATCGGCAGCAGCTTCCCTCCAAAGGCCGGTTTCAGCAAATGAATTCGCACGCTGTTGATACAGCTCGAGATCTTTTGGATTGTCTTCAAGCATTTCGGTCACTTGCCGGATGGCGGACGACCAATCCCCAGTTCGCTCATACTGATCGAGCGTTACCGAAGCCGACAGTTTTCGCTTCCAAACACTCGCAAGGTCGGGCTTTCCCCACTTTGCATAAAGCTGGACGATCCTTTCGCCAGCAGCTTTTCGAGCATCCCTATCTCCCCTGGATCGGGATTTTCCGTCTTTCACGCCTTGATAGCCCTCGAGGACCAATGGCTCCGCCTCGCCATATTTCTTTTGACCGAACAACGCCATCCCCAAGCGGCTTGAGATTTTGAATCTTTCCCATGTTGTTGGTTCCTGTTGGTTGTAGATCTGCAGCGACTCGCGCAGCACGGCCTCGGCCTCGGGGTACTTTTCCTCAAGCAGAAGGCATTCACCGAGACTGCCGAGGCCTCTGGCAAGATCGATGCGGTTTGTCGTGGTTTCTTTCCGACGTTCGTTTACATATTCCCGATATCGCGGCTCTGCCAGGTTAAACTTGCCGGTCTGCCGGTAAACATAAGCTAGCTCTCGGATGCTCTCGAGATTGCTGGAGAATTTTACCGCGTGCTCCAGGAGGGGAATCGCCTCAGATGCTCGCCCGCTCTCGGCATACGCATTCGCCAGGTTGAATGTAGTCCGAACCGTAAGAAAGTGCTCCGTGCCAAGGCTTGCCCTGGCGAGCCTGAGCGCCTCCTCCAAAAGCGGAATCGCTTCGGATAGCCGGCCCGCAATCCGATGGTTAAAAGCAAGGTCATTCATTGAGAAAATTGTATCTGCATGGCCGGCACCCAAGCTTGCCTTTCGCAACCTCAGCGCCTCCTCCTGCCAGGGCAGTGCTTCCCTGAATCGACGGGCGGCCCCATACGCTTCGGCGAGGTTGACGATCGAGATGAGTGTCTCCGGATGGTCCCCTCCCAGCTTCGCCTGCGCCAATTTCACCGCCTCCTTGTACATGGCGAGCGCTTCAGCCTGGCGACCCTCGATCGAATATGCTTGGGCGAGTTGGTTCATTGAACGGATAGCCTTTGGGTGCTCGGGTCCGAAATTGGCCTTAGCAAAAGCCCAGGCGTGCCGCCTTTCTACGACGGAAACCTGAATTAAGGCCTTGGCCTCGCGTAGAAAAATCTGCTCGTACCGAAAATGCCGGGTTACCAGGCCGCGGCCGATTACATCGGCCAAAAAGAGGCGTGCTTCCTCGTAGTGCCCCATCTGTTGGTGGGCCATTGCGCATACCATGTTTGCCTGAGCAAACAAGATTCCACTATGTAACTTTTCATTCCGAAAAGGTTTCTGAACCCATTCAATTGCTTCGGCAAAGTGGCCCTCTCGGTACGCATCAAGACCTTTGGCCACCTCAAACCATTGCCACGCCCAATGATTGGTGCCGGTGGCGATTAAAGTATCAACCCATTTATGGACAACTTCGGCTGCGGGGCCGGATAGTGGGAGGAGCAAGCACATCTTGGCGATTCTCGCGCAGACAATTGGATCGTTAGTACCGTTGAACCTTACCAGCATGATCTGACGAAGTCTTTCGTAACCGGCGATATCCCCGATCTCAACCAGGAGCGGAGCGAGCGAGAAATACACGAGGTAGTTTTGAGGGTCCAGATCCGCAGCTTTCGATAGCTGCGCCGCGGCTTCCTTCCACTGGCCTTCGGCGAGGCGGAGCATCCCACTTGAGGCGAGTAGTTCTGCCCCATCCTCGGCCTCTTGCTTGCGCCACGCAACAATTGATTCAGGCGAATCAGCGAAGGCGCTCGCATATTTGGATTTCAGGAGGTGTAATATGGTTTGCAACTCGTCAGGTTTAAACGCGTCCAGTCCCCCCGTCCTATTGATTTGCCGCCCGGAAAGGAGCTCTGCGAACCTAAAGAGGTCCGCGCTTGATCGCATTGTAGGCTCCAAATCCCAGATGCGGGCCTTCGTTCCACTGGCACTCAGAACCTTGCACTCGCTTGGGCTGAATTCGACGATCCTTAGAGGATTCGGCTCCTCTGCCATACCCCTTGGCGGGTGTCGTAAGACAACTGTGATTGCCTCGCCCGTCGCGGCATCCCAAAGCCGAGCCCCCGCAGCACTGCAAGTAACGATAAATTTTCCATCGGGACTGAAAGAGGCTCTTAGTATGGCGGACTTGTCCTTCAACGGCGGAATCGCCTGTTCGCCAGTCGCAGCATCCCAGATGTGAGCTTCTGCGGCCAAACCAGCGGTGATGACGCGCTGGCTATCAGGGCTGAAGCTGGCTTGAACATCCCCGCTTTTCCGGGGAGGCCTGGGGGCGACACTGACGAGTCGGAACTCTTCGGGCATGGCGTGAAAGACATTCCCGCCGTGCCGGAAAGGCGGAGTAATAGGTCTGCCTGTGACCGAATCCCACACTCGCCCTGTTTGATCCCCGCTGACGGTCACAATACGGCGCCCATCCGGGCTGAATCGCGCATCGCTGATGTTACGCTCATGCCGGAGGGGTGGAAAGAGGGGCTTGCCTGTAGCCAGATCCCAGACTTCCGCCGTCCAACCGGTTAGCACGGCGACTTTGCCTCCATCGGGACTGAAAGAGAGTTGTGCAACTCCGTTGCTATGGATGAACGGCAGGCCGCCTGGTTGGCCGTTAGAGGCATTCCAGATTCGAGGGAATCCGTCATCAGAGCTTGTTGCCAGACGGCTGCCATCGGCACTGTAATCCCACGAAGCGATACCGCTCTCATGCATCAACGGGGACGAGATCGGCTGTGCCGTGAAACTATCCCAAAAGCGAGCTTGGTTGAAGGCCACCGTTAGCAACCGATTCCCCTTCCGACTAAACTCAGCCATTACAACGTCAAGATGCGGGATTGGCGGAATTGTTGGAGTGCCCGTCCTCGTATCCCAGACCCTCGCCGTACCGTCCCCGCTTCCTGTAACGATGCGCTGGCCGTCGGGGCTAAAATGGGCCGAAGCAACGAACTCCTGGTGGCGGAGTCTAATGGAGGGTCCCCTCTGTGCCACCAGGCTCCAGATTTTCGCCATCTGATCGTCGCTCCCTGTAACAATCCGGCAACCGTCCGGGCTGAAAGTGGCATGCATCACCCATCCGGCGTGCGCCAATGGCGGAACAACCAACTCGCCGGAGTCGGCATCCCAAACCATCGCGTTGCCATCGTGACTGGCACTGACCATCCAACGTCCATCCGGACTGAAGGCGGCATGCCGCACCAAACTTAAATGTTTCATAATTGGTGTCACCGGCTGGCCGCCGTTTGCGTCCCAAATACGTACCGCCTCCGCGCAGGTGGTGACCACACGTTGTCCGTCCGGGCTGAAGGACGCATGCGTCAAGCCATGTTCGTGTTTCATCGGCGAACCAAGAGCTTCACCTGTTTTGGAATCCCAAATCTGAGCAGTTCGCCCAGTCCAGGTCTGATTCAGAGCCTCGCCGCAAGCGGTGACGATTTTCGTTCCGTCAGGGCTGAATTCGGCGTGAAAAACTTCGGCGGAGTGGCGCAACGTCAACAGGGCCAGTCCGCTGACCGCGTCCCAGACTCGCGCCGTCATGTCCGAGCTAGCGGTCAAGACCTCGCGGCCATCCGGGCTGAACATTGCATAGAACACGGCAGTGTAAATTTCGTGCATCAACGGAGGACCGACCGGCTCACCCGTGGCTGGATTCCATACTCGTGCTGTCCCGTCCAGGCTGGCCGTGACGGCTCGATTACCATCGAGGCTGAAGGCAGCGTGAGTCACCTTGTCTCTGTGCTTTAGGGGCGGCGTGACACCTCTCCCGGTCGATGCATCCCAGATTCGGGCTGTTCCGTCATCCGAAGCGGTAATGACGCGCTTACCATCGGGGCTGAAAGAGGCCACATTCACCATATCTGCATGCTCCATTTGAGAGCCGATTGGCTCTCCGGTTTCTGCGTTCCAGACCTGGGCGGTATGGTCGCCGCTGGCCGTAACGATCCTGGTTCCGTCCGGGCTGAATTCACACCATAGGACAATTTTATGATGCACGCAGATCTGCATGAGTTTGGGGCATTGCCGCAGCACCGACTCGAAGCGAATGCGGTGCTTTTCGCTCTGCGGCGGATCGTTCTCGACCAATTTCCACGCCTCAGCCAGCCAGAGAAGGGACTGGCTCAAGTCGCCCTCATCCATCAGACGAACGCCGTTGCTAACATTCAGACGGACTAGTTGTTCCCGGCTCTGTTTCACCAAACGCTGGTTTTCCTGACCTAACCGCTCGACCCTTTGGGTTTGGAGTCGCTGCAGGAGGTATGCACATGTAGCAATGAGCGCTAAAACGGCTGCGACTGTTCCAATTCTTGTCGCTAGCTGCAGTCGGCGTTCGACGGTTCGGAGGCGTTGCACCGATTTGCCGCTTTGCACGAGCAACAGCTCGGCGTGCATTTCGGTGGCGGATTGATAGCGCTTGGGCAGATCGTTGCGGCAGGCCTTGGCAATGATTGCGTTTAGTTCTAGCATCCCGTCTCGCTCCGGCATCTCGGCCAGGTTCGTTGGCAGTTCGGGGAAATCCTGCCGGTCCCGCCCCGTGCAGATTTCGTAAAGCACTTTGCCGAGACTGTAGATGTCGCCCTGCGGTTTGCCTGGCCCTTCTGGCGGCATGTAGCCTTCGGTGCCGACGACCGATAAGCTGGCATCCACGCTCGTCACCAACCCAATGTCGGCCAGCTTCGGGATGCCATTCACAAAGATGACGTTGGGAGGCTTGATGTCGCGGTGGACCAGGCCGTATTTGTGCAGATGTTCCAGGGCGGTCGTCAGCGAGAGAACGATGTGGAGGCATTCCTCGAAGGGCAGTTTGCCGCGGCGGTGGAGTTCGCTGTGCAGGGTTTTCGGGGTGTAACGCTGAGGATCGAGGATGGAGGATGGAGGATGGAGAGCCTTACACTCGGCGCCTTGGCCATCTTCTGCCTGAAGCGTCTCCGCCGCGTCCGCCAGTTCCATCACGTAGTAGAAATAACCGTCGCCCCGGCCCACATGCAAAATGTCCACCTGGCTCTCGTGCGAGCGGGAAATGGGCTCGAATTTCTGGATGCCGGTGAACTCCCGCTCGAAAGGCCTCTCCTCCTCGAAGTTGGCGCGATAAATCACTTTGACCGCCCGATAGGTGCCCATGATGCTGCGCGCCAGCCAGACCTCGCCGTAACTGCCCGACCCAATCTTGCGAATCATCTCGTGATCGGGAATGGCGGGCGGGGCACGATGGCTCGCAGAGGACAGAGCAGGCGCGGCCGCTTTATCATTTTGGTTCAAGGACATTTTAAGCTCGGAAAAGCGGAACCACGAAATACACGAAAATGAATTACCACAAAGAACGCAGAGAACGCAGAGAGGAAAGCATTAGGCAGAAAGACTTGCTTGGCCAGGCGCGAAGCGCGGTAAGTCTTTCTGTCAACCTCTTCAGGCCTTTCGTGTATTTCGTGGTTTGAGCTCATTCGAATTTGTTTCGGATTTCGGATTTTTTTCAACTATGGGACAGATTCTTTTTATACCGCAGGGCCAGTTCCTGCAAAAGCTTTTTTCGCACTTCCGCAGTCTTGCTGCGGGAGCCGATATTGTAGGGCTTGATGTCGAGCAATCTGGCGGAGTCGCGGCACCCGATTCTCAAGGACAATTCCAAACATTCAAAGCTGATTTGAAATTCTTTCAAGAGTGCGCCCTTTCGCGCCAGCGCTTCTCGCTATGGCCGCGGGTCGGCACAACTCCCGGCCCCGCTGACGGCCTCCCACTCATCAATATCCCTGCGCCTCCAGCTTTTGGATCTCTGCCCGGACGAGTTTGGAGACGCGATGTTTGGCCAAATAGACCCGCGCGACGTTCACCTTCAGCGTCTGGGCCACTTTCCGGACCGGCCATTTTCGCAAGACATAAAAATCAAACATCTGGAATTGCTCGATCTCGACCCGCTTCTTGACGCGCTGGATGGCGGCATCCATTATGTTCTTTTGCCATTCCTCCTCCCAGAGGGC
>JBBRPK010000238.1:0-6792 GCA_038228235.1 Verrucomicrobiota bacterium
ACAATATCTCGGTGCCTATGCCGAGAAAAAGCTAAGTCTCTCACTCGACGAGTTGCTAGCTCTGGGCCGTCAAAATCCGAATGACTCAGCGGAGAGTTTTAACATGACCTATCTGGCCATACGCGGCAGTGGATCGGTGAACGGAGTCAGCCGCCTGCATGGACAGGTGAGCCGGCAGCTCTTTGCACCGCTCTATCCACATTGGCCGCTGAGCGAAGTGCCGATCGGGCACGTCACCAACGGAGTCCACATGCCGACTTGGGACTCAGCCGAGGCGGACGCTCTCTGGACAGAAGCCTGCGGGAAAGACCGTTGGCTCGGGACCACTGAAAAATTGGAGCATGACATCCGCCAGATCGGCGACGCTCGGCTGTGGGAGTTGCGTTCGGTCAGCCGGAAATCAGTGGTAGCCTATGCCCGCGAACATGTCGCGCGAGACATGGCCGCCGCCGGTGCCACGCCCGATGCGATCGAACGAACCAAGCAGAGGCTTAATCCAGACGTGCTGACACTGGGCTTTGCGCGCCGCTTCGCGACTTATAAGAGGCCCAACCTACTTCTGCATGACCCTGAGCGGTTGCTGCGCATCCTCAATAACCCGGAGCGCCCGGTGCAACTCATCCTGGCCGGCAAAGCACATCCGGCGGATGAGGCGGGGCAGGCATTGATCCGGGAATGGACACACTTCCTTCGCCGCGGGCCACCGCATCCGCCGGTGGTCTTTTTGCCAGATTACGACATGCTGATGGCCGAATATCTGGTGCAGGGCGTGGACGTTTGGATCAACACGCCGCGACGGCCGTGGGAGGCGAGCGGCACGAGCGGGATGAAAGTGCTCGTCAACGGAGGCATCAACCTCTCGGAGTTGGATGGCTGGTGGGCTGAAGCGTATGCGCCCGACGTGGGCTGGGCATTGGGCGACGGGCTGGAACACAGCGACACAGCGGCATGGGACGCGGTCGAAGCCGAGGCGCTTTATGAACGGCTCGAAAACGAAGTGATTCCTGAATTCTATTCGCGCGATCGCAACGGCGTCCCCGTCGCGTGGGTCGCACGGGTGCGTGAGAGCATGGCGCGTTTGACGCCGCATTTTTCCGCCAATCGCACCGTGCGCCAATACACCGAGGAACACTATCTTCCGGCCGCGACCGCCTACCTTGCCCGCGCTGCGGAAAATGGCGCGGCTGGCATTCAGCTCCTCAGTTGGCAGCACACTCTCAAACAGAAATGGGCTGCGCTTCGCTTTGGCGAAGTGAAGGTGGAAACCACCGACAAACAGCACGTCTTCGAGGCTCCGGTTTATCTTGACGGCCTCGACCCGAGCGCCGTGCGGGTCGAACTTTACGCCGACAGTATCGGCGGCGAAACGCCAATCCGTCAGGAAATGAAGCGCGTTCGAGAACTGGCGAGCGCGAAAGGCGGATACATTTACAGCGCGACGGTTCCGGCGATCCGCCCCGCGTTTGACTATACCGCCCGCATTATACCAATCCACGAAGGTGCCACCGTTCCCTTGGAGGCAGCTCAGATTCTATGGCAACGATAAGCCGAACAAAGAATACCAGTGGCATCACCTGCCTGTTTCTGGACATCGGCGGTGTCCTGCTAAGTGATGGTTGGGATCATCATGCAGGGAAACGAGCGGCGACGAAGTTCAAGCTGGACTTAGCCGAGATGAATGACTTCTTCATCTCTTCCTGCTTCGTGCATGTCCGCAAGCCTGATGCGGAAATGTTTCGGCTTGCCCTGGACATTGCCCAGACGCCAGCCCGGCATGTCGTCTATATCGATAACACCCCGATGTTTATCGAGATCGCGAAAGGGCTGGGCATTCGCGGGATTCAGCACACGGACTACCAATCCACTCGAGCCGAACTGGCTGCGTTTGGTCTTGAGTGTGCCGGCGGCAAGGAGGATCGCTCGTGATGTCCGAAACACCAAGCGTCCTGGCGATCAATGGTGGCTCATCGAGCATCAAGTTTTCGTTCTATGATGCCGGCGAACCGCTGCAGCGAGCGCTCAGTGGAAAGGTTGATCGCATCGGCTTGAGCGGGACGAGTCTGACGTTCAGTGAACCGTTGCAAAACAAGCCGGAGAGCCGCGCATTCGCAGTCGATCACAAGTCGGCGGCGGATTCGCTCATTGACTGGCTCGGACAGCAGAACAGTTTCGAATCAGTGCGCGCAGTGGGACACAGGATCGTTCATGGGATGAAGCACTCTGCGCCCGAAATTGTAACCCAGGAATTGCTCGATGAACTTCATCGCATCAGTCCCAACGACCCGGATCATTTGCCGGGCGAAATTGGATTGATCGAAGCTTTCCGCAAGCGTCACCCGCAACTGCCGCAGTTAGCCTGCTTCGACACGGCGTTTCACCAGACCATGCCGCGCGTGGCCAAGCTGCTGCCGATCCCACGCCGCTTCGATGCAAAGGGAGTCCAACGCTATGGTTTCCATGGTCTCTCGTACGCATATTTGATGGAAGAACTCGAGCGTCTGGGCGATTTATCGGCGACTAAGGGCCGGGTCATCCTCGCGCACCTGGGAAACGGCGCAAGTCTGGCCGCCGTGCGAGACGGAAAGAGCATTGACACCAGTATGGGCTTCACCCCAACGGCAGGACTTGTCATGAGCACCAGGTCCGGAGATTTGGATCCCGGCCTGGCACCGTATTTGGAGCGGACCGAGCAGATGGCCACCAAGCAGTTTTACCACATGGTCAACCATGAATCGGGATTGCTCGGAATTTCGGAGACCAGTTCCGACATGCGTGACCTGCTTGATCGTCAGGCACAGGACATACGGGCGGCGGAGGCCGTTGCTCTGTTCTGCTACCAAGCCAAGAAATGGATTGGTTCCTTTGCCGCGGCGCTGGGTGGGGTGGATACGATTGTTTTTGCAGGAGGGATTGGAGAGAATGCTCCGCGAGTCCGCCGCAGGATTTTCGATGGACTCGGCTTTCTCGGCATCGAACTGGATGAGACGCGAAACGCTCAAGACGAAGCCGTGATTTCCACGGACGCCGGCAAGGTGAAAGTCCGCGTCATTCGAACGGACGAAGAACTAATGATTGCACGCTCGGTGTGCCGCGTCCTCGGAGTCGGGATGGCCGAGGAAAAATCAAAACGTAATAGAAAGAAAATAACATGAACCACACAGACACCATGAATAACATGAACCACACAGGCGGATGGATGGGCGGATGGTCGGGCGGAGGAATGTGGATTTGGGCGGTGCTCGGCGTTGTGATCGTGGTCCTGCTGGTCGTCGTAATCAACAAGCTGTCCAAGAAATGATCGGGCGTTCACGACCCGCCTGCGAAGTGAGCTATCAACCATGAAGGGTAATTTATGCTATTCAAACTATCTACCGACAAAACCGTGACGGAGACTGCGGCTGCCCTGCATGTCGCCGTTCAGGCCAATCACTTTGGCGTGATGCAGGTTCACAATCTCAAAGAAACCATGACGAAGAAGGGCGTGGAGTTCGCCCGTGAGTGTCTGATCTTCGAGGTCTGCCAGCCGCAACAGGCCAAGAAGGTGCTCGACCAAAACATGAGCGTTTCCACTGCACTGCCCTGCCGGATCTCGATTTACGAGGAGGGCGGCAAAACCATGCTGGCGACCTTAAAGCCCACTACTCTGCTGGCGATGTTCGACACGCCGGAACTGAAACTAGTGGCGCAGGAAGTGGAGGACAGGATCGTCAAGATCATGAAGGAAGCGGCGGCGGACTGATTTGCGGGTGAATTTGAAAACCAAAATGCAAAGCCAACTTCAATAACAACAAAGAACGAAACAAAACCATGAAAGAATCGAAATCCGTGACCAAAGACCCCATCTGCGGAATGACCGTGGACGAAGCGACGGCACCCCACGCTGAACGCGATGGAAAGACGTTCTACTTTTGCTGCGACGGTTGCCGGCACAAGTTTCTGTCCGCGTCCGCCGGGGCGAAGCCCGAGGAAGAGCCTGGCGGCTGCTGTGGATAACATCCGCGCGCACGAACCCAATGACCGCAGCAACCAACGATTTCGCGAACACCCCCGCTCGCCGAATCAACAAACCACACAAAACCGAAGAAAGACACACTTATGAGAACCAAAAGCTACCTCCTCAATAAAATCCGCGCCGTGCATCAACCGAGCTGGCTGAAACCCGCTCTGATGACGCTGGCGCTCGCCGCCGCCATCCTTGGCGTGACCGGCTGCTCCCCCTCCGATGACAACAATGACAGCCACGATTCCAATCACCACGGCAACCACGGCAACCACATGAATTAAACCCTTCTCACAACAATCAAATTACACTTCAGAGAACACACCGTTCGCCGAAGCAACAAACCAAACAAAACCAAAGAAAGACACAGTTATGAAAACAAAAAACCAAAAACAGACAAACCTCCTCATCCGTTCAAGCCTCGCCCTGGCACTGGCCCTGGTCGTCTGGTCTCCAGTCCAAGCGCGATCCGATGAGCCAGCCGAGGGGAAGAAGATGATGGAGGGCAAAATGATGGAAGGCTGCAAGGAAATGAAGGCGCAGAAACAGAAAATGAAGGAAGACATGAAGGCTCAAGACACTGAACTCACCGAGCGTGTCGCCAAGATGAACAGCGCGCCGGAGGACAAAAAGCTAGACCTCACGGCTGGCGTCGTCACCCACATGGTGGAGCAGCGGATCTCCATGAATGCGCGAAAGGCAAAGATGGAGGAGGAGATGATGAAGCACATGATGGAGCACATGCAGATGGGCAAGGAATCCATGGCGCAGTGCCCGATGATGAAGGGCATGAAGGACATGGATGACAAATCTGGGGACACCCACAAAGAACATCACAAAGAACAGAAATGATTACTGCGCGCCACAACGGCTCGTAGCACAATATCCACGCCAACCAGGCTGGGAAACGCCGCAGACTTCACATCCGGCGCACATTCCAGCTTGAGTTGGCGGTGGGTGGGGTTCTGTAGCGGGCTGGTCGCGGCGCAACTAAAGACTATATATGAATCATACTAATGGATGGATGGGTGGAGGGATGTGGCTTTGGACGGTGATCGGCGTAGCCGTCGTGGTTCTGCTAGTCGTCGTGATCAGCAAGCTGTCCAAGAAATAATCGCGCGTTCACGACCCGCCGGTTAAGTGAACTGTTAAACATAAAGACCGGCAGTGAAACTGAAAAACACAACAAAACAAAAAGGAACATTTTATGAGTCCATTACTGATCGTCCTCATCGTGCTGGCCGCGCTGGCATTACTTGCCATGCTGTTCGTGGTCGGCCTCTACAACAAACTCGTTGGCCTGCGCAACCGTTTCAAAAACGCCTATGCGCAAATCGACGTGCAGCTCAAGCGGCGCTACGACCTGATTCCCAATCTGGTCGAAACCGCGAAGGGTTACCTCAAGCACGAACGCGGCACGCTCGAAGCCGTCGTCGCCGCGCGCAATGCCGCCGCGTCCGCAAACACCGGCGCAGCCGCCAATCCCGGCGATCCCGCCGCGATGAAGAAACTCGCCAGCGCCGAAGGCACGCTCACCGGCACGCTCGGCCGCCTGTTCGCCCTCTCCGAGGCTTATCCCGATCTCAAGGCAAACACGACCATGCTGAGCCTGATGGAGGAACTTACTTCGACGGAGAACAAGGTCTCCTTCGCCCGGCAATCGTACAACGACTCGGTTATGGCCTACAACACGCAGCGGGAGGTTTTTCCCAGCAGCGTCATCGCCGGCACGTTCCACTTCACCGCCGCCGAGTTGTTCGCCATCGAGGAGGCGGCACAAAAAGAAGCGCCGAAGGTCTCCTTCTCCTGAAGAGAGTTGTCGCATGGATTTTTTCGAACATCAGGACAAAGCGAGAAAGCACACGACGGTGCTGGTGGTTTACTTCGTGATTGCCGTCGCGTGCATCATCGCGTCGGTTTACCTCGCCAGTCTGCTGATTTTCTATGGCGTCGGGTCCAAATCACAAGAGGGTCGCCCGCCGCCCGAGCTCGTGCTGTGGGATCCCAAGCTTTTCCTCTACGTCGTGTTGGGCACGCTTGGCGTTGTCATCATTGGCAGCCTCTACAAAACCGCCGCGTTGGCCAAGGGCGGCAGTGCCGTCGCGGAATCGCTCGACGGACGGCTCGTCAATTCCAACACAACCCATCCCGATGAGCGCAAATTGCGGAATGTAATCGAGGAAATGGCCATCGCCGCCGGCGTGCCCGTCCCGAAGATTTATGTGCTCGACGACGAAACGGGCATCAATGCTTTTGCAGCCGGCCACGCGCCGGGAGACGCCGCCATCGGCGTCACGCGCGGTTGCATGACCTTGCTCAACCGCGATGAACTGCAGGGCGTCATCGGCCACGAGTTCAGCCACATTCTCAATGGCGACATGCGCCTGAATCTGCGTCTCATGGGAGTCATTTTTGGCATCCTATGCCTCGCAGTGATTGGCCGTGTGCTGATCTACTCGCGCGGCCGCGGCAGCAGGGACAGGAATCCGCTGATGCTTCTGGGCCTGGCGCTGATCGTCATCGGCGCAATCGGCGTCTTCTTTGGTCGGCTCATTCAAGCCGCGCTCAGCCGGCAGCGGGAATTCCTGGCTGATGCCTCCTCGGTTCAGTTCACCCGCAATCCGGCGGGGCTCTCCGGGGCGCTGCAAAAAATCGGCGGTGCCGGCTCGCAGCTCGAATCCGCTCACGCCGGGGAAGCCAGCCACATGTTCTTCGGCAACGGCCTGGGCAAACCTTTCCTCGGAATCATGGCCACCCACCCGCCGCTCGCCGAGCGCATCCACGCCATCGAT
>JBBRPK010000239.1:0-6740 GCA_038228235.1 Verrucomicrobiota bacterium
AAGGCGGCGAGGCCGGAGCATCCCCGCAGCGGGCTGTGACGGCCGAGTCAACGCAGGCCGCAGACAAAAGACCCGCCGCCCGGAGGGTTTTCGGGGAAAAGGCCGACTGGCTTCGTTGCTCCTCGATCGCAGATCGCTGGCCGATAAGCTCCCTCGTCGCGCCTCGCCATCCGGCCTTTTCCGCGAAAACAGGACCCCACGGAATTTTAAAACAGGCTCTTAGTGCCATAACTGATTGCTGGGCCGGGGATGGACGGAATGGCCTTTGTCACTGGCCCTGCTACAGTAATCACGGTTTCCTATGGCACCTCGGTTTGCGGCGCGGTAGGGGGCGCATTGGTTCCCTTTAACTTGCTCTCCTGATTGACCAGTTTTCTGGTCAGGGCGGCTTTGGTGGTAGTAAACATCTCGTTCGTAGCGGCGTTGAGATTTTTCCGAGCTTCGTCGAACCGCCCCATGTTGATGTTGATGCGCGCGAAATGGATGCAAACACCCTGCCGCTCGATGTCGTCACGAGCCAGCTTCATCGCCACTTGCCAGGCGGCCAGGGCTTCCTTATTTAGCTTTTCGGCGGCTCTGCGGCCAGCCTCCGCGTCTGCTGTCGAGGGCAGGTTAATGCCGTAATAGCTTTTGGCGAGTTCGGTCGCGAGGATGAAATTCTCCGGATCCAGCTCCAGCGCCTTGCGATAGAGCGCCATGGCCTTCTCGAATACTTGAGGCTCGGTGATGTTGAAATAATTAGTCGCGTCGTGGCGGAAGAGATAAACTGTGGTGGCAAAATTTTGATAATAAACAGATTCGCCGGGATTAAGCTCAATCGCTTTGCCGTAGTACTCAAAAGATTTCGTGACGGGGCTGTTGTGCCCGTACCAATTGGCGAGGTTGTTCCACGCAGCCGGGTTTTTCGGGTCCAGTTCCCGGCCTTTTTCCCAATGGGTTTTGGCGGCGTCTTCCTCGCCGATATCGTTCAAGAAACTGCCATAAGCCAATTCCGCGCGGGCATGGTCCGGATGATGCAGCAGAAAAGTTTCATAGGCTTGTTTGACGGGCCTGAATCGCTGTTGGATGCGCGCCCTCAAGGTCTCGGGGGCATGTCCCGCTCCCTGCTCCGCAAATTTGTCGTTGCTCTTAATCCACTCATCCACCTCGGCCTGGGCGGCGTCATCGTCGGCCATGAGCTTTTGAAACTCCTTTTCTAAAGGATCATTTTTATCCGGCACATTAAAAGAGATCCCGGTCTCTTTAAGCATCAAATTGCTTACTGCGGCCGGTTGATTGGTGGCCAACAGCGCCCCCAGTAATCCGATCAAAAGGTCGTTCACGCCACTAAGCTAGCATGCAAGCAATAGTAGAGGCAATGAACCATGCCGCCGAAAGTTAATCCTTGACCTCAGAGCAACTCAGGCGGATGAATTTTCAGCGGCGTTGTCAACAACCAAGCTGAATGTTAAAAGATCAAAAGCTAAATCCAAAGCGAGCCGGCATGCCTGCCGCATTGTGGAGACGCGGCACGCTTGGTATCGGCATCGCAGGCATGGTTCTCATTAGCGGCGCGGGTTTCCTAATACTGGCGCAAAAAAATCAGCCTCCCCCAGCGGCGTTAAAGGGGTCAGTTTCGGGCACCAACACGGCCGGTTCCACACCATTATCCACGGCCCCGCCAACCATGAATATAAACCAGGCGGTCATGGTCACGGTGGACCTTGATTTCGGGCCATCCATTCCAAGCATCGCCGACGCGTTGCGTGAGGTGGAACGCCGCTCTCAGCCTGACGATGGGCGAGGCCGAACTTTCGCCGTCCTTGACGCCTACGGCGAGCCAACTTCCTCGGGCAAGCTGCACATGTCCATGCATGTCAGCAGCGAAAAACCCGGCGCAGGCTCGCTCATTTTCCGACGCACTGGCGAGGTGCTTTGGCAGAGCCGCATCGTTACCACTAATGGCCAGGCCCCAACGTTCACCGGGAAGAATTTACTGATCCTAATCGACAACGCCGAGGGCAAAACCTTCACGGTCGATGGCTCGTCAAATCCCGCCTCGATCCTCGACGCCAGTATCAAAGAGATGGGAATACCGGTGCGGATATTCTGGCCGGACGGCGCCGAGCGCCAAGTGACTTGCATTTACAGCGCCTGCGGTTGTCCCGTCAAGGTCATGGTCAAGCGCGAAGGGGAGAGAACCGCCCGCACTAAGGACTTGCCGGTGATGTTTCCAGATGACCCCGCGGTCGTGACGATTATCTCGCGGCTTATGCAGTGGCAATGAGGCCAAACTCGAAATTGATGCAATGCGCCAAAACAGCCGAGGAAGCATCCCGCTCGTCTCGAAAGATAGAGCAGGGTTCCAAACTGCCGGCCGACGGCGGGCAGCGGGCGCCCTTGCCTTGTTACTGGCGCTTCTGCCAATCAACACTTCTATGAGCCAGGGAACATTGTTGCCCGAACGGCATATTAAGTCTCGCTATCTCGGCACGAACCGCACCATCCGAATTTATCTGCCTCCTTCTTACGAACATTCCCCCAAGCGACGTTACCCCGTCTTGTATTTGCACGATGGCCAGAACGTCTTCAGTTCCGCGGGCACAAATTGTTGCTTCGGCTGGGGCAGTTGGGAATTGGATACTACCGCCGATGCGTTGATGACTGCCAAAAAAATGCAGGAAATCATCATGGTAGCAGTGGACAATAGTCGTTCACGGTACCGGGAATACCGCGGTCCCGTTCCCCTCACGCAGGCGAAACGGTCGGCGGACTCTGGGGGGCAGCGAACGAAGCCTCCTGAGGACAATCGTTTTGAGGACTACGCCGCTTTTTTGATCAAGGAACTTAAACCGAAAATCGATCACGAATATCGCACCTTGTCTGCGCCCGCCAATACGGCAGTCATGGGTTCCTCATTGGGCGGAATTTGCAGCCTGGCTTTAGCGTGGGGCCATCCGAAAACTTTCGGCGCGGTCGCCAGCCTCTCCGGCTCCTTCCAAATCGAGAAGAAATACTTCCTTGAAGACGTTTTGCGGGCCTATCAACGAAAACCGAAACGGCTGCGGATTTACCTCGACAGCGGGACGATCGATTTCACTGGCGATGACGATGGGCGAAGAAACACCGAAGCTGTCGCAGGAGAACTGCGCCGGATCGGTTGGAAGGACAATGTAAACTTAAAGCAAATTATTGATTTTAAACCGCTCTCGGAAAACGAACTCGAAAAGACCGGTCTCCGCCACAGCAAATGGAAAGAAGCGCAGAGCAGCCAGCACAATGAATTCTACTGGCGGCAGCGTGCCTGGCGCGCGCTCGTTTTCCTCTTTCCTCCGGACTAAATGCTCTGTGAATATGAATGTCTCCGCCGATTCTGGTCTTTTGTCGGACTTGCGCCGTCTTCTCATGCCTTGGGGATTCGCTTTGCTGCTTCCTATGCCGGTGCTGCTCACAGGAGCTGATAACAACGAGGCAGACATCGGCACTCTCTATTTGGGCCTGGGAGCGGCTTGGCTGGCGGCTGAGGCGTTCCGACCAGGTAGTGAGCCGGTGACAGTGACGGCTTGGCGACGAAGGATTTTTGCGCTCCTGATTTGTCTCGGGGTCAATGCCGTAGTCTTTACGGTTCTGGGCTTGGCTGCCGGAGTAAGATCGAATATCCCCTTGCCGTTGCTGGCGGCGTTCGCCGTCAGTCCCGCGCTCGGACTTGTTCCCTGGCTTACGTTGCGTTTGCGGCAGCCGTTTGGGGCGATGGTTCTGGGCGCGATGATTGTCGCCTTGATCAAGCTGGCCGCGTGCGTGGTCGCCCGAATTGTCTATGGACCCGACTACATTGCTCAAGGCTATGTCTCCGCCGATTGGCAGACAGCCAAATTGATGATTTCCCTGATGTGGGCCGTCACACTGCTGGCCTCGGCGCTGGCTCTCGTGGTATGCCATCGGCGCTTTTCAAATTTGGCTCGATTCGCATGAACAAACCAATTCTCGACCGCATCTCAGATGGGCGCACCGACCTGGTGTTCGACTACCTTGAGGCAGGTAACGCTGTTGCCTCAACGGATGAAAACGGGGTGTCTCTAATCAAGTGGTGCGCTTATTACGGGGATGTTAGCGCCATCCGGTTCCTGCTCGGCAAAGGC
This sequence comes from Verrucomicrobiota bacterium, assembly GCA_038228235.1. GTDB lineage: Bacteria > Verrucomicrobiota > Verrucomicrobiia > Limisphaerales > JBBRPK01 > JBBRPK01. The sequence goes on from JBBRPK010000239.1 coordinate 4,119, forward strand.
GAACAGCTCAAGTGTTTGGGAGAAAACCTCGACTTAAACGGCGCGGCCTTTCATGGACATTGGCGGTTATGCCAGTTCCTCGTTGAGAATGGCGCTGACGCGAATTATCCGCTGCCGGATACCCGGGAAACGCCGTTGCACGCAGCCTTGTGCAAGGCCAATAGCGCCGTTCATGCCCAAGTCGTCAGGGTCTTGCTGGCCGCAGGGGCCAATCCGAATTGCGTAACCAGGCCAGGCGTTGTGACTGGTGGCTTTATGCGCGACTGCCGAACCAAGGCAGAAACCCCACTCCACCGTGCAGCGGCTTTCGGCAGTGAAGAGATAATTCAACTGCTTCTTGATGCGGGCGCAAAGCTTGACGCCAAAGACGTGAATGAGGATTCCCCGCTTACCTGGGCGAGCTGGCATCTCCGCCCTGCCTCGGTTCTCAGGAAGCTCTGTTATGGAGCCTTTCGTATTCACCCCAATTACGCCGGGATGGCTGCCAATCTGATCGGGCAGCCTCGTGGCAAGGAAATCGACCCCTCGCCTGGTATCCACGGTTGATAAAGGTAGCCAAAGGGCGGAGGATTCAGCACAGTGAAAACTTGGGCTGAGAACTTTTCGGTTGCGGACTTTACCGGATGCGGAATATTTCCGCGCTCCAGCTTTTCGGGCAGCGCTTGGTAATCATGAAAATATTGTTCTCTTTCGTTCTGGTCTGCGCATTGGCTGGCAATGCCGTTTCAAAAGAGCCGGACGAGCCGGCGCGGTCTGGCAAAGCCGAACATGTAGTGCTGGTGGTTTGGGACGGAATGCGGCCTGACTTCATTACTCCACAATATACGCCCACTCTTTATCGTCTGGCGCTGGAAGGTGTCTTTTTCAAAAACCATCATCCACTTTATATCAGTTCCACCGAGGTGAACGGGACGGCAATGGCCACGGGGGCTTACCCAAATCATAGCGGGATTATCGCCAATCGGGATTATCGTCCGGAAATCGGCTGGTCGGATTCATTAGGCACCGAGAGTGTGGAGGCCATTCGCCGCGGCGATCTCCTGACTTCCGGGCATTACATCGCCGTGCCTACGGTTGCAGAAATTCTCCACGAGGCGGGCTACCCCACCGTGGTCGCTGGAACCAAACCTGTGGCCCTGTTACACGACCGGTCCCTGAAGCGGGTGTCGGCGGCCGCGCGCAGTTCGGTGACGTTGTACAATGGCCGCACCATGCCCTCCTCGGCGCTGGCTCCCGTCGTCAGAGCCAACGAGAAGGATTTTCCCGCGGCCGCGACTCCGAACGTGGCAAGGGATGCGTGGACGACCAAGGGACTAACACAAGCGCTATGGAAGAACGGCGTCCCCAAGTTCACCCTCTTGTGGTTAAGCGAACCGGATGCTTCCCAGCATGCCTCCAGTCCCGGCTCGGATACCTCGCTGGCCGCCCTGGAAAGCAGTGACAATAATCTGGCAGCGGTCTTGAAGGCATTGGACGAAAAGAAAGTGCGTCAGAAGACCGATGTGTTTGTGGTTTCGGATCACGGTTTTTCGACCATCCAACGCGGTGTCGATGTGACGGAAATCTTGAAAAAAGCCCGGTTCAAGGCAGCGAAGAAATTTGAGGATACCGAAACGGGTGATATCGTGGTGGTGGGCCTCGGGGGAAGCGTCTTGTTTTACGTCATTGATAATGATGAAGCGGTGATTCGGCGGCTGGTGAATTTCTTGCAAGGGACCGATTTTGCGGGAGTCATTTTCTCACGCATTGCCCTCGAAGGGACATTTCCCCTGGAGCAAGTGCGCCTCGATACGGCCCAGACTCTTCCGGACGTCGTGCTCTCCATGCGTTGGAGCGCTGAGAAAAACCAGTACGGCGCCCCTGGTTTCCTCATTTCTGACGGCGGGAAAAAGGGCGACGGCACTCATGCTTCATTGAGCCATTTCGACATGCACAATACGCTAGTGGCGGCGGGGCCAGATTTCCGTGCCGGGTTTCTCGATGAGCTGCCCACCGGCAATGCCGATGTAGCCCCGACCATTCTTGCGATCCTCGGCATCAGTCCTCCCCAGGCGATGGACGGAAGGGTTTTGAACGAAGCTCTGACCGGCGACAGCACTGCAACGCCTCATGCTGAAACCAAAACGATCGACGGGAACCGGGACTTGGGAGTTTTTCGCTGGCACCAGTATTTGAAGTTCACCACGATTGGCGACCGGATTTATTTCGATGAAGGCAACGGGGGATTGATTGGGAAGTGACGATCAGGTTGTGGGATAGACTACCGTCTACGAATGTATATGACCGGGAAGAAGGCGGGAGTCTCCCTCTCTCCATGAACCTCGTAGCAGCCGACGTGAGTCGGCTCACTATTTTCCCCGGATAGATCAAAGCCGATTCACATCGGCTGCTACGGTTCAGGGCTTCACTGCGCGAAGTTTCGGTTCGGAGAGTTCTCTCCCCACTCCCGGGTAGCGGGGACAGGGAGAGGCGCGCGCTTTGCTTAGAGCCTGTTTTAAAATTGCGTGGGGTCCTGCGGCGAGGGATTTTGGCTGTGGTCAAGGCGGCGAGGCCGGAGCATCCCCGCAGCGGGCTGTGACGGCCGAGTCAACGCAGGCCGCAGACAAAAGACCCGCCGCCCGG
>JBBRPK010000240.1:0-6718 GCA_038228235.1 Verrucomicrobiota bacterium
GGAAGAAAATCCAACGGAAGAAAAATCAGAACCAAGAAGAAGGAAGAAGAAATTTCAGTGAATCGGCGGAAGAAAATCCAACGGAAGAACATCCAATTCCTCAAGGCCAGTTTTGAACCATTTCCATCTTACCCTTGGCACCACGGGCACTCAGCGCCAACCTCCGCCTTCCCTTCAAAAGAAAACTTCCAATAATCACGCTCCAGCATGGAAACCTCCGTGACGCCCATTCCCACCATCCAGGACAGGTTGACTTCTCCATAGGGCAAAATGAGGTAATGGAAAATTTTAGTCATGACGGGGTAGGTCCGGGAATGCTGATCATAATCAATGGTTCAAGTTCAGTTTCTCTCCTCGTTTGATTCTGGAGATCGGCGGCATCCATTCCCGGGCGATTTGCGTGGTCGCGACCCGCGCTTTCAGAATGTGGAGCTGGTTGCACATGCCGGATTCGGTGCGCGAGAGGAACAAGAACTCCGGTGATAGAAACTTATTTTGCAGAAGTGTTTTCGCGAGTTTAACGAGACAGTCCATAAACCTGGGATCGCCTAAATCCAGCGCCACCGGTGGATCGGTCAGGGGGTGGAACTCATCGTAGAAACGGCCAATCCCCTCCAGGCAGCGCCGAACATGCGGCTCTTTGATTGCCTTCCTGTCCCCAAAGATAACGCGCACGATGTCGGTGTAGAGTTCAGCGTCATGCAACCATTCACGCGACCAGAATTGCGCATAGCAGCGCGCCACTTCCGGCTTCAAATACTTCACACAGCCGAAATCAATGAGGCCGATGCTCCCATCCTCATTGAATAAGTAATTGCCTGGGTGCGGGTCGGCGTGCAAGGCCTCCATGCGGAAGAGCTGAAAGAAGAACAGACGAACCAGCCCCGCGCCGATTTTGTCCCGGAGTTCCTGCGGTGGCTTGGTCTTGAGAAACTCCTGCAAATGCCGTCCCGGCACGCGCGACATTGTGAGCACCTGCTCACAACTTAGTTCCTTGTAAACTTTGGGGACATGCGCAATTCCCAGAGTGGCAAGTTGCCTTCGGAATCTTTCGATGTTCCGCGCTTCATTCAAATAATCTGTTTCTTCCAGGATCCCACGCTCAGCTTCCCGAACGACCGATTCTTGCAGATGCCCCGTCAATCGAACTGGAAAGGCGGCCGTGCGCAGCATTTCGAAATCGCTCTGAATGGCTTCCCGCATGGCCGGATATTGTATTTTGACGGCGACCTCATCACCGCCTTTCGTGACGGCCCAATGCACCTGGCCCAGAGACGCTGCGGCGAATGGCTCCAGCTCGAATGATCGAAACACCTGCTCTGGATAATCCCCAAGCGCGCTCTTGAATTGCGCGCGCATCAGCGTGGGATGCATAGGCGGGGCTTGCGTCTGGAGACCCGACAACTCCTCCACCACCTCGGAGTCCAGCAGATGCGTCTGCATGCTGAGCGCCTGACCGAGTTTCATGAGCGGCCCTCGAAGGATTTGGAGATGCTCCCGAATCTGTTTGGCATTCTTTCGCCTGAGGGCTTGCCGTTGTTCGGCCTTCCGGCCTTGATTCGCGAATGGCCGTTGCAGTTGATACGCCAGGTGATTGCCCAGAATTCCCGCGCCCATTTGAGCGAGTCGCGCCGCCCGCCTAATTGAATTCCGTCGGGATTTCACCATGCCCAATTTCCCTTCTTTAGGAGTTGCGTGGCAAGGCTCAGAGAACGATCCAGGAGCGCCAGGGTCTTTTGCTTCCCGCCTGAGGTGTCATGCAGCCAGTGAAGAACCATCCCAATGTAAAACAAGCCCAACGCATACGCGCCCAATTCGCCCACCGGCGGAATCTCCTTCTTTTCCTCCGCCTGGGCTAAAATATCGCGGATAAAACGGAGATACTTAAGCCGCAGCTCTTGCGAGTCAAAGCTTAGTGGACTGAGCTTGGAATTGGCTTGCAAAGAACGGAAAAACACGGCGCCTATGAAATCCTCGTAAGGCGTCAGGTATTCCAACTGACGGTGAATAATCGCAAAAAGCCGTTCCGCCAGCGGAGCTTTCTCCATTCGTTTCTGCGCGTTGAACCACTTGATGAGATCGTTCGTCTCTTTCTGAAAAAAATAGAGGGCCAGGTCTTCTTTCGTTTTGAAGTAATTGAACAATGTTCCTTCAGCGATGCCGGCCTTTTTCGAGATCGCTTTCGTGGTCGTTCTGGCCAAACCTTTTGCCCCAAACAACTCGAGAGCTGCCGCCAGAATCCTCTCTTTCGTTTGTTCTTTCTTCAGATCGCGCCGCCCCGGCTTCTTTGACCGCTTGGCCTGGCTTCGCCTTTTGGCGGCTTGGTTTTGACCGCTGATATTCATTCAAAAATGAGTATGCTCACAATTAATCAGAACAGACCGGGATGTCAAGCATTAAAGTTGAGCACACTCATAATTGGTCAAAATCCAAAACGCCATTAAAAGGGCCGGCGCTCCAGGAAAGCCGGCTTGCAATTTTCAGCCGTGGGCGGTTGGATAGAACATGTTTCAGTACACCGCTCTCGCCAAAGACAAAGCCTGGCAGCCAGGCCCGTATCCAGGGGTTGAACTGCTGGTCCTCCACAAAAATGAAGTTACTGCCGGGGTAATTGTCCTGAGAAAATTTCACGCCGGCGCCACCATCCCCGCCCATACGCATCCCCTCGCCAATGAATCGGTTTATATTCTTTCGGGGGAATGGGAGGAAGCGGGCGTGGTTTATACGACCGGCGCATTTTTCTTTGCTCCCAAAGGAATCCAGCACGGGCCCCACATCGCCCGCACTGAAGTGGTGAGCCTGACAATGTTCGACGGACCTCTGACGGTGGCGTAGGCGGATTCAGGAAATCCCCTGGTTGAAAACCTTGGACAGTTTCTCGATTGCCACGCGAGCCCTGCCCAGCAGTCTCAGGGCGCCACCGCCAGCGCTTTTTAACCTCGCTGCAAGTAACGGTCAAACCACTCCGCGGCCAGTCGGGCGGCTTCTTCCAGAGTGCCGGGCTCTTCAAAGAGATGGGTCGCGCGCGGAACGATTTTCATCTCTTTGGGAGCGGCTATTTTTGTGAGCGCTTGCTCATTCAAACTAATCACGGCTTGGTCCAGCTCACCAACGATGAGTAATGTGGGAGCTGTGACGGCCCCTAATGCCTCCCCTGCCAAGTCAGGGCGTCCCACGCGCGAAACAATCGCATGGACTTTTCCTCCCATTTGAACCGCTGCGACTAATGCCGCCGCCGCGCCGGTGCTGGAGCCCAAATAGCCAGCGCGCAGGTGGGTCATTCCCGGTCTGGCGGTGATCCAGGCAGTGGCATCCAGGAGTCGTCCCGCCAGGAGGTTGATATCGAAACGGAGATGGCGGCGTTTCATATCCAGTTCTTCCTCCTCAGCCGTCAGCAGGTCGAAGAGCAAAGTGCCCAAACCCGCCTTGCGCAGAAGCCGCGCCACCTGTTGGTTGCGCGGACTATGGCGGCTGCTGCCGCTGCCGTGGGCAAAGAGCACAACTCCCTTCGCCCCATTCGGAATCACCAACTCACCTTGAAGCGCGATTCGGCCTGAAGGAATCGCTCCCTGTTCACCTTTTGGCTCGCGAACATTTTCTGAAATTGGTTTCATTTCTGCTGGCCTGATGGCTTGATTGTCACTGTCGTCCAGGACTCTTTAAAGCTGCCGGCCGGAGCAGACGCCCCGGCTCGCACTTCAAGCTCGCCTGTCATTGGTATATCGGTATAAATTAATATATGATGAATCAAGTTATTACCGACACTCATCAAAAGGCCCTCCACATCAATTTGGATGGAACCAAATATGGCACCTTCGCCGAGATTGGGGCCGGCCAGGAGGTGGCCCGCTGGTTTTTTCGCGTGGGCGGAGCCGCCGGCACCATTGCCAAGACCATTTCGGCTTACGATATGACCGTCAGCGACGCCATCTATGGCCCCTCGGACCGTTACGTTAGCCGCCATCGGCTCCAGACGATGCTCGATCATGAATATGGGCTGCTGGGGCAACGCCTGAATGAAAAACGCGGGGCCAGCACGAGGTTTTTCGTGTATGCAGATACCGTCACCGCCCGCAGTTTCAAGCAGGTGGATGAGTCGCACGGCTGGATGGGCATTCGCTTCCAAACCGAACCGCTTAAAGAGGCCTCCCAAATTCTTATCCATGTCCGGATGCTGGATAAGGAGAATTTGCAACAGCAGGAAGCCTTGGGGATCATGGGGGTCAACGTCATCTTCGGCGCCTTGTATCTGCATCACGACCCCCTCGCCTTGATCAAGTCCCTCATCGACAGCGTGACGACCGACCGGGTGGAAGTGGACATGATTAAGTTTTCCGGGCCGGACTTCAAAACGATTGACAACCGGGTGATGAGTCTGGAATTGGTCCACCAGGGCCTGGCCAACGCGGCCATGTTCACAGCCGACGGCGAGGTGGTGCAGGCGGCGGAAATCCTTTACAAGAAAGCCATCCTGGTCGAACGGGGCAGTTTTCGGCCCGTCACCAAACTGACGCTGGACATGCTGGAGTGCGCCCAGGCCCAATTTATCCAAGAACCACAAGTGCAGGGCGAGCAAATCGTCGTGCTCATGGAAATGACTTTGAAGAACCTGACCGACTCCGGGGTGATTGACCACAAGGATTTCCTGGACCGGGTGGATTTGCTCAGCTCACTGGGCAAGACGGTGCTAATTTCCAATTACGCGGAATTTCACCGCCTGGCGGCTTATCTTTTCCGCTACACTAAAAAGATGATCGGCGTGGCCATGGGTGTGCCGACGCTTCGAGAGCTCTTTGAAGAAAAATATTACACGGACCTGGAGGGCGGCATCCTCGAGTCATTTGGCCGTCTTTTCAAGAATGCGCTCAAGCTCTATGTTTATCCCTATCGGGACCCCGTCACCAACTCAGTGATTACGGCCGGGAACCTGCGCGTAGCCCCAAACCTTCGGCACCTCTACGCCTATCTGGTGGAAAACCTGCTCATCCAGGGCTTGCGCGACGTGGATGAGAAGTGTCTCCCCATTTTCTCACGCGACGTGCTGTCGCGGATTCGCAAAGGCGATCCGAGTTGGGAAAACCTGGTCCCCCCGCAGGCCGCCGCCCTGATCAAAGAGCGGAAGCTTTTTGGGTTGCAAGCGTGATCCTTCCGGATTGAGATTCTTCGCTGCGTACGAAAACCCTCCGGGCGTCGGGTCTTTAGCCACGCTTTCCGGCCGGGCGGCGTAGCGGCTGCTCGGCAGAGAGCCGCATTCTGATTCGGGAGGAATAATGCGGCGCTCTGTCGAGGCGCCGCGACGCGCGAGTTGGTGGCTCAGGCAGCCTTAGAGCCTGTTTTAAAATTGCGTGGGGTCCTGCGGCGAGGGATTTTGGCTGTGGCCAAGGCGGCGAGGCCGGAGCATCCCCGCAGCGGGCTGTGACGTCCGAGTCAACGCAGGCCGCAGACAAAAGACCCGCCGCCCGGAGGGTTTCCGGGAAAAGGCCGACTGGCTTCGTTGCTCCTCGGTCGCAGATCGCTGGCGGATATGCTCCCCTCGTCGCGCCTCGCCATCCGGCCTTTTCCCCGAAAACAGGACCCCACGCAATTTTAAAACAGGCTCTAAGTCATCCGCGTAAATCGGTCGCCCCTGATTGCCACGGGCCATGACGTGGTACGCCACACCAGCATATTCGATTCGTAATTGATGAGCCATCGCCGTGCATTGTGGCCCCTTTGGGTGAGGAAAGTCAATCTCCAATTCATGATTCACGGCCAGACCCCTTAGCATGGCTAGGCGGTGCGGTTCATGCGTTCATGGTGCGAGAGAAAATAGCCTGGTGCAGCCAGCGGGGCGTTGCCCAGATAAAGATCACGGAGGCCTTATTGGCCCAGCCCGGCACGACGCTGATGCGTCCGGCCTCCAGCGCGCGGATACCGGCGCGCACCACGGGTGCCGGCTTCATCATTAATAGCTTCAACGCGGGCGTGATCTTCAGTTGCGCCGCTGTAGCAAATCCGGTGTCCGACATGCCCGGGCAAAGCGCCGTAACAGTGATGCCATCGCGCTTGAGTTCGCGATGAAGAGCTTCGCCCAGGCGCAATACGTAGCCCTTGGCGGCGGAATAGACGGCGAAGTTCTGTACGCCTTGGTAGGCCAGCATACTGGCCACGAGCAGGATCTTCCCGCGTCCTCGTGTCCGCATGTCTTGCGCAAAGACGTGGGTGACGGCGGTCAGGCTCGCGACATCCAACTGCACCATCGCCAGCGCCCCGTCCAGCTTGCAATCCAAGAATGGGCCTTGCAGTCCGTGGCCGGCGTTGTTGACCAGAATGTCGATCTCGATGGCTCGCTCGCGGAGGCGTTGATGCAGTTGAATGACTGCCGCAACATCTGAAAGATCGACCTGCTCCACGACGACATCAATGCGGAACTGCTGGCGTAGGGCCGCGGCGAGTGTTTGAAGCCGGTCCAGCCGGCGCGCCACCAGGACCAGAGAATGGCCTTGCTCGGCATACTGGCGGGCGAACTCCTCACCGAAGCCACTCGATGCCCCGGTGATGAGAACCCACGATTTGTCTATTGTCTTCATTTAGTCACCCGCAGTTAGTAATGGATAGGCCACGAGGCGCTGAGAGCCTGTTTTAAAATTGCGTGGGGTCCTGCGGCGAGGGATTTTGGCTGGGGCCAAGGCGGCGAGGCCGGAGCATCCCCGCAGCGGGCTGTGACGGCCGAGTCAAC
>JBBRPK010000241.1:0-6710 GCA_038228235.1 Verrucomicrobiota bacterium
CCTCCGGGCGGCGGGTCTTTTGTCTGCGGCCTGCGTTGACTCGGCCCTCACAGCCCGCTGCGGGGATGCTCCGGCCTCGCCGCCTTGGCCACAGCCAAAATCCCTCGCCGCAGGACCCCACGCAATTTTAAAACAGGCTCTAAGAGATCAAGGACTCGTGGAACTCGTCCTTCCGACCATATCGTTCTGCATTGCGATAATGAGAACTTCTGCTGGGCACCCTATATTTGTTGACACGGATCGCAGACGGGATTACGATTGGCACCGAATTTCTCCGCACTTCCGCATGGCCTTGACATTTTGGTCGGAAAGAAGTCGCCGTGGCAAAGTGGTCCATCAGCATAAGGTGGTTTTACAAGCTAAAGGAGTGACTGCGTTGGCCCGAATGTGCGTCCGCTCGCGATTCGGTTTCCTTCTGAAGATAATTTGCGTCTTTTCCACGGGAATCTCGCATTGGTCTATGGTGGGCCCTATCGGCTCAAATACTGAACATGAACCGTAGCTGACATGGCCCCATTATGAAGAACCTGAACCATTCCCGAACGTCGGCCCCCCAGCTATTCGCTGCCGCGCTGCTCCCGGCCGGCGCGGGCAGCGCCGGCAACCCTCGCATCTCGGGCGACGCCGTCGACATCGGCAAAGCGATTCAACGAAAGTAAAGCGATGAAACCAACATGTTCTATCCAGTATCTGTTGAGGGCTGCGCTGCTCTGCTCGGCGCCTCCGCAGTGCCATGCCCAGGCTCCGCCCGGCCCGAGTGGGCGTCGCAAAGTGAGGCAGGCTATGAATCTTGAACAGAAGCTAACGAAGGAAAGAGCCATGTTTCGGAAAAGAGATTCTTCGTTCCCTTCGTTTGCTTCTGTGGGATCCAAAACCCGATCCTTGAACAGGAGCCAATGGAGAGAACCGGGAAGCCGGCGCGCGCGGAGCGACGCTCCCTACCTCTGTTTGCTCCTGTTGAACCCGGACTTTCTTTGCGCCTTCTTTCCCGAAATCTCGCATTAATACAACCCCCCAAACCCTATAAATCACACCAAAACCGAAAGACATAACATGAAAAAACATATCACTGCTATCATACTCGCGGCCGCATTCTCCACCGGGATTGCTGTTGCTCAAAGCACCTATCAGGCCGTGCTTACGGGGCTGCAGGAGTCCCCTCCCAATGCTAGCACTGCCACTGGCTTCGGAACCGTGCTGCTGAGTGCCGACCAAACTCAGATTACAGTAAACGAGAGCTGGAATGGGCTTAGCGCGCCAGCGACATCGTCTGGGATCCATGGTCCGTTAGGCACCAACGCGTTGTTCTTCTCCTCCTCCGGGGTGCCCGCTGCAACGTCCGGTTCCATCCCCGAGGAGACCTTTGCAATTAGTTCGGCCCTGCTGAACGAGTTGCAACAGGGCCGTCTTTACATGCAAATCGATGATTCGGCGTTCCCCCAATTCAGGGGGGGCGAGATTCGCGGCCAGTTGACCCTGGTGCCGGAGCCTTCCAGCCTCGCATTACTTGCTTTGAGCGCAGGCGGTTTGCTCGTCTGGATGCGACGTCGGGCGAAGCAAATCAAATAGTTTGCGCCTTGGGTGGGAAAATAACCACTGAATTGTTAACCACCAAATAGACGAAACACACGAAATGAACCTTGGGACAGGAGGAAACGGAGAAGACGGCGCGCGCGGAGCGACGCGCCCGACCTCTGTTTCCCCTGTTTGCTCCTGTTCAATCCGTACTTTCTTTGCGCCTCCTTTGCCGAAATCTCGCATTGGTTAACGGTGGGCAAGTCCGCTCACGCACTGAAAATGAGAATTTAACCGCGAATGAACGCGAATAAACACGGATTCGGGCTGAAACCGAAGGAAGGAGAACTGCGATGAGCCTGAATCCGGCAATTGGTTTAACCGCAAAGAGCGCAAAGAACGCAGAGCAGCGAAGCCGCAGCCGAGGAGCGCGGACAGGGCTGTCCGCGCTCCGATTGCATGACAAACGGAAACCCTGCGAGAAGAAACAAACAAAAATGAAAACAACCATTAAGGTTTTCACCGCCGCACTGCTCCTGGCCAGCGCTGCCAGCTCTTTGGCCGCAGTGCATTACGTGGACGTGAACGGGACCAACGCCACGCCGCCCTACACCAACTGGGTCACCGCCGCCACGAACATTCAGGACGCGGTGGATGCCGCCTTGGCGGGCGACGAGATCGTGGTGACCAATGGCCTTTACGCCACCGGCGGGCGGAACTTCAATCGTGTGAAAGTGGACAAGCCGTTGAGCGTTCGGAGCGTCAATGGCCCGCAGTTCACCGCGATCTCTGTAGGGGGCGGTGTTCGCTGCGTGTACTTAACCAACGGGGCGAGCCTCTCGGGCTTCACGTTGACCAACGGATTCGCCTACGAGAAGGGCGGCGGGGTGAGGTGTGAATCGGCAGATGCGGTGGTTTCCAACTGTGTAATCACACAGAGCGGCGGTGTCCCCGGGAACCTCCATTTCTCTTCCTACGGTGGCGGGGCGTATGGCGACACGCTGAACAATTGCAACTTGAGAGCGTGTTTTAAAAACCCAAGAACTCGCCGCGTGAGGGCACGCGGCCTACACAAAACGGTGGGAAATCGGCTCCCTTGGAGGCCCGGTCCCCTGACCGGGCGATTTTCAAAACAGGCTCTAAGAGCCTGTTTTAAAATTCCGTGTGGTTCTGTTTTCGCGGAAAAGGCTGGATGGCGAGGCGCGACGAGGGAGCTTATCCGCCAGCGATCTGCGACCGAGGAGCAACAAAGCCAGCCGGCCTTTTCCGCGGAAACCCTCCGGGCGGCGGGTCTTTTGTCTGCGGCCTGCGTTGACTCGGCCATCACAGCCCGCTGCGGGGATGCTCCGGCCTCGCCGCCTTGGCCACAGCCAAAATCCCTCGCCGCAGGACCTCACGCAATTTTTAAAAAAAACAGGCTCTTAGCAAATGCTTGATCTCGTTATTGTAAAACAACATCCCCAGCCGACTGCCAGTCGGCGATACGGCAGATTAACAATCTGCGCTACAGCTTCGTTCGTCGCGCCGACTGGCAGTCGGCTGTATCGCCGGTTTGGAATTCAAGCGCCAACAGGCCCATAAATTGGGCATGCTTGAGCGAGGTGATCACGCGGTACGGGAGGAAGTAGCTCTCGAGTTCCAACGCCAAGTCGAGAGGTATCTCGACCGCGGGGTTGGCGAGTGTCACTTGAGGCGCCCGGAAGTGGGGGGAATGGTAGCGGAGGTCTGCGCAGCCGCAAGCGGCACACGGCGCGCCAGGCCAATTTGATTCTGGGCCGAACTGGCGACAGGTTTTGGCAGCGCGAGTCCTACGAGCATTGGATTCGCAATGACGAGGAAAAGTCGCGGATTCGGCGATATATCCGCAACAATCCAGTGAAAGCCGGTCTATGCCGCTCGCCTGAGGGTTGGAAGTGGAGCAGCGCCTACTCGGCGGCAAAGTCGTAGCGCAGATTGGTAATCTGCCGTATCGCCGAGTGTTAATCGGCGTGGCGTGGGCTGCGAATCAAGCGACCGACGCGCAAAGCAGATTGGTAATCCAATGCCCCTAGCTTTTGGGGACCCAGTTCTGGTTTGTTAAGGACTGCCTCGTTCATTTTGCGAGGTGGATTTCAGTCTCGGGAAACTCCGCCGCCCAGGCATACCACCGGCACTGGACACCTTTCACCCAGGAGAGTTCTTTCCCTTTCAGCGGGCCGTCCACGCCGCGTCCCGCCAGAGTCCAGCGCGTCCCGGTTTCCTTGTCCTTAAACGGAGCGGTTTCCGGAGAGTCAGGGTCCGCATAGAAGTGGAGCGTCCGCTCCCCGAGTCGCGTGTTCCACGCCACCGCCGTACTGGTGGGTTTGTACCAGAAGGCCGCAACTGACTCCCCGCCATTTGCATCCATGTAGCAGGCCCGGTCCCTTGCCGGGTCAAGAGGAAACGCTTTCCTCTGGCCGCCGGTTTCAACCCCGAGCACCATCGTCATGGGCGGGAGGCGCTTATCGACATCTCCCATGTTCTGTTTTGCTTCCGGGCTTATCTCGTCCGCCAGATCGGCCGCGGCATATTTTTTCCCATCGAAAAGATTGTAGGCCGTCGATTCGGGATGAAGCATCAACCAGTAACCCCACTCGGTGACCATGCTCGGGAGACGTGTCAGTTGCTTTCCCTTTTGCGGCCCGGCAAAGGCCATGCCGCTGAGCGCCGACCATAAGGTTCCATCCCGGCCTTTTGCGACCATCACGCCCCGCCGCCAGCCGTAAAACTCGTAACCGGAATCCTTGACGAAAGCGCTCACATAACCTCCATCGGGATCGTAAAAGAAAAGTCCATAAGTGTCATTGATGACGCGGGGCGCAGCCAGGAAATGCCGTATAGGAATCGCCCCGCCATTATGCGCCCCGCGAACCCAGGCCAGAACGCGATCCCCCGGCTGGATGAAGGCCTTCCTGTTTTCCGTCGAGCAATAAGAACAAGGCGGTTCGGTGAGTGATTTGTGGAGACCGGGCTTGGGCAGCAATTCCCCCGGCCCAGCGGCAGGCAAACCACCAACCGCCGAAGCGAATAATGGAAGGAGAAAAAACGATTGCAGGAGCGCCGAGATTTTCATGCGCCGAGGTTACTCCGAAGCAGTTCAAAAGCCAAGCTTCGTTCGCTTGGCCCTGGATTAAGGGGCGAGTACGATGCGATAGAAGCGGGAAAGCTGCGCGATGGGCACACCTTCGGTCCGGGGAGGGCCGTTATCAATCCACTGGATACGATTGCCCGTGCCGGCAATGCTCGGCCAGGCGGTGCTCCAATTTTTGAGGTCGCTGGTGTATTGCACGAAATAGATTCGGTTGGCGAGCGAGCTGAATTCCATCAGGAAATCGCCATTCCCCAACCGCAACTTGCGTGTGACGGGCACTAAAGTGGCGCTCAATGAGGCCGCTTGCGCGGAAATCCCCACGACTTCCGCGGTCAGGGTAGGATTCGGAGTTTGGAAGTTGGGCACGTAATATTCGATGGTCATATCAACGCTGCCACTCGGCAGGATGGGCAGATTGGATTGCACGTAAGCGATGCCGTTCGTTTTGCCTGAGGCATTGAAAACCTGCATGCCGGCGGCTAAATCACGCACGACCACGCGCACGGCACTGAATGCCGTCGGCGTCGGGTTCAACACACGAACCATTTCCTCGAACAGCCCCGTTTGCGGATTGAAGTGCGGAGGCTGAATCACGAGCAGTGGCGGGTGCTCCAACACCGTGACGTTGACGGGGCTTGAGACTGTTGAGGCTCCTGCATTGTCCGTTGCCCTGGCCGTAAACTGATAAGCGCCGGTCAACACATTGGTCCAAACCGTGAAGTAAGGGGCGGAATTGGTTTGCAGGAGCAGGGTGGCGCCTTGGAAAATTTGCACTTGGCTAACGGTTCCATCCACATCATGAGCGTCGGCAATCACGGTGATATTCGCGGGAGCGATGAAGATGGTGTTATTGGTCGGCTCGACGATGCTGACGGTCGGCGGGGCGTTGACGGTGATGACAAATGTCTGAGGCGCCGACGTGTCTGTTCCACCGTTGGCCGTCCCTCCATTATCGCGCAATAACACCGTTACGTGAGCCACACCATAAGCGTGGGAGGCAGGCGTGTAGCTGAGCGTGCCAGCAGGGCTGATTGCAGGCTGGGCTGAGAAAAGAGCGGTGGTGTCCGCCGTCACCAAAAAGGCCAGGGTCTGGCCTGCCTCATCGGGCGGCCCGGGGCTGAGATTGGCCGCCCAATTCTCCAAAATCTGCGGGGCGGCATCCTCGTTGACCAATTGATCGGGGCCCTTGGTGAAAGAGGGCGCATCGTTCACCGGCTGAATGGTGATGTTGACTGTGGCCGAGCCCGAATCCAAGGCGCCGTCATTGGCTTTGTAGGCGAAACTATCTGGCCCATTGTAGTTCGTCGCTCCCAGGTAGCGAAAGGAACCATCCACATTCAAAGTCAGGCTCCCATGTGCGGGACCACTGACCAGGATGGCCGTGAGCCGATCCCCCTCGACATCAGTATCGTTGGCCAACACTCCCGGAGCGGCAATGGCCAACAGCGTGTCTTCATTGATGGTATAAGCATCATTGACCGCAACAGGGGCATCGTTCACCGGCAGGACGGTAATCGTCACCTTTGCAGCGGTGGAATCCAAGGAGCCGTCATTGGCCTTGTAAGTAAAACTGTCTGTCCCGTTGTAGTTGCTCGCTGCCAGGTAACGAAAGGAACCATCTGTATTCAGGGTCAGGCTGCCGTGTGCGGGGCCGCTGACCAGGATAGCCGTCAACCGATCCCCTTCCACATCAGTATCGTTGGCCAACACTCCCGGAGCCACAATGGACAACAGCATGTCTTCGTTGATGGTATAAGCGTCATTGACAGCAATCGGAGCATCGTCCACGGGTTGGACGGTAATCGTCACCTTTGCAGCGGTGGAATCCAAGAAGCCATCATTGGCTTTGTAGGTAAAACTGTCGGGCCCGTTGTAGTTGGTCGCTGCCAGGTAACGAAAGGAACCATCCGCGTTCAGAGTCAGGCTCCCATGCGCGGGACCACTGACCAGAATGGCAGTCAAGTGATCCCCTTCTACATCGGTGTCGTTGGCCAGCACGCCCGGAGCCGCAATGGACAACAGCGTGTCTTCATTGATGGTATAAGCGTCATTGATGGCAATCGGAGCATCGTCCACCGGTTGGACC
>JBBRPK010000242.1:0-6699 GCA_038228235.1 Verrucomicrobiota bacterium
ACAAAATTTTTGTGCTGGGAATAGGGTAGGTCTGCACTACAGCCACTTTTAGGCATCCAGGAGCAAGATTCCCCCGCAATTTGATGGGTTTGATCAGCGAAAAAACTTTTTCCGACGTCGAGTCCGCTAAGTCGGGTTAAGCCGCACGGCGAGAAAGAAGGCCGCGGTCGTGATGAGCGCCATCAACAGAAAGGTCGGAAGCGGCCCGAAGAAGTCGAAATGGTAAACCGCCCGGCAAGCGAAGGTGACCGCGTAAAGAATGACAACCCCCGTGGCGCACAACGTCTGCGACAAGGCGCCATAGTTTTTCCGCGACATGGCCACGCCTCCGATGAGCAAACCGGTCCCGGCCAGAAAACCCAGCGCGACGCGCAGTTCGGGGGAGACAAGATTGTTGTCGAAGGAGTATTTGACGAAGAATGCCACGCCAAGGAACAGAGCCAACCCGCCAACCCAGGCGAACATCTTCACGCCCATGAATTGTTCCCAATTGATTTTTGGGAGGGACTCGCGTGGCGCCTCGCTCGGCTGCAAGGGCGCGGCCTCATAGACCGGCGAAAGTCTAGCAGTGGGGAGGGTGGGTGGGATGGAGGGTGTCGGTGCAACAGGGACTGTTAGCGGAGGAGTCGGCGGGGCTTGGGACCACAAGGGTGCTTTTGGTTCGAGCGCCTCTTGGGGAACCGCGGCGGCTGTGGCGCCAACCTCCCCTTCATCCATACCGGGTTCCGGCGACGGGACCGCCGGACTCCGCTGCAACCGGGAAATCTCCACCTCCAACCTTGCCAAACGAAGTGAAAGCTCATCGAGGCGCTCACGGGTTGAAACCGCCCGTGCTATCAACCAGACGGCCAGGCCTATTGGTATTCCCAGAGCCAGGACCGCAACGATCACCCAATCCATAGGATTCCTTCAGTTTAGCGGCAAAACCCCGCCACGCTCAAGGTGCGAAATCCGCGAGAGGAAAGAAAGGCTTTCTGGGAAGGACGAGTTCCAGGAGTCCCTCGACAGCCCCACTGGAATTTGGGATTTGGGACTCGTGTAACTCGTCCTTCCGAATTATACCTTCCGAATTACACGAATCTTCAGGAATGGGTGTTGAATTATTGTCACCTGGCGGGTGCCCTGGTGCCTTTGCCCGAGGAGCCCGCATTTTTCCCTGCGGTGAAATCGTGCCGAGATTTATTTAATGTCGATCTCGCCGTCCATACCAATTCGAATCTCCTTCGCTCCTTTGGGCACAATCACTTGGGTCGTCTTTCCTCCCGGCCAGCGCACGGACAATTCCCCTGGCTCCGCTTCCGTGGCCGTGCTCATCACCTCTACCGCGCTGTCCTGGGACCAGTACCCGGAACCACTGTGTATCTCCCGCGCCGGCCCCCACGCTCCGCCCTGCGTCCGCAGCCGCAGCACCGCGCCCATCCCCGTGCGATTTCCCGCCGGTCCGTTTAATCGCACCCGCAAGCCAGGCCGCCCTCCCACATTGTGAAAAAGTTTTGTCTGGGCCCCGTTTTGTGTCACTATCAGGTCCACCCGTCCATCGCCATCGTAGTCGGCTACCGCGCTGCCACGCTGTTCCCCATAGATCGAAATCCCGCTCTCCTGTCCAGGGACCGCCCGCAACCCTCCTTTTCCATCTCCTTTCAGCCACAAACCCCGGCCCGCGTCATAGCGCCCGGTTTCCAGATCAACGGCGAAAAAGTTCTGGCTCAAAAAAATATCTTCATACCCATCTCCATCCAGGTCGGCGACATTCACCCCGAAGGCGGGCGCCAGTTGCGCCTCGATCGGCAGAGCTACGGCCTCAAAATGGTCGCCTCGATTTAAAAACAGCATCGAATCCAACGTATTGGCCCGGAGTTCCCGCGCCTTGCTTAGTCTCGACCCAAAAATCTCCTCCACACTGGCTGAGGCATACTCCCGATAGGTCTGGAAGCGTTCCTTCACAAAGGGCAGCGCCGCCGACATTTTTTTCCAGTCCCGCCAAGGCACTACCTTCTGCAACGCGCGATCCCAATGGGCTTCGACCAGATCCATCGACCCGTTCTCCCCCAAATCTCCATAATACAGCCGTAAGCCATCGGCCCGAAACTCCTCATATTTGCTGTTGCGGCCCCAATTCGACACGATCAAATCCATGCGACCATCCCCATCGATGTCCCCCGCGCTCACTCCATTCCACCAGCCTGTCAGTTGATTGAAGGTGGAATGTTCGGAGTTGATGGTGAGCAAAGGCGCGTCCCACGCAGACAATTGGCCATGATTGTTCCGGAAAATTTTGACTGGGCCCCATTCGCAGGCCAGGATCAATTCCGGAAATCCGTCCCCATCCAAATCACTCCACACCGCGCCGCTGACCAGGCCGACTTTCTCCAGCAGCCGGCTGTTCTTTTCATCCAGCACGAAATGCCCTTTTTCGTTGCGATAGATGCGTGAGGATGCGGCTTCGGGGTATTTGCCTGGAAGAACTCTGCCACCAAGAAAGAGATCCAAATCGCCATCTCCATCCAGATCGGCTGCTGCCACCGGCCCAGCGCTCTCTGCCATCGGACCCAATTTTTCGGGGCCGTCGATTCCGCCAGGCCAGATTTCGAACCGCAGACAGGCCGGGATCGCTCCGGTACTCACCTCGAAATTGGATTGCCCGACCAGGAGCGTCGCCGCGCCTTTTTCCGCCGACCAACTGACGATCCCGCTCTGGCCGCCGGCGCTGGGTTCGCTCCAGACCGGGGCCTTTATATTGCTAAAGCCGCCCCGTCCATTGCCGAACATCACTCGCAACGACCCGCCACGGCCGCTGCCAATCACCAGGTCCTCCCATCCGTCTCCATTCAAATCGCACCAGGCTACTCCCGGCCCGGATTGACTTAGGCGCTTAGGCAGCAACGGCTGACGTTCAAAATCATCGTAGAGGTCTTCGTGATGACTATGCTTAATCGATTCACTCACATCCTCGAAAAACGGCCGGGGCACGGAAGTCTGGCGCGGACTTTGGGCCACCGCTCCTGATTCCTCCACCTCATACAGGCAGTTTGGCAGGGCCTGCTCCACGAGGCTACGCTTGCCATTGCGCCAGGTTACTTCAATGGTCAACCGATTGGTCAGGCTGCCCGCGGCAAAGACACGAATAGAGTCATCCCCGGAAAGATAGCGACCGCCGCAAATCATTTCCTGGCTTTGCATTGGCACGGCGCCGCCAAAAACTTTGATGCGGGCTCCGATGCCCCGAGTGTTGCCGGACGCGCCCTTTAAGCGCACGGCGAGCCGCGGCGCAATGGATTCATTGCGCAGGATGATCGCCGGGCCGTTCAAATTGTTCATCACCACATCCAAGTCGCCGTCGTTGTCCAGGTCGGCCAGCGCCATTCCCTGAGCGATACCCACCGAATCAAAACCCCACTGGTGACCCATCTCCTCAAAACGCAAATTCCCCGCATTACGGAACGCCACATGGGCCGATTCCCAGGACGGAAATAATCGGCGCAGTTTTAATTCTTCCTCCGGTGAAAGCTTTTTCTCCAGCTTAATGGTGTTGATTCGCTCGACGGTGTCGATGTCCCGAACGTCGCGTTGAAAGCCATTGGAGATAAGCAGGTCCTCATAGCCGTCCAGGTCCACGTCCAGGAAAACAGGCGTCCACGCCCAGTCCGCGGCGTGCAATCCGGCGAGATAGCCAATCTCAGCGAAGGTATTGTCTTCTCGGCCCAGAAAAAATGTGTTCCTCGGGTACTGCGGCCGATTGTCGATTTGGCCGATGGGCAGATAAGTCGCGGGTCGGTGATCCAATTGGGTTTGCCGCTTTTGATGCTGACGGCTTAGCATGTCCAGCACAATAAAATCGTCTCGCCCATCGCGGTTGACATCCGCAAAATCCACTCCCATTGAAGAAAGGCTGGTATGGCGGATGGCCAAACGCGGCAGGGCCCGGAAATGTCCAGTTCCATCATTCATCCAGATTCGATCCGGTGAATCTGAATCGTTGCAGACATAAATATCCGGGGCCCCATCTCCGTTCATGTCCCTGAACATAACTGACAATCCCCAATCGTAAGGCGGCGCCGGCAAGGCTTTGCCGGCCTCATCCAGGAAATTCCCTCCCGTGAAGGGTACTGGAGAAAAGCGGCCATTTCTTTCGTTGTGATAGAGCACATCCGGTTCTCCCGCCTCGCGGGGCGTTCCGCTCGAACCGATGGTGAAGCGGTTGGTGAATTCCGCCGAGGTGACAGGCTCCCCATTCACTTTCGTGACCACTGCTCTGCCTTCTATGTTTTTGATGCTGAAGCGGGTCGAGGGATCATCCAGCATGGTGGTCGTGCGGTAATTCGCCACATAAAGGTCCAGGTAGCCATCGCCATCGATATCTCCCAAAGCCATCGACATCGCGCCGAACTTGCGCCAAAGACCGGCATCGGTTTTTTCCGTGAAGTGTCCTTTGCCGTCATTCAGAAAAAGTCGCGTGCCCCCGCCGATGCAGTTGACTAACAGATCTAGGTCACCATCTCCATCTACATCCGCGAAAACCGCTCCGGTCGAGAGTTGGCCGGCACACGCCACGCCTGCCTGGGCGGTGATATCTTCAAACTTCCAATTGCCCAGGTTCCGGTACAAAATATTCCCCCCCTGTAAACTGCAAAAATACAGATCACACCAGCCATCGCCATCGACATCCCCCGCCGCCAGCCCCGAGCCATTGTTGACGATGGTATTCGTGAGGCCCATCTCCAGTCCGAGAACGTTGCTGAAAGTAATTCCAGATGCCTGGGATAAAACCGGGGTAAACCCAGCCTTCCCTTCGCCCGGAAGCGCCAGCCTGGTAAATCGAAACCCGGCTCCTTGTTGCCAATCAAAAGCGGCCAGTTGGTTCAGAGGCCAGGCGATTATCAAAATCAGCGCGGCAACTTTTGCCAAAGCGCAGCTTTGAAATAAGTTGCCGACGTTGGACCGGTTCGGCTTCACACTCCATCAAACCACGCCTTCGCAACCAATTGAATCATTATCTCATCTTGCGCCTTCCATCGCGCCGGATCAAGCGGCATGAGCAGCGTGCCAGCAGTTCATTATGGCAATGTAGGACGCCATGGTCGGAACTCGTCCTTCCGGAAATTGTGCCGATCCCCCGCCATAACGAGAACTGCTGGCAGCGCGCATTCTCCTCCTGGCCAAAGAAATTCAGATTGCCTTCCCTGCCGGATATGTATAAAAACCTCCTTCAAACGAGATACTCTTTATGGCACAAAATTGTTTTCATTCCAGTGTGGAAGGCGCTCAACACGGCGCCAAAAGCCTGGCCGATTTCCTGGCCTACGCAAAAATCTCCGGCGCGGCCGGCGCGCAGCCTTCCAATTATATGCTGCAGGCGGAGAAGGGGTTCAAGAGCGCCAAAGAGATCAAACAAGCTTTCCAGAAGGAGGAGTTAAAGTTGGATGGCGTTTCCGCCCACTGTCCTTTTTGGGTCCACACTACCGCCTGGACAGGAAGTCCCTCCATTCGTCCATTCATCCCCGTCGAAGTGGCGCGCAAACCTCCCGAACAGATCGAAAAGTGGGCTGAAGATTATTTGCTGGGTCTGATGGATCTATGCGTCGAATTAGGCGTGAAGATAGTGCCCATGTTTTGGGGCGTGGCCTTTGGATGGGAATTGGCCACGGGCTATCCATGGGGATTCTGGAAAGGAGGCGACTACGATTTGCTTCAAGAGGGGCAGGACCGTTTCGTCAAAAAGACCTCCAAGTTAAGGCAGCGGGCCAACTCGTTGGGAATTTCTCTCTGCCATGAAATCCATCCCGGCACCGCCGCCATGTGCGCCGATGATTTCAATTTGCTGGTGAGGATTTGCGATGGCGACAAGTCGCTCGGAGTCAATGCCGATCCCTCTCATTGCTGGGAAGGTGAGGATTGGGAAACGCGCTTCCGCAAAGTAGGGGATCGCGTTCACGCCTGCCACCTCAAAAACTTCGTTATCCGCCCCGGCGTTCCGCTGCGCAAAATGGAGCCGAACTGGCCGGGTCGCGCCATGCAATTTGTTGATCTGCCCACCGGCGATTTGAGCATGGCGCGCTACATTGAAATGCTAGTCAATATCGGCTATCCGCAACGCTACTGCCAACTCATGGGCACGAAGACGGCCCCCTTGGTCGTCGAAGCGGAGAGCGCCTACCGCGATCTCGATGCGACCAGCGCCAACGGCATCCAGTTTGTCCGCGACCATCTCTGCTTCCCGCTGGCGGCGGGATCCTTCGAAGATGGCATGGGCGCCTAAGCCGTAACGATGCGATTGAGGCTGAAAAGAGTCCGGCTCAATCAGCGGAACAGGTAGGATGGCAAGGACTTACAAAGCCAAATCCTACTGCATTGCAGTCGAGCTTTGTCCACTAAACGGTGAACACGATTCTGCCGTAAAATGATAGGGGTAGGATATAGGCTGCGGGGGTTCCTCCCATTTCGGAGAAAGACTCTACTGCATGGTTACGGCTAAGAGCGTGTTTTAAAAACCCACGAACGCGCCGCGTGAGGGCACGCGGCCTACACGAAACGGCGGGAAATCGGCTCCTTTGTAGGCCCGGTTCCCTGACCGGGCGATTTTTAAAACACGCTCTAAGAGCCTGTTTTAAAATTGCGTGGGGTCCTGCGGCGAGGGATTTTGGCTGTGGCCAAGGCGGCGAGGCCGGAGCATCCCCGAAGCGGGCTGTGACGGCCGAGTCA
>JBBRPK010000243.1:0-6691 GCA_038228235.1 Verrucomicrobiota bacterium
CCAGGGTTTCCGTCTGTCATGCAATCGGAGCGCGGACAGCCCTGTCCGCGCGGGGGTTTAAGCGTCCCAGCACGGGCGGTCACGGCTGTCCGCGCTCCTCGGCTGCGGCTTCGCTGCTCTGCGTTCTTTGCGTTCTTTGCGGTTAAATCAATCGCCGGATTCAGGTTCATCGAAGTTCTCTTTCATTCGGCTTTTCAGCCCGAACTCGTGCTTATTCGTGTAGCCCGCAGCGCGGGCCGCTCTTGTGTTGTTCTGACTCATTAGTGGTTCAATTTTCATGCTAAATGGGTGCACGGTTTTTGTCCATCGTTAACCAATGCGAGATTTCGGGACGGAAGACGCAAATTAGTTTCAACAAAGATCTGTTTATGTTCACACCAAACAGTGCGAAATCGGCGGGCGAAACCTATCAGGGAAGAAAAGGATTTTTGGGACAGACACGAATGAGGCTACCCAAACCCGCCACAAGATGGACACCTCGAACGGCTTGTTCGCTTGCGTGAATTACCGCGAACCCAGCTTGAGAGAATCGGGTTTCGACTTACTTCGGCGTCGGTGACTGCAATTCGCCTTGCAGAGCGCGTGCGACCATGTCGCGGTAGTCATTCTGGAGATCTGAGTCGTTGACCGGGGATACGATTTGAGCCAATGCGTCGTTCGCCAGTTTGTGCGCCGCCAGCTTGCGCAACTCCTCATACACCAGCGGGAGCAGTTTGTCGGCGGCGTTGGCATCGCCTTGCTCAATGGCCGTCAGGATGTGAGTGACGTCGCTCACGGCCGTTTCACGGAATTTGAAACAAAGATTTCAGTTTGACTCTCACGTCCACGAGGAGATCGGATGGGAGGACGCCAATCGCACCGCTGATTACCGAATCATTCAGCGTCACCAGTTTGTCTGCCCGGATGACCGAGAATGCTTTGAGGCCCGTCTGTTTCCAAGCGGGATGAGCGGGGTCTATGACAATGGCCGAGCCCAGCTTGGCTGCCGGGGTTGAGGTCGTTATGAACGCAACCACGAAGTCATTGACCGTATCTCCGGCGGCGAGCACCACGCATGGCCGGCGTTTCACGCCAGCGAGCGAACTAAATGGAAAGGCCGCGATGACGATCTCGCCGGGCTGAAACATCAACGCCCCCCGAAGTGAGGATTACGCCGCTCCGGCAAAACATCCGCATCAGAATAAAGCTCCGGCTCCTCGCGCAGAAACTCAAAAGCCCCTCCTGCTTCAGCCATCGTTTGCAGTTCGGGGCCGGTCTCGTCATCCTCAAGAACAATCACAGCCAAGCGCGACTTCGGAGGAAGTCGTGCTGCGCGGGGCAGACGAAGCACGCCGTCACTTATTTCAATTGCCATCGTTTTCATAGCAGCTAAAGCCTAGTCGATCCTGGCACCGGTCGCAATCCCTTGGTTCCTACGCGGCGGGTTTGCGCAACTCCTGATACACCAGCGGGAGCAGTTTGTCGGCGGCGTTGGCATCGCCTTGCTCGATGGCGGTCAGGATTTGAGTGACGTTGCTCACTATCAGATTGCGAGGTGCCGCGCCAGACAATTGGCCCTTTGATCCCTTTGATCAGGCCCGGCTGTTCTACTTTTGAGCCTTGTCGGGCGCGGCCAGTTTCGTCTTCCATTCAGCGGCCTGCTCGGGCCGGTTCGTCTCTTCGTAGAATTGGACGAGGCGCTGAATGGCCTGCGGCAGTCGCGCTTTGCCGGCCGGAGGAATCTTGTCTTCGCGCTGTTTCAAGCCTTCGTAACCGGACAGCAGCAATGGCTCGGCGGCGGCGTATTTCTTCTGACCCAGCAAACAACCACCCACCATGCTCCGGGTGTTAAATGTCCGCCAGTCATCCGGGAGTTTCTTTTCGCGAATCGCGAGGCAATCACGAGCCAAAGGTTCGGCACCGGTGAAATTCCCCTCAACAATCAGTGCCGACGTGAATTGCGCAAGCACGTCAGCGAGTGTGGGATCATCAGTTGGAAGTTGGGCGCGCAAGCCCTGTAAACACGCGGAGTAAAGCGCCGCTTTGTCAAACGGCTGCTTTCCCGCCGTTAAAACCCCAACCAGCGATTGAACGGTATGAACGTAAGCCTGTGAATCCAGTGGGCGACATTTCGAATAGGCCACCAGGGCCTCGCGGTAAGACTGTTCAGCCTCCGGTAACCTGTCTTGTTGGTAAAGGGCATCCGCCAAACTCGCCGCGGTCGCTGCGCTGCCCCAAACATCCTCTTCCCGGTGTAGCTTGTGATAGATAGCCAGAGCGTCTCGGAGATACGGCTCGGCTTGTTTGGGTTTTCCAGTGGCGAGCAGCGCGCCTCCAAGCTCGCGCAACGTATAGGTCAGTTCGTCATTTGTAATGGCGTAGCGGATGGACAAGGCGTTGAGGTAATGTTCCGCGGCCCTGGCAGGCTTGTTCTCCCGGTAAAACAGAAAGTTCGCGAAATTGTGGAGCATGTAGGCCAGTGTTGGGCTTGACTCTCCCGAGGATTTGCGTATCAGCAGAATTATCTCCTCGTAGAGTTTCTCCGCCTCAAGGGCCTGGCCCTGCGAATGCAGCAACTCAGCCAAGCGTCTGGGGACCAACGGCAGTTTAACAAGATCTTCCGCACGCAGCTTGGGGATAATGCCAAGGACTTCGCGGTGTAGTTTCCGCGCTGCTTCGAGTTTGCCCTGCAGCGTCAGACAATCCGCAAGCCCACACAGCGTCGCCACCACTGTCGGGTTGTCGGAGCCTAGTGCGCTCCTCTGCCGGCTCAGAGCGTCCCGATACAGCGCCTCGACGTCATCAAGCCTGCCTTCCTGCGTTAGCCCGTCTGCCAGGTCGCTGAGAGACTGGGCCACATGACGGTTGGCCTCCCCGAGCAGCTTCCTTCGCATCGCGAGTGCCTCCCGCATCAGCGCCTCAGACTCGACCAACTTGCGTTCGTGATAAAGAATTAGGGCGAGGTCATTGAGGGAATTGGCTACCTCTGAATGCTCATTTCCGAATACTTTCCTTCGTATCTCCAGCCCCTCGCGTCTCAGCGCCTCAGACTCGACTAACTTGCGTTCGTGGTAAAGTATTAGGGCGAGGTCATTGACCGAAGTGGCCACCTCAGCATGCTCATTGCCGAATAACTTCCTTCTTATCCTCAACGCGTCGCGAGACAGCAGTTCGGCCTCGGAGGCCTTTCCTCGCGAGACCAGCATCTTGGCCAGATTGTTGAGGGAAACTGTCACCTCACGGTTGTCATCGCCGAACAGTTTCCGGTACATCGCCAGTGCCTGGCGCTGAAGAGGCTCAGCCTCATCCAGCCGGCCCTCCGCTCCGAGCACTTGCGCCAGGGTGTTCAGTGAACTGGCCAGATCAGGATGCTCTCCGCCGAGGAGCCTTCTGCGCATTGCTAGCGCCTCGCGAGAGAGGGATTCGGCCTCGGTCATGCTGCCTTGAGAGAACAGCACCCAAACCAAGCGGTTGATCGAAGTGGCTACCAACGCATTATCGTCGCCCGGGAATTTCCTCCGCAGCGCCAGCGCCTGCCGGTGCATCTTCTCAGCCTTGTCATTCTCGTCGAGCGCCCAGTAAACTTCTCCAATCGTGAACCGCAATTCTGCCTCGACCTCTGGCTGATCTTTCAGGTCCCTGCCAACGTGCTCGGCAGTCTTGTCAAGAATCTCGCGCAGCATCTTCGTGTCCCGGCCCAACGCGGTCGACGGGCCGACACCCTGGATCATCTTCTTGAGGAACTCAGCCACCTGCTGGCTCTTGCTCGCCTCGGTATGGGCTTTCGTCTCAGCAGCAACGGCGCGCTGGCGGGCGGCCTTCTCCTGGAACAGCAGCCAGGTGGAAACAGCCAGACCGATGAGAAGTGCCGCTACCACCGCTCCCGCGGCGGCGAAGGCGAGTTTGTTCCGGCGAAACAGCTTTTGGAACCGGTAAACCGCGCTCGGCGGGCAGGCGACCACCGGTTCATCGGCCAGATAGCGTTGCACGTCTTTCGCGAAGCCGTTGGCCGTCTCGTAGCGGCGCGAGCGATCTTTTTCCATCGCCTTCATCACAATCCAATCCAACTCCCCGCGCACCAGGCGAATCAATTTGGGCGGCTCGGCGTGGCGATGCCGGGCGGTAGTCGTCAACTCGCCTGCCAGCATCGTGCTCAGGCGCGTGGAGGGACGCACCGGTTCCTGCTCCCGGATGATCTGGCGTATCCCGTCCAGGCCCGCTTGCAGCAACGCTTTGGAGTCGAACGGGGTCTGGCTCGTCAAGAGTTCATAAAGCAGCACGCCCAGCGAATAGATGTCGCTGCGGGTGTCGATGCCGGAAGCGTTCATCTCCGCTTGCTCCGGACTCATGTAGGCGGGCGTGCCGATAAATTGTTCGAAGGCGGTGAAAAGCGTTTTGTCGGTAAGCGGTTGCTGCGTGGCCTTGGCGATGCCGAAATCGATCACCTTGGGCATGGGCACACCGTCATTCGATGTGACCAGGATGTTCGACGGCTTGATGTCGCGATGAATGACGCCCTTTTGATGAGCATGCTGGATGGCCTGGCAGACCAGGACGAAAAGGTCCAGCCGCTCGCGCGTGGGCAGGTTGTTCTGATCGCAGTAGTCGGTGATTTTGATGCCATGCACCAGTTCCATCACGAAGTAGGGCCGGCCAGTGTCGGTCGCACCCGCATCTAGCACCTTGGCGATGTTAGGATGGTCCATCAGCGCCAGGGCCTGGCGCTCAGCTTCGAAACGGGCGATCACGCTTTTGGTGTCCATGCCCAGCTTGATGACTTTGAGCGCCACGCGGCGGCGGACCGGCTCCACCTGCTCGGCCATATAGACGATACCGCACCCGCCCTCGCCGATTTGCTGAAGCAGTTTGTAGCGGCCAATCCGGTCGCCGGCCTTTTCGGTGGGTGGGATGAGAAGAGTTGGGCTGTCTGCTGACCGGGTCACGGCGGGCTGCTTCAGGAACCCGCCGGCGCGCTCGAAAGCGCCGAGCAAAACTTCCACGCGGCGGCGCAGGTCGGCGTCGCCGGCACAGGTCTGGTCCAGATATGCGGCGCGCTCGCCGACGGGCAGTTGCAGCGCTGCCTCGAAGACGGCTTCTTCACGTTGGTCTGGTTCGCTCATGGAACTGATGAGTCATCTCTCTACCAGTGCGAAATTGCGAGCAGAATTCTATCAGCGAGATCGCTCAATTTCCTCGAACAACCAGGCGCGACTGTAGGCCCACCACCGATCGGCGGTGGGAACCGAGATGCCAAGCACCTCCGCGGCCTCTTCCGTGGTGAGGCCAACGAAATAGCGCAGCTTGACTAGCTCGGCCTTTTGCTTGTCGCGCACGGCGAATTTCTCCAGCGCCTCGCTTACGGCCAGCAATTCATCGTCTTTGCCAGGGGCAGCAAGTTCAATCTCAGCAATGTCGAGCCTCGCTTGGCCGCCGCCGTGCCGTTCGGCGCGCTTGCGGCGGGCATTCTCGATCAGGATGCGGCGCATGGCTTCGGCGGCGGCGCCAAAGAAGTGAGCGCGGCCGTTCCATTGTGCATCTTCCTTCCCGATGAGCCGCAGCCAGGCTTCGTGGACGAGCGCGGTTGGCTGGAGGGTTTGGCCTGGACGTTCCTGGGTCATCTTCGCGGCGGCGAGCCTGCGCAATTCATCATAGACGAGCGGCAACAATTGATCCGCCGCTCTGGGATCGCCTTGCTGGATAGCTTCGATCACGCGGGTGAAGTCGCTCACACGGCAAAAGCTATCGGTCATTGGCGCTGTCCGCCAGAAGATTTGCTCGGCCTGCGAAACAGACGAGGATTGAGGTTGCCGCTCAGGAAAAGCAACCGCGCCACATCCAGCGTCCAATGGTCACCAGGGAGCGCCCCTTGTTGCGTCGACGCGGCTTGCTTCTTCAATCAAGCTTGTGGCCCTTCTTCCAGAGTCGTTTACTGCCCCCACGGGGTGCTTTAAGAGCCACAATTGACGCGGTAGTTCGATTCATACTTGAGGCCATTAACACAACGATTGGATTGAGAACCACTTACAGCACAAAATCCTACTGCATTGCAGTCAGGTTTCGCCCCCGATTGGTTCCTGCAAATCGTGTTCGGAAAGCCTCTAGCTCACACGGCTCTCACATGGGAATTTCACCGTCGAAGGAACTTCTGCTGCATAGTTACGGCTAAAGACATCGATCAACTCGGCCTCGATTTGCTGCCAAAGTGCCAAAGCATCGGTTTGACCGCCCGTCGCGACACCAGATCAACCTCGTGCCCGGGCAGCGCCTCCAACTGGTCTGCCAGCGTGACGAATTCAAGTCCGATGGAAGGCTCCACGTCCACCAGGATGTCGATGTCGCTCCTTGGGGTGGCGTCCCCGCGGGCGAACAAGCCGAACAACGCCAGCCGCCGCAGCGGAAATTGCCGCACCAAGGCCGGTTTCGATTCCCGCAGGCGCTGCAAGATCGTTTCCCGTTCGAGATTCATGATCCTTACTTTAATCTCTCACCCCTGCTTTGGCCAGTATTTCCAAGCCAAGCTGGCGGATGCTTGAATTAAAAGCTTCCGAGCGGTTCATGATTGTTGCTGTCGCAGGAGCGCGGACAGCCCTGTCGGCAGGAGTATGAAACACGATTAAAGACGCGCCGCAAAGACAGAAGATTCACGCGGACAAGGCTGTCCGCGCTCCGGCTGCGCCCACCCACTCCCAAGGAGCGCGGACAGCTTGTCCGC
>JBBRPK010000244.1:0-6660 GCA_038228235.1 Verrucomicrobiota bacterium
ACGTTGAACGATTCTATCACCGGTGCAACGCTTGTTTTCGACGATGCTCCAGTAACGGTGTTCCTTGCCATTTTTCTTTCGCGTGCTGCAGCGCAAAAACATAATGGCGTTTGATTATGCACAAAATTTTTGTGCTGGGACTAGGGTAGGACTGCACTACAGCCACTTTTAGGCATCCAGGAGCAAGATTCCCCCGCAATTTGATGGGTTTGATCAGCGAAAAAACTTTTTCCGACGTCGAGTCCGCTAAGTCGGGCTAGTCGATTCTTGGAGAAGGGTTTGATCTTCGAATGGGTCGGTGAAACACTGCTTGGAACGACAATGCCTGCCATCATTTCAGAGCTTCCGTTCTTGATGTCTCCCCAGTTGGCGGAGGAAGAGGAAGGCGACCCGGACGCCGTGGGCAAAATAGACAGGGTGTTGGTGAATCCCGAAGGTGAAGTGCTCAAATGGTGCGCCCTGGAAATGCAGGCAGTTTATTTCTCAGGTAAGAGCATGGAGAACGATTTTGTCTTGATGAGGACCTGGACCGGTCCTGGCCTCCTTTTTCCCCAGGTGCACCGGCGCCCGGACTTTCGATCCTCTGGTCCCAAGCGGTTGATGCCACAGCTGCAGATCAAGGTGCCAACAATCAGCCGCTGGGGTAAAAAAATGGCCGTCATTATTGATAAAGCGTTTTGGGAATCGCTGGGGGAAATGCGGGCGACAAGAGACCTTTCGAATTCAGAAATTGCTTGGTTCGTACTCGCCTATGCTGAATCGGTTGACGGTCGATTTGTTCTTAAACCTCATGAGGTCCACTTCACAACCCTCAGCCACGCTGTTGAGGGACTCACCGGTGGAACCCCAATGTCTCTTGAGAATTTCGAGAACGAGATTCGCGCGAGGATACGGCGTCCCTAAGCCATCCCAGATCTTTGCCGATTAGAAGTTCCGTCATTTTGGCGTGGTGTGTATTCTTCATCGTGATCGGCTCAGTCTGAAAGCCGAATTCACGCGCCAAAGCGACGACTTCTTTAGTGTGGTCGTAGGTCAGCAAGACGTCGCCTGCCACCTGTGCTAACAGGCTAAAGAGCGCGCGGTGGTCAACTTCCCAATGCTGGTAAAGTCGCTTCGCGGCAACGGTATATGGCGGATCGACGAAAAAGGCAGCATCTCGCACGTCGGAATACCGGCGGATAACTTCGACTCCATCCCCTTGAATAAACGAAATGCAATCACGAACTTGGGCGATTTCTCTGATTCTGCGAGCAAGGGTTTCGGGGTACCACCGTGAATTTAAACCGCGGCCGTTCTCGCCGGTTTTGACCAGGCCAGCACCGGCAGCCATGATACCCCCACGTTGAACCCGGTTGCGAAGAATGGTGGCGAATGCCCTTTCCCTAAGCGTGGTGGGTTCACCGTGCAGTAGAGGAAGCACATTCTCCCTTTTCAGTTCAAATTTCATGATTCGGTCCGCCAGCCAATCTGACTGTCCGGCCAGAACTGTGTGCCAGACCGCGGCGACGTTGGGATCACTTTCGACCAGAATCACATGATCGGCGAGCTTCTCGAAGGCGCTGGTCAACCCAACAATCCCGCCGCCCGCAAAAGGCTCGATCAACAGGGAGGGCCGAAAGGGTTTCGCTCTTAGCCATGAGCGGATGTATGGGATTAACCAAGTCTTTCCGCCCGGATAACGAAAGGGCGATCTCTGAGGAACGGAGGCCACGTTAACCGGCTCTGAGAGGAAACTATCATTGGCGGTGCGATAGGCCACTTCCGGCTCGTGCAGTGCGCTCGAAACTTGCTGATCCAGTTTGTGAGCGTAATGCAAAACTTTCGGTGCCAATTTGCCCGGAACACGGATTACCTTTGTGCGTCCTGATTTCCATTTCGAATTAAAGGAGGTTGATGAGCGTGCCATATCGTTCGCCCTTGTTACGCGGGTTTGATAATTTTGACAAGATTTTTGTTACACGGGCGATGCGAGGCTGGACCTGGCCCACAAGAAACTGGACGCTGCCGTCGCCACCGCCTACGGCTGGCCTGCCGATTTGACCGATGAACAGATTCTAGAGCGGCTGTTGGCGCTGAATTACATTCCCAGCCTGAGTACTGCACCGGTTTCAGCCCGTTGAATCGCAGCAGAATTTGTATTTCTTTCCGCTGCCGCAAGGGCACGGATCGTAACGGCTCCCAGGCGCTGGAAAAGTGTGTTTTTTGTGTTTTGGCTGCGGAATATCTGGTGTGGACCACGGCGGGCGGCTCGAGTTGACGGGCTGGAAACGCGCAACTTGCTGGAGATTGAACCTAACCATGAATGCCTTAAGGGCCTTGGGATCCTGGATATCCACGCCGGCTTCCTGCGCCGCCATCACGAAACGCTTGGCGGGTCCCCAACTGCTTTGGTCCTGAGCCGTTCTCATTGCTTCCTCACGGCTGCCCGCGACCGCTTTCGCCAGCTCGCGCCCCTTGCGGTGCATCGATCGAGCTCCGAGGAAATTGAAGAACGCGGTCAGCACTGGCGCGACCGCCTCGAAGAATGCAGGCTCTGCGGACACTTTGCGCGGTAGAATCTCTGTACAGCACTCCCAGACCACGCCGGGGTGCCACTCTTCCGGCGTCACGCCGATATGCGTGTAAGAATATTGCGCGAAAAATTCCGTGATGGCGCCCGTTTCCCTTTGCTGCACCGCGCTCAGGGCGGCAAACTCCGCGCTTTTGGAGAATGCTTCGCACCATTCTGCGGTGGTTGAAATTACTCTCTCCAACTGCTCATCCGAGTATTCGTCACTCATGTTGATTTCATCGCACTTCCGGTGCGCCCGGTAACGCACAAGTTATTGGAAGTTATTAACCCATTATTCACAGCGCCGGCCTTCGCCATACGGAAGGGACTTCAGCACCTTGACTTCACCCTGCCGTCATCTTGAAATCCTTACAATTTGATTCGGGTCGTCGCTCCGTTCTTCGCTATCAATGGGGGTCTGGCTGGTAGCACTCCGCACCACGCCTCGTCTTTTGGCCGCGGGCTTGAGGCGGCTTTTGGCAAATCTTTGGGCAATTCGATTCCGTCGCGTTTCAAGTCTGCGTCATGTGCGGGCAAAGACAAATCCTTGTCGCAATCCTATGAGGCGGCTGTAGAATGCTTGCCTTTACCCGGCCGATTGACTGGACTAGGGAAAGCTGAAGACCGATGAAAGCTGACACTTGCATTACGAGGTTGAAGGCGCTGGCGGACGAAACGCGCTGGCGCATCGTTCAAGTCCTGCTGGTGGGCCCAGGCACCGTGGGTGAACTTGCAGAAAAGCTCGAGATCTCGCCGTACAACGCTTCAAAGCATGTGAGGATTCTCAGGGAGGCTGGCATCGTGGCGACTGAGAAGCAGGGCAAGACGGTGGAGTGCCGCGTCGCCGGCGAGTTCAGGAAGAAGCTTTCCAAAAAGGAAACCGCGCTGGACCTGGGCTGCTGCACATTTCGTTTCGATCATGCAAACCACGTCTAAAAAAGAACTTTTCGCCTGCCGGAGCAGCGGACGTATGCATGATTGCGCATCTATGCGCACATTATTTATGGAGTTGGTTTCAGGGGTCACGGTTCTCCGTGTGGCGATCGCGATCGAATCCTATGCCACCGTGAGCGATGGGCGGATTCCCTACGGACCGACCGCGCCGCCATTCAGCAGCCCGGCGGACTGACCTGATGAACGAACCAGTTGCCGGCGGCAAGCGGCAAGACGGCTGGTCCGCTCTCAGCCCGATTGAACCGGTGAAATGACGCTTGGGAAACCCATTTCTCGAAGTCACGGGCGTTCCTTTGTTATCCTGGCCCATGCCGGGGCTGCTCTTGCCAGTGCGTTCGCGGATGGGCAAGCAGCCAACGTGAGGCGCTCCGGTCGTTACCGCATCGCATGGTCAAACTTCGACGGCATCGGTCCTGCCGATGTTTGCCATCCGACGACGCGCCACTGCTCCCGGGTCTTCATCGGAAATCATTAGCAGGGCCCTGACGATTCCAAAGAATCCATCAAGGTTCTCTTTGTTATCCTGGTATTCGGTCAGCGCCTGGCGATACCCGTCGGCGTAGTGCGTGGCTTCGGCGATATTCGAGTTCTCGGGCAGGTGCCGGAGAACTTCCTGGGCCATCTGGTCGGCCTTCGCTTGTCCATAATGTTCTCGCATCTCCGCGCGCGCTTGAGCCATGGCAGCGTGGGCCCGGAGCGTTGCCATTTGAAGGAAGATGGTCCGCCACAAATCGTTCCAGTGTTCCTGGCGATCTGGGGGCAGCGTCGCTCCCCCAGAGTTCCGCACTCGCAACAACGCAGCCTCCACCTGCGCGTCATGTTGTAAGATCGATTTCCAATCCTCCCGCGGGTTGGCGGCGCCGCTGACGAGGGCCTCATCAATGAGTTGGACGTGGCGCCGTATCGCGCGGAGACCGGCCGCAAGACTCTGCCAATCGCTTGACGCGAGGGGAGAAGACACGCCCGGAAATGTTTTGGCCTCGTCGATGAGGCGCTCGAGCGAAGCGTCCAGGTCGTGGAGCTTTTGCACATCGCTTCGGAAGCCGGAATTAACATGAGCGAGGACATAAAGGTCAGTATCAGTAATCATAGTGTTTTTTTGTTTCTGTGCCTGCCGGCGAGTTTGCGCTAGAATCACCGTCCGTGGGGCAAGGTTTGTGAGTTGTGCGTGGTTTTCATTTGGCGCAGGCCGCGATCCTCGCGGGTGTCGCGGGATTTAGAAAAAGTGTTGGCCCGCTTTGGCGGCTTTGGACTTGGGATCGCTTCCTTGCGATTCACCACCCTTTTGGAGTTCGAATTCTTAGGCCCAGGAGTTTTGGTCATAATAAGGATCTTTGTGTCATTGAATCTGTTTTCGCGCCGAGTGCCGTCCGCCTCAAAGCCAGCGAGATGAGGATGACTTTCCCGCCGAGAAAGAAAGACGACGGGTGGCGGGTTTCACGCGGGCGCTCACAAGGGCTTGCGGCCGGAGATGACTCTGAGCAAGATGACGATGATGGCAATCACGAGGAGGACATGAATGAAGCCGCCGATGGTGTAGGAAGTCGCCAGCCCTAACAGCCAGAGGATGAGTAATATTATGGCAATGGTATATAACATAGATTTTCTTTCAGTTTGCTTTGGTCACAGTCGGCGGGGACGCCCCCGCGCCGGCCAACAGTTTTCCAGCTTGGTTAATTTGTGGACTTGTTTGTTTTACTAGCACTAAATTGCTCGCTGCGTTGTTCGGCCCAGGTCAGCAGTCCGAAGACCATTGGCCTCGAGGGGCGCCTTGGGCGCTCTAACCCCAGGCGATTCTAGCGCGATCGCCTCGCTTCTGTTCAGAAGGTTTTCCGGCTCTCTGATTAGCCCAGCTAAGGCCACCGGGGAGGCGATGGACAATGGAGAATCGACAAGCTTGGCGGCCACAAGACGGCATTCCTCCCGGCGCTGGGCCAATTCTTTGCGATGGACCGTCCAGAACCCCGCAAACGCGAGCAGGGAAATCAACGATCCCAAGCCCAGCGCGCCGAAGAGTTTGAGGGCTAAGTGGGACTTGTTTCGGGGGAAGTCCGACAGGAACAACGCCGAATAACAAAGCCCAGTCACTCCCAGCGCAGTGAAGAGGCCCATTAGGAAGACCGCGCGACGCATACAGCGCTCGTCGCGTTGGGCGAGAGTTAAGGTTGCTTCCAGTTTATGGCGCTCCGCGTAGAGAAGGCACTGTCGCAGAACTGCCGTTTCGCTTTGGTCGTCGGTCATACACCTTTAGCGGAAGGCGTGCCACGCGCCTTTTGTCATGGGAGTTCGGCCAATCCCCATTTCTGAGATTGGGGGTCGTGCCGCGCGTGGCAAAATGCGCTACCCCGGGGCGAGTTTGGTGCAATTTGCACGAGTTTTAATGGCAGCCGGCCCGGAACTGTTGAGCCCAAAGATCTGAAAAGATCCCAGCAAAGCAATTTGCCCTGAGTGAGCCTTTTCCATTAAGCGATGGTTTCTAGAGACATCGAGGCTCTGCGGGCGGCTGATCCCCTTGCGGTCCGCAATTGCTTCTGGCACCAGGAGAGGACGGCACGTCTTTAGCTAGAGAGATCAGATTGCACTAATCAAGCAGTGCCCGAACGAATTCGCAAAACAAACACTCGAAACGAACTGAAAAAAGAAATGAAAGAACAAAACAATATGCCTAAACAAACGCAAGCAGTCAGCAGCGCCATGCAAACTCTCGCCGAGGATGCGCGCGCCTTATGGATCGCAACCGCCGACGTGGCCGGAGACAAGGTCTCAGAAGCGCGCGAGCGTCTGGGGGCCGCGCTGGAAAGCGGCAAGGAGATGTATGGCCGCGCTCGTGAGAAGGTGGTGGAGGGCGCAGAAGCCGCCGATGAGATGGTGCGCGAAAATCCCTACCAAAGCATCGGCATCGCCTTCGGCGTCGGCGCGCTGGTTGGTTTTCTAGTCACTCGCCAGTGCTCGCGCAACGAGTAAGCAGCGCGCCGGGGCTGTGGACGCATCCCTGTCCTGGGCGCAGACAGCTAAGCCGTAACTATTCAATAGCGCAGGGGCTTTTTGGGCAGATCGGTGCAGCACGACGCCGCGCAACCAAATCTGCCGAGGCGCTCCGGCGGCCATCCAGCGACCATCTTCGGGTCTGCCGGGCCTAGCTCAGGGTGGTTTTC
>JBBRPK010000245.1:0-6656 GCA_038228235.1 Verrucomicrobiota bacterium
AACGCAGGGTCGCCAGGTAGGCACGGCACTGTTCTTCAGTGGCAAACCGACGTTCCATCTCCAAAAGCGTCCGCGGATAGTCCTCTATCATCCTCCTCCACTATACGTTGTGGTCACTGGAGTCAATAGGATAGCCCTGTAGGCCTTATGTGCCGGCTTGGGCTTTTATGTGGGCATTGGCCCTGACGATTTTTGCAGGATGCAAATGGCTGACCTGGTGGAAGGCACCTTCGCGCGCGGGCTCAAGTTACGCGAGGTCGTTGGGCTACCTGTTGGCCTGGGTTGGAATGGATGCGAAGGCATTCCTGCGCCCTGCCCCGACGGTGTGCCATCCGGGGCTCCTCGAATGGCTATTTGCGGGATTTAAAGCGTGCGTGGGCGCGGTATTGATTTGGGAGGGGGCACGGATGGTCCCTGCGAGCGCAGCGGTATTACGGGGCTGGATCGGTTTGGCGGGGTGTGTGTTCTTGTTCCATTTCGGCGCATTTCATTTGCTCTCCCTGGCGTGGCGAACAGGAGGAGTGGATGCTCAACCGATTATGCGCGCCCCGATTCTGGCGATGTCCCTAACGGAATTCTGGGGCGCACGATGGAACGTGGCATTTCACCAGCTTGCTCATGAGATGGCCTTCCGTCCTCTACGGCGAACGCTGGGCTATCCACTGGCCATTCTCGCTGTCTTTGGGCTTTCAGGCGTAATTCATGAAGCGGTGATTTCGGTCCCGGCGAACGGCGGTTACGGGTTACCCACTGCGTATTTCCTGCTGCAAGGCCTGGGCGTGCTTTGGGAGCGCTCCGGGTTCGCTCGCAGACTCGGGTTCGGACAGGGGTGGCGCGGGCGATTGTTCACCTTGAGCATTACGGCGGGGCCAGTTGCATTTTTATTTCACCCTCCATTTATCCATAAGGTCATCTTGCCGTTTTTGGAAACCATCGGCGCTTTCTAAAGGAAAAATCAATGAAACTACTCACCTTCCTCCAAATCGCCGGCCTGCTCCACTTCGGATTGTTGTTGGCGGGCGCATCCATGCCCAAAGCCGTCAATCTGCGCGATCATCTGTCCATGCTGCCGCCATTCATCCGGCAATTGTACTGGGTCTATTTCAGCTTTATCGGTCTGACGTTGGTGAGTCTTGGGATGTTAACACTGGCCAGCGCCCACGCGATGGCGGCCGGAGAACCCGTGGCGCGAAGGCTTTGCCTGTTCATCGCGGTGTTCTGGTGGGCGCGCCTGGGCGTAGCCGGGTTCGTCTTCGATGTTCGCCCTTACCTGACTAACTGGTTTTATTGGCTGGGTTACCAGGCGACCAATGTCGTGTTCGCTTTCCTCGCCGGGACTTACACTTGGGCGGCCCTGAAAGGAGAAGCATAATGAAGCCATTTGGCTGGACCGACTGTCGCTGGCATCCAACGCGCCAAAACCCCCTGGGCCACCATCGGGGTTCCGCATGAATGCGCCTTCGCCAATCGACCTCACCAAAACTAATAACGACGCGGCGAGGCGCCGCTTAGGGTCAGTGAAGGGCGAACCGCTGCTCCTGGCCGATTGGGAGCGAGCTTTGTTTATTCATTACGAAGTAGAGGCGGAAGTGTTGCAAGCGGAGATCCCGTTCCCCCTCGATCTGCGAGGGGGGAGAGCTTATGTGAGCCTGGTTGCGTTCACGATGCGGCGATTGCGGCCACGCGTTGGTGGCCGGTTGACGGAATGGTGCTTTGAACCGATGGCCACTCATGAATTGTTGAATCTTCGCACCTATGTGCGCCACGGCGGCGAAGCCGGCATTTATTTTTTGGCCGAATGGATTCCCAATCGATTGAGCGCGTTTCTAGGTCCACGCACCTTCGGCCTGCCGTATCGGCTCGGGCTTTTGGATTATCACCATTATCATGAGCAAAGCACTTGGCGCGGGCGCGTGGAGAGCGTCCCGGGGCCATCGAGGGGAGCGACAACCTCTGGCTCGAAAGCCGATTTCACGGGGGACAGATCGGCCAGGCTTATTTATAACGCGGAACTAATCGCACCGAATGCATTTCATCCCTGTCCTGCCGGCTCACTCGATGAGTTTCTGCTGGAACGCTACACCGCTTTTACACTCCAGGGTTCCAAATCGCGGCTCTTTCGTATCTGGCACCCACCGTGGCCGCAAATTCCAATCCAGGTCTCGTTGCGGGAGGACTCCCTGCTCCGGGGCGCATCCTGGTGTTTGCGGGAGGCGAAGCTCGTGGGCGCGAACTATTCGCCTGGGGTGCAGAACGTCTGGTTGGGCCGCCCGCACCGTGTCGAGGTCTGTAATGAACACCAGAGCGTTCTGAGCGCCTTCTTCGAAATGCCGTAAACTGTTTGGAACGTCGCCTTCACGCGGAGACAAAGCCGGGCCCAGTCGTCGGGCACCCCAGCTCGACATTCTGCCATTCCCATTTTGCGAATGTCCCCCTGATCGGTGTCCATGCTTTAGCGTGTTGGGCGGCGGGTCTTTTGTCTGCGGCCCGCGTTGACTCGGCCATCACAGCCCGCTGCGGGGATGCTCCGGCCTCGCCGCCTTGGCCACAGCCAAAATCCCTCGCGGCAGGACCCCACGCAATTTTAAAACAGGCTCTAAAAGTTGGACACCAAGCGCTGCCAACCTGGCAAAATGGAATTGTTAAGCGAAGTTGCTGAGCGATTGAAATTGAGCAAACCTTGGCAAATCCTAATCTTTTAATTAGATTGAGTTCGATGAGTCGTGAGGCTGAGGCTGAGTTGCTGGCCCGCTGCCGCCAAGGCGTGGCAGAAGGCTGGGATGAACTCTTTGATCGACACTACGGGGCGGCGGGGCGCTTCATTTTTCAACTCGGATTCGACTTCACGCGCGAGGATGTGGAAGAGATTTGCCAGGAAGTTTTTTTGACTGTCATCAAGAGCCTCCAATCCTTCCAGGGAAATTGCCAGTTTCAAACCTGGCTTTTTCGCATCGCGCTGAACCGGGCGCGAGACCACCGGCAGCGGCAGCGCGCCGTCAAGCGCGGGGGTGGTCAAGCCACCGTATCCTTGCACAATGATGATCCGGAAAATGGGTTTACCATCGATCCGCCAAGTCCGCTGCCTGGGCCCGACTTGGCGTTGTTGAATTCAGAAAAGCTTTTGCTGGTGGGCCAGGCTCTCGAACAGTTGGGCGGACCATGCCAGGAAATCATCGAACTGCGCTACTTCGGCGATCTGAGCTACGAGGAGATTGCTCGTGAATTGGCCTTGAACCAAAAGACGGTCAGCTCGCGTCTCAGCAAATGTCTCGATAAACTGGAAATCATCACCCGGGAGATGTTTTCACGGGAGAAAAAACTGCCCACTTCCGTCTAATCTCGTATGCCGTCGGAACAGGATAAAAAAATTGAGAAGCTGGTTCAGGCCTATGCGGAAAAGCGTCGACGGGAATCCGGCCCTCCCTTGGAGATGCCCTCCGCCACGCGAAGGTTGTTGCAAGCCGAATTGACGCGACGGCATCCGAAAACAGCCGGTGAAGCCCCATCCTTTCTTCAACTCCTGCTGAATAGCTGGTCGCGGCTGGCGTTGGCCGCGTCGATCGTAATGGTCCTGGGCGTGGTCATCTGGTTTTCCAATTCGAAACAAAGGTCACCAACGGACCTGGCCCAGGACATGAAGCAGCCTGTCGAAGATCTTTTTGCCGCGCGTGATCAGACGAGCAAGGATTCTCCCGCCGGCCTGGAGGTCGCGGCGAAAGCGCGAAAGCCAGGCCTGCCCCTCGCATCTCCGTCCGACAAAAAAGCTGGAGAGACTCCCTCAGCCAGCGTTCCCGCCAAAGAAACTCAATGGGGATTGGCCGCCAATAAACGAGCGGATTTGAACCTGTCTCGCGAGGAGCCTTTGCCGCCCAAAGGTGGGCAGATGACCGGCGGCGGTTTCGGGGGAGCTGCCGATGCCAATGGCCGGGAAGTTCACGAATTTTTCACCCGAACTCCAGAGGCAAAGCAAAAGGCTGATTTCGGTTTTGCCAATACCAACGCGGCCCCGCTGAGCGAGGCATTGGGCGAAAGGGCCGATGGCTTGGCCGAGCGCCACGATTTTTATTCCCTTGGTTTCGCGCCCACCAATAGCAGCAAACTGGCTCTCAATTTGCCTCTCCATCAAACGTCAGCTAAAAATGGCTTGGCCTTTTTTGACCAACTCGGGCTTGCCGACACTGAAGTTCAACTCAGGCGAGCCGGCGAACCGGCTTCGCCAGTTCCCGTGACATCGACTCCGACAGCGGCATCATCTTCTGCCAAAGAGAATTTCGGTCGGAACCTTGAACTCTCCAAAGCGAGGCCATCCACCCCTCCTGTTAGCCAAGAGTTGGAGGGGTTGGCAAAGAAGAGTTTGGATGGGGACCTGGTTCACTTTTCTCAAAGCGCTGAACCATTCAAAGCCGAACGTCCTCAAAACCAAAACCGTTCGATCCCCCTCAGCTCCTTCGAATTGGAGCAGAGGGGGGATCAAATCCGCATCTACGACGCTGACGGATCAGTCTATGTTGGGCAACTCAGCTCAGCGGTCGATAACACCAGCCGATTTGGCAATCTCTCCACTGTGAATGAGAAAGCAAAAAGCGGGCTGGAAGTGTCGCCAGCCAGCGAGGCGCGGAGTTTCAGGCGCGGTCTTAAATCGGACGACGGCGAACCCGGACGCCAGAAAATTTCCTTTCAGGCTCGGGGGACCAATCGCAGTTTAGACGAGCTCGTGGTTATTAACGGCAGTTTGATTGCAGGAACAGACGCTAAAGAAGACACCAAGCGACAGGGCCTTGGAGAGGCGGAGATCTACAATCGGCCAGCAGGGCCGTCCCTGGCTCCCTCCGCGCCTGTCCGCGCCCCGGATGCCGCGGCGCGGGTTCGGAGTATCGCTGCCGGCCAGTCCCCCGCCGGCTCGGCTACCCCTGCGCTTCCAGCCCTCAACCCGCAAGCGCAGAACCAACCAGTGTCCGTCATGAGAATCCAAGGCCGAGCCAGAATTGGTCCTACGAATGAGTTCGAGATAAATGCCATTCGTGCTCCGCGCTGATCTTTTTTGATTGCCTGCCCGCCCACGAAGCATAGTTTCGCCGGACAGCGAAATCATTCTGATGAGTGGCAAGTTTTGGAATCGACTGGCATTCGAGCGCGAGCTTTGGCAACAAGGCACCCTCCATGTTGCCGGCGTGGACGAGGCGGGCTGCGGACCGCTGGCTGGTCCTGTGGTGGCGGCGGCGGTCGTATTCCCGTGCCGCTGGCTTGAGACTGGTTTGCATGCGAAGCTGCGCGGTTTGAATGATTCCAAGCAACTCACCAAAGAACAGCGCGAAAAATATTTCGCCATCCTCGCCTCGCATCCCGAAATTCGCTACGGCATCGCTAGTGTCGATGTCGAAACGATCGACCAGATCAACATCCTGCAAGCCGCCCACCGGGCCATGAGCCTCGCGCTTCAACAACTGCAACCTCCTGCTCAGCACGTTCTGGTGGATGGCCGGAGGGTCAAATCGCTTCCCTTTCCCCAGACCTCGCTGATTAAAGGCGACGCCCGTTGCTATTCCATCGCCGCGGCCAGTGTGCTCGCCAAAGTGACGCGGGATCGGATTATGACCGGTTATGATCGCCAATATCCTGGGTACGGATTTGCCGACCACAAAGGCTATGGCACTCCACAACACTATGCTTCGCTGGCGAAACGCGGGCCCTGTGCTATTCACCGCCGCAGTTTCGCACCCTTTCGTCCAATTGAACTGAAGTTGTTCGAGCCGCCCCTCACCCCGCCTGGTCTTCAAGGGCCTCCATGAACCCGTGGCAGTGGATACAATTCTGGCGTTACAAAGCGGGATCGCCTGTCCACTTGCAGCGCGGGAACATGGGCGAGCACGCCGCCAAAAAGCACCTGCAGCGCCTGGGCCTCAAGTTCCTCACCGCCAACTTCCATTCCCGTCGGGGTGAAATGGATCTCATCTTTCGGGACGAGGATTGCCTCGTGTTCATCGAAGTCAAAACTCGCTCCTCGGAGGATTGGACACGCCCCGCCGCCGCCGTCAATGCCCGCAAACGACGGCTCCTTTCGCTGACGGCGCTTGATTACTTGAGATTGCTGCGCAACCCGCCCATTAAAATCCGCTTCGATATTGTGGAAGTGCTCCTCAAGGGTGGAGCGGTGCGCGAGATTCGCCATTTGCCTAACACCTTTCCGATGTCCACACCTTATCGTTACGGGTGAGCCGTAACGATTCAGAAGAGAACAGGAGAAACAGAGGAAACAGAGAGTTTCCAATGCTCCGGCGCGGGTGGGAGCTGCACACGGCGGGTCACTATCCAGTGAGCACTCCCGCATCCTGAAAAACTCATTCAGCTTTCTGTCCCTGCCTCTGTTTCCTCTGTTCAGCTTCAGGGATAGGGCTGAGATCCTGAACCGTAGCAGCCGATGTGAATCGGCTCTGATCTTTCCGGGGAAAATAGTGAGCCGACTCACGTCGGCTGCTGCGAGGCTGATGGGGGGTGTTCGCCCAGAGGCGCACAGCTCCCGTTGACTCACGGGAAAAAGACACCGGAGGGGTTTGAGTAAGCAGGGCTTTTTGGACTCATGTTCCGGTTGGTTAACGTGATATGTTTTTTGGAGTAACGATAGCAAGTTAAAACGAGCAGGGGGGCGAGCTTCGAGC
>JBBRPK010000246.1:0-6646 GCA_038228235.1 Verrucomicrobiota bacterium
GGAGAACAATTTGAAACGGATGACCTACGGAACCTTTCGCAAAGCCGGATATTTTATTGGCTCCGGAGTGGTGGAAGCGGGCTGCAAGACGGTGATTGGCAAAAGAATGAAATCCTCAGGCATGTTTTGGTCCGAAGAGGGCGGGCAAGGGATGCTGAATCTGCGTTGCGCCTTCTTGAGTGATCGCCTGGATCCATTTTGTCAGGCCCGTGCCGCCGACCACGCGGCCCGCAACGATTCACTGAAATTCGCGGCTTGAGCCGTAGCACTCCCTCCAGTTACCACAATTCTGTCCTGCACCCACCGGGCTCCTCCGAATTCCCGTGTGCTGGCGTTGCGAGTGGTTTTCTGTTTTGCTCACTGTTTGCCCACTCAGGGCAAGAGGGCGGCACGATAAAACCGGAAGCTCGCGGCAGACACCGTTCCCGCATCGTAACTGGCATCGCCGTTGAAATCGCTACCCACAACAGCCCCCGAACCCCAGGAAGTGAAATCATTCGAGCCTTCGATGAGATAGTTTTGCCCCGGTACGCCCTCGATCCTGAGGACAAAGTGGCCCGAAGGGGCGAGGGTGCCACACAAACGGCACTTGTACCCCCAATTCAACTCGATTGTGCCCACCGCTCCGGAATAGCCGTCCACTGCGATGCGGTAATACGCGCCGACGTTTGCCGCAAAAACGACGCGGCTTTGGCGATTGAATGCTCCGTTGATATCGTCGTTGCTCGCCACGGCGGTGAGGCTGTTCAGGGCGCTACCCGTATAGACTTCGAGCAAGGTGTCGAAATTGCTCCCAATGGTGTTAAACTCCACGACGCCGGTGAATGGCGCCATCCAGCAATACCAGACTGATCGGCCACCGATCTTGCCGGCATGGGCGGGCTCGCCCGGCTCGGCACTGGCGCCGAAATTAAAATCCAGGTCGGCGCCGTTAATGCCGTTGATGACGCGACAATTTGCGAAATCGTTGTTCGCCGGAGAGACGTTCAGCACGACGCTGCCCGAAGCGCCGTTATATCCATCGACGGCGATCCAGTAGGTCGTCCCCGGCGTGGGAAAGATCGTCACGCGGCTGGCGCCATTGAATTCCGGGGCGATATCATCATTCTGCGCCACGAGCATGAGGGTCGGGATGCTGTTGCCCGTATAGACCGCCAACAGCGTATCGAAGCTACTGCCAATCGTATCAAACACCACGCCGGCGCTGGATGCCGCGGTCCAGCAATACCAGATTGATTTCCCACCCGCATTGCCCGCATGACTCGGTTCGTTGAACTCCTTGGTCGCGCTGCCGTTGTTGCCTGCCACCGTGCTGGTGTTGTTCGCGATGCGAGTGGCGTTGACGAAATCGTCGTTATCATAGGGCGGGATGGTGAAGGGGACTTGCGTGATGTTGTTGCCGTAATCAGACTCTTCCAGCGTGTGAGCCGGGTTGATCTCCTGTTCGAGAACATAGTTGCCCGCGGGCAAGCCGGTGATATC
The DNA here is from genome assembly GCA_038228235.1 of Verrucomicrobiota bacterium. GTDB lineage: Bacteria > Verrucomicrobiota > Verrucomicrobiia > Limisphaerales > JBBRPK01 > JBBRPK01. The sequence goes on from JBBRPK010000246.1 coordinate 1,483, forward strand.
CACCCATTGACCAGGCAGGAAGTTGCCGTAGATGTCGGACCAGCCTTTCTGGAGACCCTGATAGCCGCAGGTGAAGAGCTGGGCGGGATTGGCCCCCGCATCCCATTTTCCAAGGTCCTCCAGGCAAAAACCGACTTTATTGCCGTTGACTACGACGTTGCCGCCGCCGTCCCGGACGCGGAAATTGGCAAAGCCGTTGAAGTGATTGTGGGCATGACATAGGCCCGGCGTGAACAATGGATTGCCCGCCGGCTCGCCCATCAGTAAATCGTCGCTGCCGATGTTCCGGGCCTCGGTCGCGAAACGCACCAGCTTGCGCGTGCCACCCGCGATAAGTCCTTCCATGACCTCGCAGGAGTCTTTCGCATGCGTGCTTACGCTCACGAAAGGAAGAACCGTCGGCGCGTAAATCATCAAGTCTGGCACGCCGCCCTGTTGCCAGTTGAGGCGGACGGAACCGGTCTGTCCCGCGTAGCCATCCACCGCTATCCAGTAAGTCGCACCGGCCAGGGGGGTGAATCGCACACGGCTCTGCCGGTTGAACGATCCGTAGATGTCGTCGTTGCTGCCCACCTCAACCAATGTCCCGACGCTGCCGCCGACATACACTCCCAGCACGGTGTCAACGTCGCTCCCGCTGGTATTGAAAGCGACCGGCGCGCCGCTGGGCGCTGTCCAGTTATACCAGATCGAGTGTCCACCCAGGCTCCCGGCGTGATCGGGTTCGCCGACTTCCTTGGTTGCTCCATTGTTAAACCCATTGATCGATCCCATGGCGCCGGTCAGCGCAGTTGCGTTGACAAAATCATCATTCGGCGCGCTCAGATACCCCGTTACCACTATGTCGTCGAGGTAACAGCCCTCATGGAGTGTGAATCCATCGGTTGCAAACTCGATGCTCAAAGTGTGGCTGCTCCCGACAAACTTGCTCAAGTTGAGGCTGGCTTGACTCCAAAAGCCTGCCGAAGTATCGCGGGCGAAAATCGCCTTGCCATCGATGTAAACGCGCAGACTCTCGTAATAATCGTCCATGCTCGGAATGTTGTACCAGAAACTCAATTCCGCCCCGGCGTAGCCCGTCAGATTAATCGTGTTGCGCATATAGGCTTGCATGGAGTTTTGGTAAGTCGGGTTGACGCTGGTCCCGCCATAGCCGACGCCAGCGCAGTAGCCCTTCCAGGAACCACCGTGGGCGCCTCCGCCGCCGAAGGCAGAATTCACGTCATCCCAATAAGCTGGCATTCCATCCGGATTCGCATCGCCCACCACCCAGCCGTTGTCCTCGGGAAACGCTCCTTCGAAGGTTTCTTGCAGCACGAGCACTTGTGCTTGCGCGAGCCGCGATACTCCAGCAAAAAGGAAAAGACTCATCAAAATGGCGCAGCCTGATCCATCAGCGAAAGGGTGGAGGAACCGCGCTTTCCGGACTCTTGATTTAGGGCTCATACCTGACTTTTCATGGAAAGGATTCTCTGGAGCTTAGTTCATTCCGCCGTGGTTGCAAGGAGAAATGGTGCTGGGTTGCCACAAAAAAGCCTCACCGTTTCCGAGAATGTCTTGCCGTTGAGCGTCGTGCCGTCAACAGAGACGACTACCAGGCCAGGACGTACGCCAGCCTGTTCAGCGGGGCCTCCCGGCGTGACCATAATCACCTCCCGCAGATCCTTTTTTTTCGCAGGGGCGAGGAAGATGCCAATGAGGTCACGGGGTCACATCTTGACTTATAACTTTTAAATTTGCCTCAATACTTCCTGGCTCTGGGCGCACAGCCCGCGGTCCTTTGCGATTTTGCCTTCAAACCTTCGGATGGCTGCGGCTACCGCCCCATAATCCATCCTTCCGGCTGCGACATTAAGCCACTGCACGGCGGGGCTGAGGTTGGCTTTGGGCGTGCGGACTATCAAGTGGTAACGGTTGCCCATTAAGACATAGGCATGGACTTCCACCGAGTATCGCTCGATCATTCCGGAGAGCAAATCCAAAAAAGGCTTTCGATCTCTTTCGTCCAAATGGATTGCCTGCGGGTTGTTGCCAAGATCGGCAACGTGATACCAGTCGTTCTTGAGATCGATGCTCAAGGGGCGAGCCATGCACGCGGATTCTGCGGCGGGCTCAACACGAAGTGAACCTCTAATTGTTATAAGTCAAGATGTGACCCCAAGATGACGCTTGTTACATATCGCTGCGGATATGCTCCTCGCTCGCGCCTTGCCAGCAACCCAAAATCCAGCGCGCCTTAGTCTCATCTTGAACGCTCATTGGAAACAGGTGTCGGTATCGCGCCTCCTGAATTGATCTTCTTCTTGAGATCGACGATCCACTTCTGGAGAGAATCTTTATGGGGAGAAACCTGCTTTAATGTTTCTAAATAATCGATCGCTTTGGAATAGTTCCCCTGACTTTCTTCAAGGGCGGCCAGATTACCGAGAAGTTGGGCGTAGGGGAAAATGTTGGGCTCCGTTTTCGCAGCCTCTAATTGCCGCCAATTGCGCAGGGCGAGTTCCCAGACGTTACGAGCACGGCCCGGGTCTTTGCGGTTCTCGTAATAAATGTGACCCAATTCCAGAAGGATTTCATAATTCCCGGGGTTGGTCTGCAGACCCTCGCGCAAAAACTGCTCGGCTTCATTCACTTTGCCAAGACGGGATCGCAGCCAGTAGGAAGAGATGATATAGGTCTCAGGCCGTTCCGGGTCCAAATCCGCGGAGAGCTTCAGCCAGGGCAAAATCTCCCGCTCCTCACCGGAAGAAGTGTTCTCGTGATCGTGTTGGCGCGGTTCGTTCGGCTCGCCCAGATGCCGGTGGCTCGATGGATAAAAATGGCGGCTGAAAGAATCCAGCCAGTCCTTGGGTTTGCCAAGGAAGTCACTCCCTTCCTCGTGGTGTTCAGAATCGGCGCCCGTTCCCGCTGCCATGTGCATTTCCTCCGAGACCGGATGAGTATCGTAAATCGTGGGGTAGTAGCCGCTATGAAAATAGGCGTCTGCCTTCGCATAAAACTGTTTGGCAAAAAGTTTGCGGCTATCCCCCAACGCTACGGTCAGGATATTTGCGGATTTGGCGCGGTTGCCAGCCCAAGTCTGGAACCACGAATCGAGATAGGTGGCGAGACTGAAGCAGACCGTTCCCAATAGAGAAAGAGCCAGAGAAGCAATTCGCATACGTCAATGGGAAGCGCGGCGCGAATAGGGGAACAAAACCGAGGAGGGGTGCAAATTGACCAAATAGCATTCCATCATCGTCATGTTAGAATGCTCCATCAGGCCACACTTAGTTCAGCGGTTTGCGGCGAAAGAAGAGGCAGGTGGCGCTGAGAAAAATCGCGGTGTAAGCGGCTGCATAGCCCAAGGCGGCCAGCCAAATCAGCCAGGGAATCGTCCCCCAGTTATGAATGATCAGGTCGCGCACGTCAAAAAGTTCCAGGTGGGGGATGGCGAAGTAGATCGCGTAAATGATCGTTTGCAGCGGTTCCGCCGATTGCAGGGCGAGCTTATTCAAATGCCGACCCAATCCAAGGATGCCGAGGCTAACCAGAAGCACGATGGTGTTAGTCGAGGAAGGGGCGGCGAAGACCACCGAACCCAGAAGGGTCATGGCTATGATCACTCCCAGGACAAACCAATGAAGAGTCAGCGCCTGGAAATAAGCCGCCCAGGGCCAGGCGTGTTCGCGCGCCGCGCTGATGACTCCGAAGAACAGATAGAAGATCAATAAGGCCAGGCCGCAGGCCAGCCAACACCCGAGGAATTTCCCCAGCACCAGGTGATGGCGCGTGACCGGTTTAGCCAGCAGGGGATAGATCGTCCGATTTTCGCGTTCCGCTGGAATTTGGCGCGCAGTGGTCGTGACTGCAATGACCAGTCCGGCGATCCAAATCAACAGCAGGCAAATCTCCTTTAAATAGCGGGCGGTTTTATCTTCGCCAAAAAAATTGACGGACCCCAGCGCCAGCGTGATGAGCGCAGTCAGGATGAAGAGCACATAAAAATCTTTCCGGCGATAGAGTTCTTTAATGACCAATCCCGCTATGGCTTGAATGTTCCCCAGCGCGGAAGCGAAGGTCCCCGTTCCCCTGGAGGAGAGACCGGTTTCTGTGGGAGCAATCTCGCGGGCTAAAGACGGGGCTGAACTTAACAATCGAGCTGTGCTCATGCGGCCAATTTATAGTCGATGATGTTCAAAAAGACTTGTTCGAGGTTGTTGCACTGGTATTTTCGCAGGAGATCGTCCACGCGGCCTTCCGCTCGGAGCTCGCCTTGATTGAGGATCGCGACCCGGTCACAGACAGTTTCTACTTCCCCTAATTCATGAGATGAAAAGAAGACCGTTTTGCCTTCGTTTTTGAGCCGCAAAATGATCTCGCGAACCTTCATTCGTCCGATGGGGTCAAGTCCACTGGTCGGTTCATCCAACACCAGCAAGTCTGGATTGTTGATGAGGGCCTGTGCGAGCCCAACGCGTTGTTGCATTCCTTTAGAGTAAGTTTTGATTGGCCGATTTCTGGCGCTTTCCAACTCCACCACTTTGAGGACTGAATCAATCCGCCCCTCAATCTGATCTTTGGGAATGCGAAAAATTTTGCAGTAGAAGCGAAGGATTTCCTCGGCCGAGAGATATTTATAATAATACGTCAATTCTGGCAGGTACCCGATCCGCTGACGGGCGATCGGCTCTCGGACATTGACGCCAAAGATGTAAGCGGCGCCGGCGGTAGGACTCAGGAAACCCAGCAGGACGTTCATCGTGGTGGTTTTGCCCGCGCCGTTTGGCCCGAGGAACCCAAAGACCTCGCCTTGATGCACCTCCAAGTTGAGGCCTTTGACAGCTTGTTTGACTGCCCGTCCACGTTCTGGACTTCGGTAATCGACCCGCAGGTCTTCAATTTTTAGAATCGCATCCAAAACAATTTAGATTTGGCCTCTTCATAGCCAATTTCGTACCAAAAATGTGCGCGAAGAACCCTTTTTAGGGGACGGGGGCATGGGTTCCAGCTTTTCGGCGTGCAGGCACGACCATTTGTAAAGGACCACGCCCCTAAGAGCGGGTTTTAAAATTGCGTGGGGTCCTGCGGCGAGGGATTTTGGCTGTGGCCAAGGCGGCGAGGCCGGAGCATCCCCGCAGCGGGCTGTGATGGCCGAGTCAACGCAGGCCGCAGACAAAAGACC
>JBBRPK010000247.1:0-6389 GCA_038228235.1 Verrucomicrobiota bacterium
AAGCCATCGCCAAACCTTTCGAGTGGAAATTTACGCGGGCCGACCTCAATGAACTCCTGCAACGCTTGGAGCCAAGTTCACCACCCGGAGCTGCGCTGGCAGCCTAGAAAATACGTTAGCGAACTTATGAAACGGCCCACTTAGTCTGACGTTCCCCGCAGGTTGGCCCACTTAATGCATTAGTGAAGGCTGCGGCTCGTGATGAACCCTGGCGGCCAGTGCCGAAGCCGGCGCATAACGGTGGAGGCACTGGCCGTACCGGTTTAGAATCAGCCGCTGCTGCGCTCCGCTCCGTTCGCCCGCCCCCAGCGCAGAAGGGCTGCAACGGAGGATGGATGGAATTCGAGTCGCTGCCCGCCCTCTCCGACGCTCCCACGCTCAACGCTCCGACGTATCTCCGCCGTCCGCGCTCGGTCTTCGTCCCCTTTCCACTGTCCCGCCATCCAACGCCCCATTCCCATCCAGCTTGCCCAATTCCAAGACACTTCCCTGTCCGAATCCATGTTGACACCTCAACCTCCTGTTTTCTATGGTCTCGCCGTAAGAGAGCGCGCAAAGGCAGCCCCGCATTTACTTTTTCGGGAGTTCTTTTTGCCGCGGCACCCGGGTTTATTATGGCGAATACAATTTTAGTCGGCGCCCAGTGGGGCGATGAGGGCAAAGGCAAGATCATCGATGTGTTGACGCAAAAGGCGGACATCGTGGTCCGCACTCAAGGCGGCAACAACGCCGGGCACACCGTTTTCATCGGGAAACAAAAATATGTCCTGCACCTTATCCCTTCGGGCATTCTTCGCAAGGGCAAGACCTGCGTCATCGGCAATGGCGTGGTGGTCGATCCCGTCAGCCTCGTTGAAGAGATCGATGGCTTGTTGAAACTGAGGGTGGCCATCGATGGCAATTTATTTATTAGCGAAACCGCCCATCTAGTCTTGCCCTATCACCGCGAGTTGGACTCGCAACGGGAGATCCTCAAAGGAAAAAACAAGATCGGCACCACCAAGCGCGGTATTGGCCCTGCCTACGGCGATAAGGCGGCGCGCACCGGGCTGCGCATGATTGACCTGGTCAATCCGTCGCGCTTCGAGCACTTGCTCAAGTTAAAAATCAAAGAGAACAACGAAATCCTCAAGGCCTTTGGAGCGAAGCCGCTGTCTTTTCCCGTGGTGCATAAGGCTTACCGGGCCGCCGGGGATCGACTTCGTCCATTTGTCGCTAACACGGTGGTTTTATTGCATGAAGCGACGCGCCGTGGGGACAATATCCTCTTTGAGGGCGCGCAAGGCACTTTTCTGGACATCGACCATGGCACCTATCCGTTTGTTACCTCCTCGAACACGACCGCTGGTGGCGCTTGCACCGGCTCTGGCATTCCTCCACATCGCATTGACGAGGTGGTCGGAGTGATGAAAGCCTACACGACGCGGGTCGGGGAAGGGCCGCTCCCCACGGAGAATCCGGAGATTGCCGATCTGCTCCACGGCATGGGCCGCGAGTTTGGCGCCACCACTGGCCGGCCGAGGCGCTGCGGCTGGTTTGACTCGGTCGCCACCCGCCACGCTACGATGGTTAACGGCATCGACAAACTCGCCGTGACGAATGTGGATGGGCTGGATTCCGTGGAAATTATAAGGGTCTGCGTGGGTTATCGTGTCGGGACGAAGCAATTTGATTATGTGCCAAACGATATTGAGCAATTGACGAAGTGTGAGGCTGTGTATGTGGATTTTCCCGGCTGGAGACAGCCCACCAATCATGTTGAGCGGTGGAAAGATTTACCCGCCAAGGCTCGCTCTTACCTAAAAGCTTTGGCCGAGTTGACCGGCGCTGAGATAGCCATCGTTTCAGTCGGCCCTTCGCGGGATCAGACAATTTTTCTCTAAATTGGCGATTCGGACGTTCCCAGTTCTTATTGAGATAGCATCGAAGCAACTATCTGCATGAGCTCCCCTCAACTGAGCGCACAGGCCAAAAGTGTCCTGCCGGCACATGTAGCCATCATCATGGATGGCAATGGGCGCTGGGCCAAGCAGCGTAGTTTGCCTCGAATCGAGGGCCACCGGCATGGCGCGGAATCGGTGCGGGCAGTGGTGCGCGCCGCCGGTGAGATCGGAATCAAGTACCTGACCCTATACGCTTTTTCCGTGGAGAATTGGACCCGCCCCAAAGAAGAGGTGGACACGTTGATGAAGTACCTCGATCGGTACCTCCGAAACGAGATCGGCGAGTTGCAGAAGAACAGCGTCCGGCTGGAAGTGATTGGACAGATTTACCGCCTGCCGGAGTTTGTGCAAGAACAGTTGCGAAAAACTACCGCTGCCCTGGCCAACAATAAAGGGCTCACCCTCGTGCTGGCGCTTAGCTACGGCGGCCGCACGGAAATTGTGGAAGCCGTGCGCAGCATCTCCAGTGAAGTAAAACAGGGCAAACTTGACGCCGCTGAAATCAACGAGGAAGTCGTGTCCCAGCACCTCTACACCAAGCACATGCCCGATCCGGACTTGCTGATTCGAACCAGCGGCGAAATGCGCATCAGCAATTTTCTGCTCTGGCAAATTTCCTATACCGAACTGGTGGTGACCTCAACCCTTTGGCCCGACTTTCGCAAGGCCCAGTTTTTTGAGGCCCTCGAGGAATATACCCGGCGGCATCGGCGGTTCGGCAGTGTGTGACAAATATGAGCGCCCCGGCATCTTCCCCTCCGAGCAGCAAATTAAAAACTTTTTGCCGGCGCTTGTTTAGCTTCGTGCTGCTTTGGGGAGTGGTCCTCGGCGTCCTGTTCTCGGGGAGCACACTTATTTCGAATTCCGTTTTTCTTCTCATCATGGTCTCGCTGGCCGGGTTTGGTCTGGAGGAATTCTACGAATTGGTGGCGAAGGGAGGATTGGTGTGCTTCAAATGGTGGGGGATTCTTGGCGGTGTGTTGTTGATCATCGGCACTTTCCTGCACTTCACCGGGAAGCTTGGCATCTCCGGCACAGCCGCCCGTCCGAACGACTTCGAGACCAGTTTTCTGATTCTTTTTGTGCTTGGACTTTGCCTCCGACAATTCTTTTCTCGCAGCAATACCGCTGGCATCCTGGCCATCTCGACGACGCTTTTCGGGCTGATGTATGTGGCCTGGCTCCTAAACTTCATTCAAAAGATAAATTTCTTTCCCAACCTTAACGGCAACGGCTCATTTTACGTCCTCTATTTCATTCTCGTGACCAAATTTAGCGACAGTGGGGCCTATGCCGTGGGTTCCCTGATCGGCAAACACAAAATGATCCCGCGCATCAGCCCCGGCAAGACATGGGAAGGATTTGGCGGCGCCCTGGCTGTCTCGACTGCAGCTAGTTTGCTCTTTTGCTGGCTGGCCAAAGATAAGCTCACGGGAATGAACTGGGTCCATGCAGTGATTCTCGGGATCATCCTGAGTTCGGCAGCGGTAGTGGGAGACTTGATCGAGTCGGTGTTCAAGCGCGAGGCAGGGGTCAAGGATTCGGGGAGATTCTTTCCGGGCATTGGCGGCATCCTCGATCTGCTGGATAGCCTGTTGTTCAACGCTCCGCTGATGTATTTGTACTTGCGGCATGTCCTCACCAATCCATTGTTCGCTGCATCATGAAAAACGTCGTTCTTCTTGGCAGCACCGGCTCGATTGGCGCGAGCACGATCAAGGTGGCTGCCGATTTGCCCGACCATCTCCGCCTGCTGGGCTTGGCTGCCGGAAATAATCTGGAACTGCTTCTGGAACAAACCCGCCAGCATCGACCCGAAGCCATTTCGATCAGCGACCCACAGAAGGCGACGGCGGCCCGTGAGGCGCTGGGCACTTCAACGAAGGTTTATTGCGGGTGTGAAGGGTTGATTCAACTGGCCACACTCCCGGCCGCGGACATCGTGCTGATCGCCATCGTGGGCACCGCGGGCTTGCAACCTGCCCTGGCAGCTATTCGGGCTGGCAAAGACATCGCTGTGGCCTCGAAAGAAATCCTGGTCATGGCGGGCGAAATCGTCATGCGCGAAGCGAAAAAGCACGGCGTGCGCGTATTGGCGGTGGACAGCGAGCACTCCGCCATCTTTCAATGTCTGGACGGCAAGCCGGCCAGTTCCATTCGCCGCCTTTGGCTGACAGCCTCCGGAGGCCCCTTTCGTGCCACGCCCAGAGAAGAATTCTCAAGCATCACGGTCGAGCGCGCTCTTCAACATCCGTCCTGGGTCATGGGACCCAAAGTCACAATTGATTCCGCAACCCTTTTCAATAAAGGACTGGAGATGATCGAAGCCCGCTGGCTTTTCGGGGTCGAGATGGATCGGGTCGCCGTGGTGGTTCACCCGCAAAGCGTGGTGCATTCGATAGTGGAGTTTATTGATGGTTCCATGCTTGCCCAGCTTTCGACCCCCGACATGTGCCTGCCGATTCAATATGCGCTGACTTACCCCGAGCGGATTGGCAGCGGACGGGTCCAGACAAGTCTGGCGAAACTTGGCAGCCTGACTTTCGAGGAGGCGGATGCCGAACGGTTCCCCGCCCTGGCTCTGGCCCGCGAGGCCGGCGAAATGGGTGGAACGATGCCCGCTGTTCTCAATGCGGCCAACGAGATCGCCGTGGCAGGGTTTTGCGGGCATAAACTGTCTTTCGACAAAATCCCCCAGCTCGTCGCGCGAACCATGCAAGCTCATCAGCGAGTGGGCAATCCAAACCTGGAACAGATTCTCGAAGCCGATAAATGGGCCAGGAGCCAGGCCCTGAATGCCATTGGAGCGTTAGTTTGAGAACAACCCGTGCGCGTCCCGAAGATTTTAAGGGAAGGACGAGTTCCACAAGTCCCTGGAGAAATCCTCGATTTAGGGACTCGTGGGACTCGTCCTTTCCACTCAGGCGAAGGCCCTCGTCCTAAAATTCTCTGCTTTCCCTTTGCGGGGTTGGCAGCTTTGTGCTTTAACAGCTTTGTCTATGGAACGTCTGCCTGGGTTTCGTGATTTTTACCCCGAGCCGCTGCCTCATCCAGATGTTTGGAGCGCGGACGCCCGCCAGTATATTTTTGATCGCTGGCGGAGCATGGCTCGCCGTTATGGCTTTCGCGAATATGACGGGCCCCCACTCGAGCCACTCGAGCTTTTCACGACGAAAAGCGGCGCGGAAATCGTCGCCCAACTCTACCATTTCACCGACAAAGGCGAGCGCAACGTCGCTCTGCGTCCAGAAATGACTCCCACCCTCGCCCGCATGGTGGCGGCGCATGAGCGCAACTATAAAAAACCCATAAAGTGGTTTGCCATTCCCCAGCTCTTCCGCTACGAACGCCAGCAGAAGGGGCGGTTGCGGGAACACTTTCAATTCAATGCTGACATCATTGGAGAATCGGACACCGCCGCCGACTCGGAATTGATTGCCTTGTTGATCGACACGCTGCGGTCCTTCGGCCTCACAGCCGAGGATTTTGTAATCCGTTTGAGCAGCCGCAATGCCTGGCAGGATTTTTTCACCAGGCGGCACAGCGATTTGGCCAAGGCTTACGAGTTCTATCAGGTAATCGACAAACTGGAACGCGAGGAACCAGAGCAAAGCCAGCAGAAATTGACCGCGCTGGGCTTCTCGCTGAATGAAATCAATGCTTTTATCCGACAAGGACAGCCCACTGCGGAACTGGAATCGATCCTGGGAAATCTGGCCGCCCGCGGCCTCAGCGAGTTCGTGAAAGTGGACTACCAAGTCATCCGGGGACTCGCTTACTACACTGGGGTGGTGTTCGAAGCTTTTGACCGCAAGGGCGACTTTCGCGCGATCGCCGGAGGCGGACGTTATGATAATCTGGTGAAATTGATTAGCGGCAACAAAACCGACCTGCCGGCGCTTGGATTTGGAATGGGAGACGTGGTTTTGCTGGAGCTGTTAAAAGCGCGATCCCTCCTGCCGAAATTCGATGGCGCATTGGACGCGTTCTGTTTGATCGAGGACGAAGCGCTGCGCGCGGAATCGCTGAAGCTCATCCAGGATTTGCGCGCTGCCGGTTGCGCGGTCGATTACCCTCTGACGCCCGCCAAACCCGATAAACAGTTCAAGCGCGCCTCGGAAAGCAAAGCTGCCAGAACGGTCAAGCTGGAACGAACTGCGACTGGAGAATTGCTTGTCCGCCTCAGGAGCCTGCGCACGCGCGAGGAAAAAATCCTCAGCCCCGAAGAAGCTATTGCCTCTTTGCGCCCCACAGTGTAAAGGCCCCCAAATTAAGTTGATTTGGAAATGGCAAGGTGCTAAGGGCTCAGGGCAGACGCATTTAAATCCCCAGCAATTTCCGTAAATAAGCATTATCCCAGCCTGCGTTGAGCTGCTTGCCCTTGATGCCTCGCTTTTTAGTTTTTTCACGTCGGAGCAGATTTAGCGCAAGGCGGCGCAACGTCGC
>JBBRPK010000248.1:0-6299 GCA_038228235.1 Verrucomicrobiota bacterium
CCGGGCGGCGGGTCTTTTGTCTGCGGCCTGCGTTGACTCGGCCGTCACAGCCCGCTGCGGGGATGCTCCGGCCTCGCCGCCTTGACCACAGCCAAAATCCCTCGCCGCAGGACCCCACGCAATTTTAAAACAGGCTCTAAGGCCCTGGCCACACTGTGCAAGCTCGATTTTTTTGACCGACAATAATCGGAATTTGCTCATTCTTCTCGAGCAGTTTAAAGGCATATTTCAAAGAGTATATAGGGTGAAGTCCCCGGTAAAGTCTCAATCAACAGCTTTTTCAGCGTGGAAAATGGGGTGCTTACCCGATTGTCTGCTCCTTGGAACTCATTAGTCTGCACAGATAAAAGTGGATGTTTTGAATTTATGAAAATAAAAGTCTTGTTGGTGGATGACCACCGGGTGGTCCGAGAGGGATTGCGGTCGCTCTTGAATGCCAACGACGACATGGAAGTCGTAGGCGAAGCCGAGACAGGCCGGCGGGGAGTGCGGTTGGCCCGGGAACTGCAACCGGACGTGGTAGTGATGGACGTGGCCATGCCGCAACTCAATGGTGTCGAAGCGACGCGGCAAATTATACGCGATGCCCCCGCTGCCAAGGTCCTCGTTCTGTCCTCTTATAGCGATGATGAACGGATTTCAGAATTAGTCGAGCGCGGCATTACTGGCTACCTCGTCAAACAATCGGCGGCGGGTGAATTGGTAAAAGCGATTCGCGAGGTTATGAAGGGAAATCCTTTTTTCAGTCCGTGCATCTCCAAGAGCCTGCTCGATCAATGCCGGGCTACTTATCAGAATGGCGAGCTGTCCAAGAAGAAAGAGGGGCAACTAACCTCGCGCGAATCCGAAGTGCTGCAACTTATTGCCGAAGGCTACGCTAACAAGCAAATTGCCGATGTTTTGGGGATCAGCATGAAGACGGTGGAGAAGCACCGCCAGCAACTGATGGATAAGCTCAGAATTCACAACATCGCAGGCTTGACTCGTTACGCCATTGCTCATGGCATGGTAGAGCAAACCGTGGCTTTGGCAGTTTGCTAGAACTGCGGGCCATTTTCTCCAACAGCGGGGGCCCGCTGCCGTTGAAACCCGGGCGGAAATGGCCACTCCTTCGAACTCGGCCTTGAGGACCGCTTGGGCTTCGGGCAAGGAGTTGAGTCACTCGAGGAGGGGTTTGGCTTTCTCACCTGTTTCGAGGCGTTGGTTGAGTTGTTCCTGGATTGGACGAGGCAGATGCGCGATTTTTCCATTCATAATTTCCTGTTCAGGTGGGCTGCGGTTCGGATTCCGGGAGCTGGCCGCGCCACCAGGCGCACCCGGCAAGCTGCCAATAATCGACCAGGAGCCAGAGCAAAACAGCCTCCTCCAGAACATGGGAACAAGGTCGAAGGGGCGCGAGCGCGTTAAGAAATCGAGCGGCGATCACCAACCGGAGCATGCAATACTGCGCGATAAGTGGACTGGCCAACGGCCAGCGGCGGTGAATTATCCAGTAAACGGCGGCGGTATTGACTGCCTTGCGGTGAGAGGCTTCTTCGGCGAGCAGCCGAGGAACGTTAATCTTGAGATCGAAGTCTGCCACCAGTCCTTTTTCGGTTTCACGCATAAACGGGCTGAATCCGCGCGAGACCTCCTCCTGTAGGAGTGCTCTGTAATGGGACAGCTTCATGCGAGACACTTTCGGCGGACGAGAGCCAAAATAAACGGGAGGAATTGGAACAGCGAGTGGGGGCTGGACGGGCGCCGAGACTGGCCCGCGCGAGCCGGCCCGGTTTGGCTCAGAAAAACAGGCTCCGGGAGCCACCTGACCAATGGTTTGGACATAAGAGTCCTGATTTTGCGCCGAATTTCAATCGGCCTTTGGCCTCTGCCAGCGGGGTGGTTACTGTCTGCTCGCCGGTCAGGGGGACCGGGCGATTTATCTGCATTTATGGTGCCAGTTTCGTGTTCGTGGGCAGAATTATGGGGTGGCGGTTTTGGGATGGCGAGTTCAAGGAGGAGCGCGATAGCCCGTTTTCACAAGATGGTACTCCCGCCCAGAATTGAACTGGGATTAACGGTTTAGGAAACCGCTGCTCTATCCATTTGAGCTACGGGAGCGCACTCGCCAGGAAAGCTTGGCCCAGCCCGACATATTGCGTCAAGGGAGGAAACCCATCGCAGCAGTTCTTTATGCGCCAAACGGGAATGCCTGGTGAGGGCGCCGGTGCGGACACCGCACGGCCAGGCTGCACCGCTATGCTCCGGCTTCGGCAGTGGCCGCCAGTGTTAGTCCTCCAACTTTACCAGAGCAGAATCGGAACGGCATCCCGATGGGGAAGTCTGGAAGCACGCATAATCGTTTGAGATTACAGATTAGGTTCCCTGTCCTCGCGAGGCCCACCTCCCAGCGGAGGCCCACGCCTGGCGGGAATCAACACCACGGCGGGCAATAAGCGATCGCCTTTTGAAGCCGCTCGTTAATGGTGGGGCGGTTCCTAAGGGAACCGCCCTTTGATTGTTCCAGGCTCACATGGGGCCTGTAGCGAATGTCCATCCGTCGCAGCGAGACTGTGATGACCGGCAAAGATGCGGGAGCAACCAATTCCACGAGCCGAGGGCGCGAAACGGGGAACTTGGCTGCAATCCTTTCCATCCAAGGGAATCTTGGCTGTTCATATTTCTCTTTGCAGTTGGCGCCTTGAAGGCTAAATTTTGAGCGGATTGTCCGATGGTGTAACGGTAGCACAAGGCCCTTTGGAGGCCTTTGTCCTGGTTCGAATCCAGGTCGGACAGCCATTCTCACAGGAGAGCCGGACTGCGGTCCAAAGTGTTTACTCCGAGAAAAGGTACTCCAAATCGGTCTGGGACAGACTCCGGGCGAAGCCTTCTTCCCCAAGGACATCCGCGATGGTTTGGGCTTTGCGCTGTTGCAATTCCCAGATTTTTTCTTCGACAGTCCCAGGCGCAATCAAGCGATAGGCATTAACGGTGCGGGTCTGACCGATGCGATGGGAACGGTCGATGGCCTGGGCTTCCACGGCCGGGTTCCACCATGGGTCGTAGAGCACGACATAACTGGCGGTGGTCAGGTTTAAACCCGTCCCGGCCGCCCGGAGGCTGAGGAGGAAGACGGAGGCGCTCGGATCGTCTTGAAAGTTTTGCACCACAGTTTGACGATCCTTGGTTTCTCCAGTGAGCACATGGGTCGGGATTTGGCGCAGTTTGCACTCTGCTTCGAGCAATTTCAGCATCTGGACGAATTGGCTGAAAATAAGCACTTTTTGGCCCTCGGCCAGGAGCGGCTCCAACAATTCAAAAAGTGTCTCAGTCTTGCCCGAAGGGGAATCGTTGCCCACCAATTGCGGGTGGCAGCAAATCTGGCGCAGGCGGGTGAGGGCCGCCAGCACATGCATCTTGCTTTTGTTCAGCCCTTTCTCTGCCACGGTTTGCATGACTTGCTCGCGACTGCGGCGCAGCTCGGCCAGGTAAAGTTTTCGCTGCGACTCGCCCAGGTCGCAATCCCGGCGCTCCTCAATGCGGTCGGGGAGATCTTTGGCGACTTGTTGTTTGAGCCGGCGCAAAAGAAGCGGACGCAGTTTGGCGGAAAGGCGACGCCGGGCAATACGCTGGGTGGTCTCGGCGTTTTCCTCGACGCGCGGCTCATAGGTCTGATGAAAATACTCCTGCGATCCCAGGTAAGAAGGCTGAACGAAATCCGTGATACTCCAGAGATCCAGCAGGCGATTTTCCAAAGGCGTGCCGGTGAGGGCCAGCCGCTGGGCTGATTTAAGCTGTTTGACCGATTGAGTCACCTGGGCGGCCGGGTTTTTGATGAATTGGGCTTCGTCGAGAATGGCGGCGCAAAAAGAAAACTTTTGCAGCGCCTCAAGATCGCGGCGCAGGAGCGCGTAATTGGTGATGATCAAATCGTATTGGGGAATCTGTTTGCGCAGGTTGTGGCGGGCGGCCCCGCTTTCGAGCACAAGCACTTTAAGGTGCGGAGTGAACCGCTCGGACTCGCGCCGCCAATTATGCAGCACCGAGGCAGGGCAAATCACCAAAACCGGTTTGAATTGTTTGCCATCCCGCTCCTGCAGCCATGCTATCCAAGCCAGGGTTTGAAGCGTTTTGCCCAGCCCCATATCATCCGCCAGGATGCCACCCAGCTTTGATTGGGTGAGATGACATAAAAAGTCAAAACCCTCTTTTTGGTAAGGCCGCAACTCGGCCTTGACGCTGGAGGGGAGCGGGATTTTCGGGATGCCGTCGAAATTGGCCAATCGCTGGCGCAATTCTTTGGCTTCCGGAGTATCAGCAAAGGCGTTAGCCTTCTTTTTATCCAGATGGGCCGCCTGATCCAGGCCGACCCGCTTGGGATTTGCGCTCAAATTGTCCAAACCGAGGTCGGCCATCGTTTCGTGGGCGTCTTCGACCGCCTTGGTATCCAATTCCAGCCAACCGGCATCCGGCAATTTGACAAAGCGGCTCGTGGCGGAGGCAAGGCGTTGCAAATCCGCAGGGGTCAATTTGAGGCCTTCGGCCTCCCATTCGGCAGACACAGACAACCAATCGATGCCGCTGCCTTTAACCAGCAGCTTGGGACGCAACTGGCGCGGGGCAAGGAAGAGCCGGTGAAACGGTGGGTTGCCAAGGTATTCGGCGAATTCGGGCTTGTCCGGCCAGGCCAGCGCGAGAGTGTTCAAGAAAGCTTCGTTGGCATCCCCCACCCAAACGCCAGCTTCGGGCGTGAACCAGTCCAACCGCCGCAGCCATTGCACGGCGGCTTCCAAACGCGGGTCTTCCAGAATCTCGGGCTTGTCACCCTTCTCCAGAAGAGATGGATCGGATTGCCATTCCCGCCCGGTCCAATGCCAGAGACTTTGGTTGCGCTCGCTGCAGGCCAAGAGTCGCAAGCGCACTGTTTCTTCATTCAATTCGAAGACAAACTGAGGCCGGGCCTGGTGAGAAATGCAGAGTTGCTCCCAATCCACGCCGTTGGCCGCCTGAGTCTTGCGCAACTGGGTGCGCAGCCGATGGCTAAGCTTTCGCACGGGGGTGGAGGGAGCCTTGGCCCAATAATCAAGAAGCGGAGTCGGCGGGACATTGCGCACCAGGTAAAACGTTCGATCCAGCAGGACCAGCGGAGGACGCCCCAAAAAAAATTGCGCTTTATCCAGCGGTTGCGCCTCATTGTTGGGCATCAACAAACGATGCGTGAAGGAAAGTTCCCCCTCACCGTTTTCCAAAAACGGGCTCAAAGAAATCATCTGGCCAGCGAAGACGAGCGGCTGATGCTTCAGTTCCAGGCGTTGAATGTTTCCCCAGCGCACTAACCATTGCAATAGCTCCACGCCGGTCAGTCGCAGGGTGTCAATCTCCGTGGCGGGCCCGGGATAGGTTTCAGCCAGCCATAGAATAAATTCCCAATCCTCGGGCGAGAAAAGTTCCTGTTCGTGAGTCGAGCGGCTGGTCAAATCGATGATTTCGGACAAAGGGCGAATTCGTTCCCCAGTGCGAGGACGGAAGAGACTGAAATAAATGGCCAGCGAATTGAGCGGAGCATGGTCAACGGCGGGCTGCACCTCACAGAGCACCCGCAGGGTGGCGCGCGGAGAGTCCAGATGGGCGGGGGCGGGAGGGAACAACCACTGCTCCATTTGGTGGAGGATTTTTTGCTCATGCTCCGCTTGCTCGATTTCAGCGAATCGGCTGGCGTTCGAATAAGAGAGCAGCTCCGTCGGCAACGGCCGATTGGCGCGAAGAAAGAGGATGGCCACTGCCTCCAGGCGGGCTTTGCCGCTTGAGGCCATCAACCGAGGCCACCACTCCGGGGATGTGAAATCCTTTCGAGAGAGGGAAAGCTTTTCAAAATAATCCTCCAAGAGCAGCCAGGCCCGCTGCGAATCTTCGCAGCCGGAAAACAGGCGCAGGATTTCCTCCCGCTCCGTGACCCTCGATTTGGAGTCCGCCAACTCGCGCCGCAGGTCCGCCAAAGCCCCATAGGTCTTGGAAAGCACGGTATGATGCGCATCATATTTAGTCGTGCCTGCGAAACGCGCAGAACGCGCTTGCTTGGTCGAGAGCTTTGGCATGGGCTAGTGCACTGGAATTACAATCATTATCTCGCCATAGAATGACGCTCCGGGTCAACAAAAAAGAAAGCGAATCGCAAATCAAACAGGGGTGCTCTAAAGTATAGAAACAGTGCCTGTGACATAGGAAATCACTCGATTGATGCGTCGGCCCATCTTCTCCAGGAAAGCCGGACAAGTGCTCTGTCGGCGTTTGATTTGGCGACGAGCCCATCCTCGGTGTTC
>JBBRPK010000249.1:0-6128 GCA_038228235.1 Verrucomicrobiota bacterium
AAAGCCAAATGAGTTTTTCAGGATCCGCGATTGCTCACTGGATAGTGAGGCGCCGTGTGCAGCTCCCACTCGCAGCGGAGCCTTGGAAACTCTCTGTTTCCTCTGTTTCCTCCTGTTCCCTTCTGAATCGTTATGGCTAAGCCGTAACTATGCAGTAGAAGTTCTTTCGACGGTGAAATTTCCATGTGAGAGCCGTGTGAGCTAGAGGCTTTCCGAACACGATTTGCAGGAACCAATCGGGGGGGAAACCCGACTGCAATACAGTAGGATTTTGTGCTGTAAGTGCTTCTCAATCCAGTCGTTGTGTTGATGGCCTCAAGTATTTTTAGCGCCTCTACTGCATAGTTACGGCTAAGGTGTTTGCCTTATTTGACCGGACACAGGATTAGCATGGAAGTTAAAGTGTTTGAAAGAGTTCAACATGAAAATTGTTTTGACTCTCGCCACGATGGCTGCCTCGACCTCCATCATCTTCGCTGGAGACAAGGAACTCAGGCCCAACGCGTTCACCCCTGCGGGCCGGAACTAATTCAACGGACCAGAACGCAAACAAAAACAAAATAAACCGAAATAAAAATTATGATCGCATTAACACTAGCATTCACACCCATGTTCGCAGCCGCCGGTTATTCCCTTGTCTATCTCCTCGCGGGAGGAGGATTGGTCGGGGCCGTCATCATTTTCTTTGGGGCAAAAATGCTCGGGAAATGATTAGATGAAACGCTCTCCTGAACAGCCCAAACGCCGTCGGGGCTGGCGCAGGCTTGGGCTTTTCTTGCTCGTGATGGCGGTGCTCGCGGGAGTGGGCCGGGGGATGCTGCCGTGGGCCGTGCGGAGCTATGTGAACCGGACGCTGGACGCCAATCCTCTTTATGCCGGCGGCATTGGCGGAGTCCGGATCCACCTGTGGGGGGCCGGCCCACTATGACGGCAAAGACATCAAACCCACCCATGCAGGCATGAGCATCGGCAACCCTGAGTTCGACGCCGTTGTGGGCGACCTCAAAGCCTCACTCGACAAACTCCAGGTTCCCAACAAAGAACAAAAGGAACTCCTTGCCATCATCGAAAGCACCCGCCCCCAAATCGTGACCCAAAAGTAGGGAGATTCATGGGTTGAGATTAACGCCCGCAGCGGAAGATGCAGATTGGGGTTCTTGCCTGCCCTGGGTCGTGAAAGGCGAAACGCAAATTCGGGGGGCTTTAAGCGTCAGGGTTTGCGGAGGGCGGCGTAGAGTTTGAGGCCTTTGCGCAAAGCTTTGAATCTGAGGAGAGTGGCGCCAGCGAAACCGGCGGCGACCATAAGTGCGAGGGCCTGCCAAGGATTTGTCCGGACGACAACTCCCGGCGCGCTGGCGCTCGCCCCCCGCTGGAGTTGTGGCGATCTGGCAGATCCGGGCGAAAGCTGTCGTGTTGGCGAGCGGTTTGCGCCTTCCGACTCGCCAGAAATTCCCTGTTCGGCACGTTCTTCCTGTGTCACATCCACGGCGTACTTGGTGGGGACAATTTTTGCGCCGGTTTGTCTGGCATAGACCTGCGTGAACTCCGCGCCGAAAAGGAGGATGACAGAGGCATAGTACACCCACATGAGGATGATAATGACTGAGCCAGCGGCCCCGTATGGCGAAGCGGTGCTGGCGCGGCCAAGGTAGAGGGCCAGGAGGTATTTTCCGGCAGTGAAGAGCAGGGCAGTCCCGACCGCGCCGACCCAGACGTTGCGGAAGGGAATTCTAACATCCGGAAGGAATTTGAAAATCATTGCGAAGAGGACGGAGATGAGCGCAAAGGACACGACAAAGTTCAGAATGTGGGCCGCTGCTTCGGGCATGGGCAGTTTGTTTCCGAGCGAGCCTGTGGCTGCGCTGAGAAATGTGGTCAGGGCCATGGAGACGAGGAGGAGGAAGCCCGTGCCCAGAACCATAGAGAAGGATAGAAAGCGAGCGCGAATGAACCCCCAGATGCCAGCGCCGGGTTTGGATTTCACCCCCCAAATGGTATTCAAGGAATCCTGAAGCTGGCCGAACAGGCCGGCTGCGCCAAAGAGGAGAGCGACCAGCCCCACCATAGTGGCAATAAAGCTGGCGCCATGCTTTTGGGCGGACATCATGGAATCAATCGTTTTGGCTGCTCCCTCGCCCAACATGCCTTGAAGCTGCTGCTGGATTTGCTGCCGGACGGCATCATGGCCGAAGGCGAAGCCGGCCAGGCCCATCGCTATAATCAACAGGGGGCCGATGGAAAACATGGCATAGTAGGCCATCGCGGCGCTTAATCGCAGAACCTTATCTTCACCGAATTCGCTAAATGTGCTTTTGAGGAGGGGCCAGGTTTTTTTCAGGTTCATGCGTTGTGCCTTAGGTATGCCGGCGTGCGGCTTCCCTGGCAACTTAGCACGCGCTCGAGGTTTGCGCCTTGCTGATGAGCATTTCTGAGATGGGGTGCTTCCCCGCCGATCGGGACCTCAAATAGGATCGGCAGAGTACTTTAGGCAATCCCGAACCGCCCGGTTCTGGATCAGCCAATAATCCTTGATGGCTCTGACCATCGCCAGAAGTTCGTCCGGCTTGGCGGGCTTTACCAAAAAACCGTTCGCACCCTGGATATAAGCCCGATGGATGTCCGCCTCCTCGCTGGAAGAAGTGAGCATGATGACCGGCAGGGCGCAGATGGCGGGCTGGGCGCGAACCCACTTCAAGACCTCGAGGCCGGACTTCTTTGGCATGTTTATATCCAGGAGCGCAAGGCAGGGAAGCGGATGCTTGGCGCGGTTTGAATACGCGCCGGCGCCGGCGAGATAATCGACGGCAAGATCGCCGTCGGGCACACTGACGAGATCGTTTAGGATGCCCGTCTCCTTAAATGCTCGCTGGACGAAAAATACGTCATCTTGTTCGTCTTCGGCATAGAGTATTGGATTCAGGGTCATACTCAATTTTCGCTGTCCGCGCGTTTTAGGTCGATCCAAAAGGTGCTGCCCTGGCCCAATTGCGATTCCAGGCCCACGCTTCCGCCCATGCGCTCGGCGGCTTTCTTGGCAATGGCAAGGCCGATGCCGGTGCCGTCGTAGTTTTTGCTCACCCGCTGGAAAATCGCGAAAATCTTCTCGTGCTGATCCGGGGCAATGCCAATGCCGTTGTCCCGCACGAAAAGCCTGATGTGTCCGTTGCGCGCTTCGCTCCACACACGCACGGCAGGTTTAACTCCGGGCGCCACAAATTTCGCCGCGTTGCCCAAGAGGTTTGAAAGGCATTGCGTCAACGTAGCTTGATTGCCCAGGACTCGGGGGAACGGCCCTTCCAGCGAGATGCTCGTGCCCTCTCCCTGAAGATTCGGGTAGGACTCGAGGATGCCCTGCAGGAGCTTCTCCACATCCACCGGCTCCAAAGGAAGTTCCGCGCGCACGATTTTGCTGTAATTGAGCACGTCCTGAATCAAGCGGTCCATGCGGTCGGCGGAATGGGTGATGCGGCGAAGATAGTCCTGGCCGATAGCATCGATTTTGCCGTCATATTCCTCAACGAGAAATTGCCCATAGCCCAGCAAGCTGCGCAGAGGCGCGCGCATGTCGTGGGCGATGCTGTAGGAGAACGCTTCCAATTCCCCCACCGTCTCCCGCAGATCCGCGGTGCGCTTCTCCACGAGCGTCTCCAATTGTTTGGCTCGGTTGCCCAGAAGTTCCTGCGCTTCGCGCAATTCGGTCACGTCGGTGTTTGTGCCGAACCAGCGCGCGATTTTTCCTTCGGAGTCGCGAATGGGAAAGGCGCGGGAGAGGAACCAGCGATACTGGCCATCCTTTCCCCGCAAGGGAAACGTGTCCTCCCAAGCTTCGCCTTTTCGCAACTGCCCCCTCCATTTTTCCACCACGCGTTGAAGGTGCTTGGGATGATGCACTTTGTCCCAGCCCCAGCCCTGCATTTCTTCAAAGGTCGTGCCGGTGTAATCGTACCAGCGCCGGTTGTAGAAGAAGATCCAACCGTCCGGGTTCGCCATCCACGCCAGCGGCGCGATGTTGTCGGCCATGGCGCGGAAACGTGCTTCGCTCTCGCGCAAGGCATCCTCCGCCCTCTTGCGCTCGCTGATGTCGTCGAAGGAGGTGACTACCCCCACGACTTCTCCCTGAGCGTCTTTGAGCGCGCAAAAGTTGACGATGACCGGAATGCGCGAGCCATTGGGCCGCTCGATAAACACTTCCACATTTCGGCAAGCTGTTCCGGTGCGCAACACTTCCATCATCGGGCTATGCGCATGGGGCAGGAGCGTGCCGTCTGGAAGAATCAGTTTCATCGATCCGCAGTGCTGCTCGACTCCGGCTTTTGGCTCTCGTCCCCAAAGCTCCACCGCGCGGCTGTTGTAGTTTTGAATCACCGCGTTGCGGTCGCAGACAAACGCCGCCACGGGCAGCGCCGCATACAAGACCCGATAGCGCTCGTTCACTGCTTCGGTGAGTTCACGCTGACGCATGGACGCGATCAGCAACTGCTCGTTGATCGCCGTCCTTCGTTCCTCGCTTTTGCCCAATTCGGCTTCCGCTTGCTTGCGCACGGTGATGTCGCGCGCAATTTTCGATGCGCCCACAATCTGGCCGCGCCCATCAATGATGGGAGAAACGGTCAATGAGATGTCCAGCAGCGCGCCGTCTTTGCGCCAGCGGACCGTTTCGTAATGCTCAATGGACTCTCCCCGTCGGATGCGCTCCAGAATGTCCGGCTCTTCATTGGCCCGGTCGGAAGGAATGAGCATCTTGACCGGCTGCCCAATCGCTTCCTGCGCCGTGTAGCCAAAGAGCCGTTCCGCGCCGCGATTCCAACTGGTGATGATGCCGTGAAGGTCTGTGCTGATGATGGCATCCGCCGACGACTCGACGATGGCCGCGAGGCGGTCGCGCGCTTCCGCGGTTTGCGCGCGCTGGGTGATGTCTTCGATGGGGAGGTTTGGCGCCCCCGCTTCGGGCGGTTCGGCTGGCGCATACATGGCTGATTGAGTAACCGCCTCTTTTCGGAGCTTCGATTTTAGTTTCGAAGAGGTCATTTGTCCGGAAGGGCATTATCGACCTCCCAACCGGCATCCGCAAGGGCTAAATTAAAAACGGGCCCCGGAAAATGAATTCTCCCATTTTTCTGCCCTCCCATTTTTCTGCCATCCTTTTCCTTAACCCCAATCAAAAGGGGATGTTTGGGAGGAGGAGTTGGTGCAGGTCACGGGCCAGGACTTGGCAGAAAGATGAGGAGGCAGAAAAATGATTTCTAATTCATGTCTCTGCCTCCAAGTTTGTGCTTTAGGAATCCGATGGCAGATGAGCGGAAGTCCCGAAGGGATGGCTGATGTTCATTCCCACAAATAGCGCTCTTCGCAGGCAATGCGGTGTTTCTTGAGCAAAGCCAGGAACTCCTCCTGAAAGGTCATCTTCCGATGGTGCGCCTCCTGGTTTTTGATGTATTCAATGGTCTTGTCTAATTGCGAAACGCTCACACTGAAGGCGCCGTATTTCACCTGCCAGCCAAAGAGCCGATGCTCCGGGAAGGTTTCATGCACCCATTTGGAGGAACCGCCCTTGAGGAGCTGCAGCGCTTTCGCAATAGAGAGCGTTGAAGGCAGTGAGAGCAGGATGTGGACGTGGTCAGCCACGCCGCCAATTTCGATGGCCCTCATTTCATTCTGCCGGGCGATGCCGCCCAGAAACGGCCAGAGTCGTTCACGGAGCTGCGGCGGGATGAGTGGCCGGCGCTCTTTGGTGCTGAAGACGCAATGGAAATAGGAGCTGACGTATGACATGGGTGGATTCAGCCGTCCCTTCGGGACTTATGCAATGTCGAATGCAATGCCGAATTGGTGTTCCCAACGTTAAAACGTTGGGCTATTGTCGTTTATCCCTCCGGGATAAAGACCGCCTTCGCCTCTCAAATCCTAGTGGCATTAGATTTGCAAACCTGCTGTATCGCCGACTTCCAAGTCGGCCGCGCGGGACAGCTCGGATGGCGCCCAGGTTTGGAAACCCAATGCCACCGGCTTTTGAAATGACGGCGACCATTTTTGTCCCGGAGGGACAAACGACCGACAATAGCCCGGCGTTTCAACGCCGGGTTTAAGGTTAGTGCCGGACAAGTCCCGGAGGGACGGCCGAGGCAATC
>JBBRPK010000250.1:0-6122 GCA_038228235.1 Verrucomicrobiota bacterium
AGTTACATCCTGATGAATCCAGTGCGACGTGGGTTGTGTGAACGGATGGAGGACTGGCCATGGATTTATCGCCCGACCGATCGCCTGCCGCCGCCGCTCGGTTAAGTAATTTAGGTAGGGCGCGTCGCTGTGCGCGAAGCGCACGAGCCTATCTGTTGTTCTAGTTCCGCGCCCGCCAGGGTATTTTAGGCAGGGCGCGTCGCTCCGCGCCCGCCAGGGTATTTTAGGTAGGGCGCGTCGCTGTGCGCGAAGCGCACAAGCCTATCTGTTGTTCTAGCTCCGCGCGCGACGTGCATCGGAAAAAAGTATTCGCATGGCGGAGAGTTCGACCGGCGCGAGCAGGCAACCGGTTTTTCTTCATCACACCTCGCGGCGCGCGCGGAGCGACGCGCCCTACCTTTGGCGAGCCGGTCGAGGCCACCACTTGGCTCTGACGTCAGAGCCTGTTTTAAAATTCCGTGAGGTCCTGTTTTCGGGGAAAAGGCCGGATGACGAGCCGCGACGAGCGAGCATATCCGCCAGCGATCTGCGACCGAGGAGCAACAAAGGTCCGGGGCTGAACTTGAAAATCCTCCTTTTTCTTCGTCGGATAGACGGCGATGACGAGCTTGAGAATAATTTCGTGCAGCCGGGCTACATCGTCTTTCTCGGATTCCGAGACATCAAGGAACACCGCAATATCTGCATCAACGCCGTAGTCGCCCTTGGGCTTAAGGACAATTCCCTTCATGAGGGAACCGGTTTTGGTAAAGCCCTTGACCTTAAAAGAGGCGTCCTCAGCGATTTTTTCCTTAAGCCGGCCGATCAAGTGGTCAACCTGCTTCAAAAACTCTTTGCGCTTTCCGGGACCCAGGTGGAGGACCTTGGACACGAATACGCCGACGAGAGAATCGGTGAGCATCATAGGAAACCCGCCGGTTGCGGCCCGATCTGCCCGTTTTTACTTGGTTGACTGGGGTCTTGCATTGGTTTACAATTAGCACATACTTCTGCGTATTGTAAACCAAAGACACTGGGAATGCAAATATGACTGATCAGCGAATAAAATTGGCCCGAAAGAAGGCCGCATTGTCGCTGCGGGACCTTGCCGACAAGATGCACGGGCTCGTCAGTGCGCAGGCCATCGGAAAATACGAGCGAAATGAGATGGCACCAAGCTCCGAAGTGCTCATCGCGCTTAGCAAGGCGCTTGATGTGAGCATCCCCTACCTCATGTCGCCGCAAGGAATTGAGCTTGGGAAAGTCGAATTCCGCACCAAAGCGACCACCAGCGCAAAGGACCGCTCTCGCGTTGAAACCGAGGTCCTTGAGTGGGTTGAGCGGTATTTGCAGATTGAAGAGATCCTCGACTTAAAGAGCGGGTCATGGTCATGCCCTTCAGGACTGCCGCGGAAGCTGAGCAGCCTGGAGGATGCTGAGAAGCTCGCGAACGATCTGCGTGCTGAGTGGAGCCTTGGCACCGACCCAATTCCAAATATGACTGAACTCCTTGAGGAGCGAGGAATTAAGGTGCTCCTTGCAAACCTGCCGGAAAAGGTCTCTGGCCTCACTTGCTTTGTAAAGCGTCCCAGAATTGGTGACGAAACCCCGGTCATCGTGGTGAATGCGGCCATGACCCTTGAAAGACGGCGCTTTACCATGGCGCACGAACTTGGGCACCGCGTGATTGATTCAGCGAGCGAGGGCGATCTAGAAAAACTTTGCCACCGATTCGCAGCTGCCTTCATTGTGAATCGCGACCATTTGCTAAAAGAGATCGGCGAACATCGAAGTGCGTTTGGGGTTCGAGAGATTGTGGGAATAAAGCGCCTCTATCGAATTTCCGCTGCGGCTTTTCTAATGAGACTTGAGCAAACCGGCGTGATTGATCGCGCTGCGATAGAATACGCCTTTCGATCTTTGGCGAGCGGCTGGCGCAGCGAGGAGCCGGAGCCGCTAGAAAGCGGTAATTCAAGCGCAAGGTTCGAAGCGCCTCGACGTTTTGAACGCCTGGTCTATCGGGCTGCGGCTGAAGACATGATTTCCCTGTCGAAGGCCGTAGAGCTTTTGCGAGTCCCGTTGACCGACGTAGAGAAAGGGCTGAAGGGACCTCTGGCAAGCCATGCGGATCATCGTCAACGATAGTTCCGCACTCATCGATGTTAAGAAAGGCGGCCTCCTAGAAATCTTGGTTGAGCTTCCCTTTGAGTTCGTGGTCTCAGACGAGTTGCTCGCCGACGAACTTCTTAGCTTTACCAAAAGCGAAATCGCCTTTATGCGGCGAATGGAGCAGTACCGCTAACGTCAAAACGGAGCGTTGAGTTGATTTAACAGGTTCCGGAAATCCGGTCGATCCCAAAGCGAAATAAAATCCGGGTCGCTTCGCAGCTTCTTCCCATCATTGTAACCTTTCGCGACCATCTGACGTAGAATCGTCACGGCCTGGCCTGCGTAAGCATCAGTGAGCTTTCTTTGTTCTTCGGTGGCGAGTTTTTGATCCTTTTGGGCAAGCAGGATGCAGCGTGCGGTCAATTGGGCTGCAGAGTAACAAAGCATGGGGTTTTGCATCGGGAGTTTGGCCATCTCTTGGGCCGCGGCTGTCGCAGTTTTGTAATCCACCCGTCCAACGGCGATATAACCAAGCTGCAAGTAACTGAATTGCAGAAGCTGCCCAAGGGAGAGATTCTCGGGATCTGCTTGCCTTACCTTTCGCAGCAACGCGATCGCGCGCTCGTACAATTCCGCTGCTGGCGCCAGTTTTTGCTGGGAACTATTGAATTCAGCTAAGTCTTCCAGTCTTTTTGCGACGTGGGTCTGATAAGCCCACACATCCGGAAACTCAGCGGCCAATTTTTCGGCCGCTACCAAACCGCGCTGAAAGCTCTCTTCAGCTTCTTTGGTCAGCCGCTGGTCCATTAGAAAATGCCCCAGGGTGGAGAGTTCCGACAAAACATCTTCCCTATAGACAGGCAGAGTAGGAAACTCCGCTGCAAGTTTTTCGGAGACCCTTAAGGCCTCACGAAATGCCGCCTCCGCGTCCTCCATATGTCCTTCGCGTCGGAGCACCCCACCAAGATTCACCTGTATTCCGGTAATATTGCGATAGACGCCTGTCCTGGGAAAGTCCGGAATCAGCTTTTCCTCCATCGCCAGGGCCTGGCGATACGCCGCCTCCGCCTCTTTGAGGCGTCCCGCCGCTACGAATCGGCCTGCGAGATCCTGCTGAACGCCGGCGAGCCACTCCCGGTAGGCCGGCACGTCAGGAAATTCAGTGACGAGCTTTTCCGAAATCAGCAAGCTCTTCTCATACGCCTGTTCGGCTTGGGCGGTTCGACCCTCCTGCTGGAGCATATCGCCCAGGTCCTCAAGAATCCCGGCCAAACACTTCCGATAATTGGGCACAGCAGGAAACTCCGCTACAAGTGTTTCCGCCAGCGCGAGTCCCTTCCCGAACTCGCGGTGGGCTTCCCTGATTCGCCTGTCCCCTCCTTCGGGGGGGATCTCCCCCTCAAAGACCGAATGAACGGTATCGCCGCTGGAACGTCCGTTATCGCGAAGCAAGTAACCAAGGGCCTGATGTCGGAGGGCCAGCGCATATCGGTACTCCGGAACGTCGGGAGCATCCATCGCTACTTTTTCCTCCAGGGCCAACGCCTGCCGAAAGGCCTCCTCGGCTTCTTTGGTTCTTCCGGTCTGATCAAGCCAGGAACCCAGGCTCGCTCGAGCTGCGGCGAGATCGTTTCGATAACCAGGCATCAACGGAAACTCTGCTATGAGTTTTTCGTCCAACGCCAAAGCCTGGCGGATTGCTTGCTCAGCTTCTTTAGCTCGAAGGGAATCTGAGAGCAGGCCCCCGCGGATGAGTTGGATCGCGGCGAGCTTCTCTCGATAGTTCGGAGTAGCGGGAAACTCCGACACGAGTTTTTCACTCAAGGCCAACGCCTGCCGAAGGGAATTTTCGGCTTCTTTGCTGCGCCCATTTTCGTGGAGCAATTTGCCAAGGCTGGCTTGGACCGACGCGAGCCTTGCCCGATAAAGGGGCATACCTGGAAACTCCCCCAAGAGCTTTCCCGCGAATGCCGCGGCCTGCCGAAAGGCCTGCTCGGCTTGTTTGATTCGCCCTGTCTCTTTGAGCAGATTTCCAAGCCTGAATTGGATGGCTGCGAGGTTTTGGCGGTTGAGCGGCAAACTCGGTGAATCCGCCACAAGACTCTCATACGCCACCAGAGCGCGCCGATATTCCTGCTCGGCGTTAGGAGTTTGCCCGACCATTTCGCGGATCCGCCCGAGATTCCACCTCGCGCGCGCCTGCTCGCCGCCACGATCCCCATTCGGCTGTGGAGTGGCGAGCAAACTCTCGCAAGATAAGACTGCACCGTCCAATAGTGCCTTGGACACCTCGTGGACGTCCGATCGTTTGAGACTCTCATTGTCCGTGATCCCATCGAGGGATTTCTCGACCATCTCCAATGAGTTCGAGAACTTGACCTGAGACTCTGCGTTTGCGTGCTCCGCGCATCGGCCTCTTGCCTCCGCATAAACTGCCAAAACAGTAACGAGAGCCGCCATTAGAAGCGCCGAGGTCGAGACGCGGCACAAGCTCTGGGGGTGAGCTGCCCATTTAACTTTTCGCTTTGTCCTATGCGGGTCCACCGATCTTTCTGGGATCGATTCACAGTATCAAGTTTGCTGATTATTTCGCAAGCACCGTTTCTCTCGTGTAAACTTTCAGGACGTTTGAGTTTTCCACGCAATGAATCAAGATTGGGTCGCCTGGCTACAATGCGTTCTTCGCAGCCCCGATCCGCCCCTTGGTCCTTCTTCACTCATCCTCCATCTTGCATCCTGCATTCCTGCATCTTGCACCCTCCATCCCCTTCTTTGTCGGGGTCAAACCATATATTGTTGTCTTTTGATTCATTTCCTCATCGTCGTTTCCGCCCTGCCACAGGATGCGAACCCCTCTTTCGTCGCCCGATGCAACCCCGCGTTTGTGGTGTTGTAGGTTCCCAAATGAACACGCGCCGTGATGTCCTTGATCCTCAGGGTGGTCTCACGCCGCAGCCGCACCGCGATGGCCAGTTTCCCTGGGTCCTTCTTTGGCCGGCGGACCAGGTCCTCCGCGCTCCAACCAAGCCGCAGTCGTTCCTCGGCCACGAGCCGGTCGGCCTTTGCTTGGGCGGCCTGGCGGTGGTAGAAAAGTTCCAGTCCCACCCCGGTAATCCGCGAAAAAGCTGTATCGTGCCATTTCCAAGAGTTGTTTGGCGGTGTTTTACGCCGCCGGCCCAACCGGCGGTTGGCCATCGCGTCGCGCGAGCTCCTCCTTGAAGAGCCGGTAATGGCGGCGCAGACGCAATCGGTATGGCTCATCCAGGACAAACTGCTTGAAAAGGTCCAAAAGATGCCCGGCGAATTCTGACCGCCGATTGATCGGGTCCAAATGGCCGCGAACGACTCGGTTTGCTTCTGCGTCCGCATCCCAGGAGATGCGCTTGCGGTAGAAGGATTCTTTCTCCCAGCCATAAACGATGCTGGCCAGCACTTTGTCGCGGTCACCTTTTCGGATGACTTGCAGGAAAACCCGGCGACAATCACATCCCAGCTCTTCGCAGTACAGTTCCATGTAAGCGTATTCGTCTGGGGGCAATTCCGGCGCCTGGCGAGGTTGCCACTCGGGCGAAACTCCGAGGTGCAGGCATCGCACCTCGCGCTGAGCGAGTTCAGGCAACAATGAGTGAAAAGGTATCATAAATAAAAACCCAAAAGCATCCACCTTTAGACTCCGTTTGCCAGCAACCAGGCAAGTATTAAATCAAGTACAAGTCAGGGGTCAAACTATAGTCTGGACCTAAATTGATGTCGCTGGCAAGCATGTTCTCATGCCGCGCAAATTAAGAGCCTGTTTTAAAATTGCGTGGGGTCCTGCGGCGAGGGATTTTGGCTGGGGCCAAGGCGGCGAGGCCGGAGCATCCCCGCAGCGGGCTGTGACGGCCGAGTCAACCCAGGCCGCGGACAAAAGACCCGCCGCCCGGAGGGTTTTCGGGGAAAAGGCCGACTGGCTTCGTTGCTCCTCGGTCGCAGATCGCTGGCGGATATGCTCCCCTCGTCGCGCCTCGCCATCCGGCCTTTTCCCCGAAAACAGG
>JBBRPK010000251.1:0-6036 GCA_038228235.1 Verrucomicrobiota bacterium
CGGCAAAATTCTGCGTGGAGTCGTCTGTCCCAGAATCGCTGGTCACAGTCCCAGGCGGAAAGATGCCCAAACCCCCTGAATTGGTCCATGTCGTGGTCCCAACATAATGGGAGATGATCGGTTGAACCGAGTTGGCCCATAGCCAGGATTCCGATGCCAAACCTGGCTGGATGTTCACGGTTTGGGGGAAAGGCAAAAGGGAAAATGTCCCCCCAATTGAACTCTCAGCCCCATAGCTCCACACCCCATTTGGATTGGAGGCCACTGAAAAATCCCGCGACAAATCGTAAGTCGGACCGACCGGATTCGTGCATTTGCCTGACCCGCCAGCCTTGAAGATGGATTGAACCTCTGCCGCAGAAAGAGCTCGATTGTAAAGGCTAGCCTCATCCAGATTTCCCTGATAGCGATCATTGCTCCCACTAATTGAAACGCGCCTTCCGAGAAAAAGTTCCAAGCTTGTTTCTACGGTAATCTGTCCAAAGTTTTGCTCGGCGATGTTTGTACCATTACAGTATAGGACAGTTGTGCCGCTGGCTTTATCGTACGTCAGGGCAATGTGGGACCACTGATTAGACGCAACGATTCCCCCTACACTTGGAAACCAATGGGCCGTGTTACTGACGTCAATTAGGTTGGCCCAAAGCGATCCCGGCCCCCCCCCGTAGGGCTGCGGCACGGCAAGCCACAAATGCAATCCCACGTAATCATGCCGGTCATTCCATTCGATCAGGGGTTGCTGGAAACTCACACTCGCGGGGTTAATCCACAGCTCGATTGTGAAGCCGGCGCCTTTGCCGACGTTCAGGCTTGGCGAGGGAGCAATGTCCACCTCGTCATCAGTTCCATCAAAATTTAGGGATTGATTGACCTCCCCTGAAGCAAACGGGGCATTGCCGAGGATAACGCCGGCATTCGTCCCAACCGAGTCGGTGGCATTGCCATCCAGCCGCCACCAGGCAACGGCACCCGCTGGCAGAGGGAGGCAAGCAGCCGAGGAGCGAGGAACGGCGCTAAAAATTGCCAGTGCTAGTAGAATTAGGGTAATTGTACGTCGCAGTACGCGGACAGAGAGATTGATTGGGGTTTCCATAAAAAAATTCTTCGGCTTTCCCCTAGATTATCGGCACTGGACCCTCTAAGTCAAGGGTTTTTTTTTCGACTAAATCCACGTTTTTGTGGGTTTTCGGACTACATTTTCAACCAATCTGGCCTCAAACAGCAAAAACGCTGTGCTGATTTCGATCCTTTGGACTTGCCAATCCCAACTTTACGGCAGACGTGGGGTAGCGAGGCGGTAGTAACGCGAATTCGCACCTGTGGGGAGGATGTCTTGAACGGTGACGAACCGGTTCGTGGGCGAAAAGGCAATGTTGAGGAGTGTGAGCCAATTGCCGCTATCAGGGAGCGTGCGATAAATCACGCTGTATGTTTTGTTGGACCGCGCCTCGAAACCGAGCATGCAGGTGAGATTGGTGGCGGTGGCGGTGGCAGACAGGACTTTAAGTCGGAGGCTATCGGAAGCATCGCGTGGATTGGTTCCGGCGATGAACTCCTGGTAATTCGTAAGCCCATCATGGTCGGCATCCTCACTGGCGTCATCGAAGTGCGGATTGAGGCCGTTTGCCACTTCCCAGCCGTCGGGAATGCCATCGCCGTCACTGTCAACCAGATTGTTAGGCAATCCCGTCCCAGGCGTCGGGGAAGCGGCAATCCATGAAACCGGATTCGCGACACCCAGTGTGAAGTTCATCCGCTGGAGCGAAAGCCCGGAGTTGTCCGCTTCCGCCGGCCACGGAGCGCTATTGCTGTAAGTGACCGAAAAAATCACCGTGCCCCCAGATGTCGCCAATGTGAGCGTGGCACTACTGTGGGCGAGCTTGCCGGCGAAGATTCCCTGGATGGATACCCCCGGATATTTGGCGGCGAAATGAGCCGCATTACGGGCCAGGACAATGAATTGGCCAGGGCCAAGCGAGGTCTGGTTGGGAAAAGTGAAACTGATCCCTGGCGTGAAGGTCAGGCTGCTCAGATCGAGAGGCGCGGCACCCGTGTTTTTCAGTTCGATGAATTGCAAATCATCCCCGTTTATTCCTCCGAATTTGGGCGGGTTGTACATGATTTCGCTCAATTGCAACTTTCGGAAATCCTGCGGAGGGATGAAGTCCGCCTCAACGATGGCGCTCCAGGTGGTCCCGCTGATAGTTCGCGCACGTACCAAAGTGGGTGACGCCAGACTGATCGGGCCTGTATAAGCCAGGGCGCCTGGTGAAAGGACTCCTCCACGCAATCGCGGATCCGTGCCGTCGAGGGTGTAGTAGATTGTGCCTGTCGCATTGGTGTGTGTGATCGTGAGCTGAAAATCCATAGGTACGCTACCTCCAAATTGGCTAAAGATTGGCGCGCCGATGCTTGGATAAAGCGCGGCATTCTTGAACCGTTGCCAGGCACGCACGGCATTCGAGGGAAAATAAACGTTTTCGGTGAAATTGGACATCCGCAACCAATCGGTTTGGCGGGTGAATGCGGGGCTGTGATTCGCGTCACCCCAACGGGCCGACTCCCCGACGATCCCTCGATCGATCTCGGCAGCTCGGACGGCCCAGTAGGTGATATTGGACTGAAGTGTGAGCGCCCCACCGTTAAACAAATGCTTCTGCAAACGATCCGCGAAGTGGAGCCTGAACTCAGGATCCCGCCGCAGGCCATCGTAAACTTGGCCAGGCGTGTTCGGTTCATAAACCAGTTCAATATTCGCGGGGGCATTTCCCCAAGTGGTTGTGCGGTCCAGCCGGTCCAGGGCAATTTCCTGGTCCCAAACAAAAAAATGAAAACCATCGCTTTCCGGTTCTCTGCTTCGCGCGGCCCACCAGTTTCGGCCGGGCCAGTCAATGGCGGCGGCATAAATATGGAGGGCAATGTAATCGATGAAGTTGTCCAGATTAATGAGCACGGGGAAGTTGGTATTGCGAGCGCCGTCCAGGTTTAAGCCCTGCATTTGCGGTAGAGCGGTGGCATCGGTTGGCGCGCGGTCCGCGAGTTGAAGTAATTGGGTCCAGGCCGCCCGGTTTCCCGAAAAGGCGTGGCCGTCGAAGTCAGTGACAACATCATAGTCCTGCTTGTTGCCCCCTAATCGGTCTGCAAAGAACGAATCGTTCAGGCGCTCAGTCAGGTTGTAGAGCCCCCAATAAAGGCCATTTAAATAAAGCTGCACGTATATGCCCCGAGGGGAGGTATGCCCCATTGCGAGTTGCGCATCCCGCATCCATTGGTCGCGTTGATACGTCGCGTCATAATCAAACCAAAGAAAATCCACGAGGTTGGCAATTGGCCAGGCATCGGTGGAGCAGGCCCGAAGCACCAACTGATCAAATTGTTGGACGGGCGCATTGGGCATCAGTGGGAAATTGAGTTTTGTGGGGCCAAATTTCGGGCTGAAAAAAAGGCGCAACGGGTGTTTCGGAATTGCATGCGGAAGACGACTAACCCCTCCGTGCATACCGATACCGGCGTCCACTTGAAAGCCTGCGCGGCCATCGGGGTAAACCAATTCCATCGAAGCGCGCCGTTCCCAGTTCGTGCCATCCATAAGGGGGTGAGTATAGAAGCCGTTGACAGGACCGAAGATACCATCCATTGGCGTGACAATGCTGATAGTAGGCAGTGACGTGAGGGCATTTGTGAAACTATAACCCAACTGCGTGTTACTCACGACAGATGCGTCAACCGTGAAATCGGCGGCGTAGGACTGACCGTTTCCCGGTGGATCTTCGATCCAGGTTGATGAAGCCCCGGACGGCCGTGTTTGCTTTGCGACCTGCGCAGGAAAGATATAGGTATGAGTTTCTACCGGGGACGGGACGTAGCCCTCCTTAAAAGCCGCGGCGCGCAACGTAGTAGTGTTGGAGATGTGCAAGATTGCCTGTGGCGGCGAGGCCGCATTTAACGGTGTCGCTACCACACCGGACGCGAGCGTCGGCTCATCCCCGTTAGTCGTGTAACTGATTGTTGCTCCTTGAATCGCGCAGTTCAGGGTCACATCGATCGGTGCAAAGAAGAGGCCACGATTCGGGCTGAAGCTGGTAGCCTCAACGAACCCCAAAACACCCAAGTTATTTGCAGCACCGGGCGTGGGATTCAAGAAATAAACCAAGCCACCGCCAAGGCCAAACGAGACGCCAGGGTACTGAAGCGGATAAGTAGGCGTGAATTCGCTGGCGATGGTAACGCCGTCCGGTTGCACCAATGCCAGGTACTCTCCATTGGGGCTCAGGCGAAAGTTCGTGTGCAGGGGCGCTCCCGCGGTGCTGCGATCTTTTCCCGAAGCAAACACGATCATGTAGCTATTGACGGCCAGGTTCGTTGCGGGAAAGCGCCATTTGGTCAAGTTCGCAGGGTCGTCACTGAGGCTCCAGCCTTGCAAATCAACAGGCCCAGGGCCGGGGTTAAAGATTTCAATCCAATCCGAAGTCGCGCCGTCTTCATCGGTGAGAGGCCCATTGTTTTGGGCCAAGAACTCGCTAATTATTGGCGTCCATGCTGCCAGTACATTCAGCACGGCTGGCGCGCTCGTAACTGAATGCGAATTGTCCGAAACTGTGACGAGGTAACGGCCGGCCTGGCCGGCTTGAACATTTTGCACTACTACGCTGGAGTTCGTTGCTCCTGAAATTGGAGCACCATCGAAAAACCATTCATAGGTCAAGGGACCCGTACCCTGAGCATCGACTGAAAAGGACACACTGCTGCCTATGACCGCCATCACATTTTGGGGGTCCGAAAGGATGGAGAGTGGTAGAAGGACATTCAATATGGCTGGACTACTTGTGACCGAGCCGGAGATATCTGAGACCACCATCGAATAGCTGCCAGCCTGTTTCTCCTGGACATTTGCAAACGGCAAAGTGGATTGGATCGCACCTGGAAGGGCTTGCCCGTTAAAGAACCATTGATATTGCAGAGGGGCGGTTCCCTGGGCCGATACGGAAAAAGTAGCGTCGTCTCCTAAGGAAATCGTGACACTTTGAGGTTGAGTAACGATGGCAAGAGGTTTCGGAGTCGTGCATTTGCCGGCGATTCCAGCCGCGTAAATCCCTTGCACCTCCGCCGAAGAGAGGGCGCGGCGGTAAAGGCTGAGTTCGTCGATCGCGCCCAGGAACCAGATTCCCTGGAATGGTCCCGACGCGCGAGTGCCGACATAGAGATTAAAACTGGTTTGCGGAGTGAAGGTTCCGAGATTGGTTTTTGCCACTTGGTTTCCGTTCACATACAGCAAAGTGAGCCCGCTTGGCTTGTCGTAAGTCAGCGCAATGTGTTGGAAGGAATTTGCCGTCAGCGCTCCTGGGCCCGAGTAGGTCTGGTGACTGACACCGGCAGTATCCACCAGATTTGCGTAAAGATCCCGGCTGCTCTGCGTCGATGTTGAAAGGTGGACGCCGATGGAGCCTGCACCGTTGTTCCACTCCACGATATCCGAAAGACGCGACGGATCAGCGGGGTTAATCCAGCCTTCAACCGTCATGCCGGGATTTACGCCGAGGTTCAACGCAACTGAGGCATTCGCTCGGCCGAAATCGTCCAGACCATCCAGCAGGATGGCCTGGACGACCTTACCCGCCCCATATGTCGGTACCCCACCGAGCGTTAGATCCGCAGTGCCAATAATGTCCTTGCCCGTCCCGTCGAACTGCCACCAAGCAACCAGATCGCCTGGAGGCGCGGAGCACGAGCCATTGGTCGCAGCGGAAAAGATCTGTGACTTCGCGAGGTGGGGGCTGACCAGTGAGGCGCACAGGACAAACATGCCCGAGGCCTCTCCAAAGAAGGATGCAAACGTCATTGGTGTCCCTTATCATACTTGAAGAAAACAGCTTTGCAAGGGATGGTTCCCAGCCGTCCAGGGCAGACGCATTAAAATGTTAGGGAAATAACTAGGCAACATTTGCCTTGTACTTTTGAAATCGATGTATAAATGAGCAGGATGCTTGAGCATCTTGAATCGAAAACTAATGACGAAACGAAATTGGCAAAGACGAG
>JBBRPK010000252.1:0-5951 GCA_038228235.1 Verrucomicrobiota bacterium
CCAAACCCGTCGCAACGCAGGTTCAATAACCATGAGTTTCAAAATTTTGCCCCCCCCCCAAGAGATCGCAGGTTTTCGACCGCAGGGGGGCGCGAGCTGAGGCTCGAAGCTCGCCCCCCTGCTCGTTTTAACTTGCTATCATTACTCCAAAAAACATATCACGTTAACCAACCGGAACATGAGTCCAAAAAGCCCTGCTTACTCAAACCCCTCCGGTGTCTTTTTCCCGTGAGTCAACGGGTCTATGCCGTTGGAGTAAATGCCGATAAACAAGCCGCTCTCCACAGTCCGGGCCATGCGAATATCGGCGAGTCTTCCCTCCGTCCAGTTCGTCCCGTTTTCCAAAACTCTGTAAATACTGCAGCGCACGCTGTTGCCCGTGGCGGACTCATCGCGAAGCCTGACGATGACTTCCCAGCGATAGGGAGGCACTTGTGACACTTCGAGTGTCGGCCGGACAGAGAGACGCCGGGGGGTTGCGCATGAGACAAGCGCGAGAGTTCCAAATCCGAACATCATAAGAATTATGCGTCGCATGACTTGCTAGTCTAACACCAGGGCTGAGCAGTCAGACCGATGAGATTCGTGCTATCTTCATTTTTGGAAGAGGCTTCACCCAAATAGAGCACCCGTGACTTTAGAGCGTGTTTTAAAAACCCACGAACGCGCCGCGTGAGGGCACGCGGCCTACACGAAACGGCGGGAAATCGGCTGTTTTTTAGGCTCGGTCCCCTGACCGGGCGATTTTTAAAACACGCTCTTAGGAAAATCTTAATCCTATTTCCAACGTTCACAGGAATGGCTCTATATCAAGCAGCATCGGGCTTTTGGCGACCGTTTGAATTCGTTGGCCTGGTGGGGGCGGCATGTCGTGGAGTGGTCATTTCCCGCAGGCGCTTAAATTCTTGTGCCGTCAAAACGCTGATACGGAAGATCTGTGCCAGTTCCTGCGCGGAAAGATTTGATTCGAGAGTCTGCCGGAGTTTGGAAATTCTTTGGAATCGGGGCAGGCTCTTCCACGCCGGCGTTACCACCCTCAGGATTCGCGATTTTGAAAATCCTGTTGGGCACCACATGATCTTCGCAGGCTTGCCTTTGGGGATAGCGTTTCTGACTAATCTGTTGATTCGGGCCGTGGGACTCATAATGTTTGTTCGACTATCCAATCATACACCTTTGCAATCTGCTGGTAAAGACGCCTTGCGCGAAGAGGTTCCGGTGCTTTAGCCAGATAACGCAATTCAGGACCCCATTGGTCTGCCAAAGCCCAGAACACGTCTCGCAACTCTGTCTCCTCCCGCAGAAGGGGCTGGAGTCCCGCTTCGCTCAATAGAGCACCAAGATCATGAATTTCGAAGACACCCGGCAAATACACACACTCCCGGCGCTGGGTGATCGTCCACTTCAACAAGCATTCCACGGCATAGCCCGCGAGGTAAATGGCACCCCCAAACCGGTTTTGGTCGAGCAGCACAGCCGCGTCGCCGAGGCGAAGACGCGCCAACTCCTTGAAGATGGTGCCTGGCGTGCCACCCGGCCCGATGCGTCGTTGGCGGATTGGCATTTTTGTCAGAACCCCCAACTACACCGAGAGCGCAGTTGGGGGAAGCCAAAAAACCGGTTGATTTCGAATTTGCAGAGCAGTTGGGTCGCGCCTCAAAGCGTTTCGTCAATCGCTTCACTGCGCTGCCGGATCGCTCCGCGCGAAGCCCCTTTTAAGCTGATTCTCTGGCCCAGTGGGGCATACTGAGGCGGTTTATGAGTTATCACAAAACTGGTTTCAATTCCTCGCGTTTCTGCTCCAGCTTGCTTTGTTGCTGGCTCCTGGTTCTGGGGGTGGCCAACTCGGAGCTGCTACCCCAGGGATTCAAATCCGCCAAGCTGGCGGAGATGGATGCCGCCATAACTAATGCCATCGGCGACAAGAAACTACCGGGAGGCGTGCTCTGGGTGGAACGGCATGGACGGATTTATCATCGGGCCTATGGCAACCGGGCTCTCGAGCCGAAACCGTTCCCCATGCTGGAAGACACGATCTTCGACCTGGCGTCTCTCACCAAGGTGGTTGCCACCGCGCCCGCCATCATGATCCTCGTCGAGCGCGGCGGGGTGAAGCTCGAAGATCCCGCGTCTAATTACCTCCCGGAATTCACTGGCGAAGGCCGGGAGTCCGTGACTATCCGTCAACTGATGACGCATACCTCCGGGCTGCCCTCAAGTTTTACGACCAATCTGTCTTCGGAAGGTTACGAGATCGCGATCCGCACCGCTTGCGCGGAAAAGTTACAGTCCCCACCCGGCACGGTTTTTCGATACAGTGATGTGAACTTTATTTTGCTGGGGGAGATCGTCCGGCGCGTCAGCGGGTTGAAATTGAATGAGTTTGTGGCGCGCGAAATTTATCAGCCGCTAAAAATGAGCGAGACCGGCTATCGGCCTCTCTCCTCGAAGTTGGATAGAATTGCGCCGACTCAGTTTGCGGGAAACCAAATGTTGCGCGGAGAGGTCCATGATCCGAAGGCTCGCCTCATGGGCGGTGTCGCCGGCCATGCTGGGGTATTCGGCACGGCGGCGGACCTGGCCCGGTATGCCCGCATGATGCTTCACCATGGCGAACTTGAGGGCGCGCGCATTCTCAAACCGGAAACCGTGGCGCTGATGACCAGCGCGCAAACCCCTTACTTGGTTTCGGCTCGGCGCGGATTGGGTTGGGACATCGACTCCGGCTATAGCCGTCCCCGAGGCAAATTATTTCCGTTGGGGTCTTACGGCCACACCGGGTTTACCGGCACCTCGCTTTGGATCGATCCCTTTTCGGAAACGTTTTGGATCTTCCTGTCCAACCGCGTCCATCCGGACGGGCGCGGCAATATTCTGCCTTTGCAAGCCGCCCTGGGCACGCTGGCGGCTGAAGCCGTCGAAGGCTACGATTTTACGAATGTTCCTGGGGCGTTGCTGCCGCGAACGACCAATCAACTTACCGTGCTGAATGGCATTGACGTGCTGGTGAAGCAAAATTTCGCGCCGCTGAAAAAACTGCGCCTCGGGCTGATCACCAATCACACCGGCCATGACCGCCAACGTCACGCCACGATCGACTTGCTCAAGAGCGCCCCCGAAGTCAAGCTCATGGCGCTTTTCAGTCCCGAGCATGGGATTCGCGGAGAGTTGGACGAAGGAGTGGGCGATAGTGTGGACCAAAAAACGGGTTTGCCCATTTATAGTCTCTACGGTCTCCGCCAGGCGCCCACGCCCGCGCAACTGCAGAACCTTGACGCCTTGGTCTTCGACATCCAGGACACCGGCTGCCGCTTTTATACCTACATTTCCACCATGGGAAATTGTTTGGAAGCGGCCGCCAAAGCGAAGCTGAAATTTTTCGTGCTCGACCGCGTCGATCCCATCAATGGGTTGACGGTGGAAGGTCCCACTTACAATGGCCCCTCCAGCTTCACCGCTTTTCATGCGCTTCCGCTCCGCTATGGCATGACGATTGGCGAGCTGGCTCGCATGCTCAATATGGAGCGCGGGTTGAAGGCAGAGCTGACCGTGATTTCTCTGGAGGGATGGACGCGCGACCAATGGTTCGACCAAACGGGACTGCCCTGGACTAACCCGTCGCCGAACATGCGGAGCCTGGCCGCTGCCATCGTCTATCCTGGCGTTGGGCTTCATGAAACGGCGCTCTGCGTGGGGCGCGGCACCCCCACGCCTTTCGAAGTGGTCGGCGCCCCCTACATCGATGATGTCAAGGTAGCAACGGAATTGAACCACGCCGGCCTCAGAGGCGCGCGCTTTGTCCCTGTTCGATTCACGCCGAGCTATAGCACCTTCAAGGATCAAGCGTGCGGCGGAGTGGCCCTCATCGTGACTGATCGCCAGCAGTTGCAATCCGTGGACCTGGGTCTTGTCATCGCGTTGACCCTGCAGCGACTTTACCCGAAGGATTTCGCGCTCGAGAAAGTAAATCGTCTGCTGCAGCAGCCGGACATAATCGCAGCGATTAGAGAAGGGAAGTCGCTGGCGGAGATCAAGCAAAGCTGGGCGGCGGATTTGGAAAGCTTCAAAAAACGGCGCGCAGAGTATTTACTCTATCCGTAAAAGGTCCCCTGTTTTTCTGATTGTATTTAGTCGTGCCGAGATGTTGAATTCCCCGAAAGCAAAAGGATCTTGCTCGAAACGTTAGAGACGCCCGGTCCGTTAAGTGCACGAATCATGAGTTTTAAGCCCGTTGAATTGTCGATGGCAGCCAGTGTGCTTTTCGTATTTTCGATTGCCTGCTCTAACCCCGCTTGCGCCGCTCCAAACACTGACCAACCCGAATTAAAACGATATTTGGTTTTTACGGATGCCACGGCTGCCAAAGCGGCGGCGAACGGCGCCCGACTGGTCCAGCAAACCCGGGGGTTAAAAGCGGTGGTTTGTCCCCAATCGGTCGCGCAAACTTTAGGGTTAATAGAGGACATACCCGTGCAGGCGGCCGATAGCGCAGCCAATGCTTTGGTAATGGCCGCTCCGGTCCAGCGGTTGGGCCTAACCGGCCACGGCCGCAAAATTGTAGTCCTTGATACCGGATACAACTATAACCATCCGGAGCTTCGGTCCAGCTATCTGGGCGGCAAGGACTTCGTCAATCATGATGATGATCCCTTCGACGATAATGGCCACGGAAGCCATGTAGCCGGCATTATCACCGGAGATGGGATTGACCCTCGCGCCAGGGGAATTGCTCCGGAGACGGGGATCATTGTGGGCAAGGTCCTGGATTCAAGCGGCAATGGGTATATCAGCGATATCGTCGCCGGCATCTATTGGGCGGTGGACGGGCCGGATGGCATTTTCGGGACCGACGATGATTTTCACGCCGACGCCATCAATATTAGTATCGGAACAAAAGGCTCCTACGTTTTTCTTTCCACGTTCTGCGATGCCGCCGTCCCTTCCATGACTGATGCGATAAAATATGCCATCGATCATGGCGTCCCCGTCGTGGTCGCGGCCGGGAACAATGGGATTAGCGGCGTTTCTTTGCCGGGCTGCGTGAGCTATGCCATGACCGTTGGGGCCATCGATCAGCACAGCCTCCTGGCAAGTTTTTCCGGAACTGGCCCGTCGGTCGATCTGGTGGCTCCGGGGGTTGGCCTCTATTCAGCCAGTTTAGGCGCGAGTTACAAGTCAATGGAGGGCACCAGCCAGGCGGCTCCCGTTGTCAGCGGCGCCATTGCCCTTTTCAAAGAGGCCTTTCCCGATGCTTCGGTGGACGACATTCAAAGCGCCCTGCTGCCCACGGCGGTTGATCTAGGCTGGCTGGGAAAGGATAATCTCTACGGATGGGGGCGGATGGACGCCTATCAGGCCCTGGGGGGGCTGACGGGCAGTTTGGCTAACATTGCCTTGAGCCTAAGTCAGTCCAATGGCCAGACAGTCATTTCCTGGCCGGCCAGCCCACCAGGCTTCGTCCTCCAGTCAGGCGCCCGGCTCGATTCGCCTCCCGAGGACTGGCTCACCATTACCAATCCCGTCGTGACTATTGGGAGTCTGAGTACTACGGCTTTGGGCAAGCCACTCGCCGGCCGGTTCTATCGCTTGCGCTGGCAATAGAATTAACCAGCACCACGTCATGGCTCGTGGAAATCAGGGTCGAGGCATGAACGCGTGAAGAAAATTTTCACAGGAGCAAACCGAGCAAACAGAGGAGAGAATTCCGCACGGAGACACGAATTTCACGAATGACCCGCGTCCGAGAGGAGCGCGGAATTCATTCCGCTTCGGCGCGAGGGGTTCCTGACTCAGGCATTGTTTAAGTCCCCGCCCGTTGACTCACGGGAAAAAGACACCGGAGGGGTTTGAGTAAGCAGGGCTTTTTGGACTCATGTTCCGGTTGGTTAACGTGATATGTTTTTTGGAGTAACGATAGCAAGTTAAAACGAGCAGGGGGGCGAGCTTCGAGC
>JBBRPK010000253.1:0-5844 GCA_038228235.1 Verrucomicrobiota bacterium
AATCGCGTGGCAAACTGTTTTATCGCTTGGCGCAACAGGCGGTCCAGGTGCCAGCCGTCCCGTACAAACTCCTCGTGGGAGGCGCCGAGAATGAAAAACACCACCCGTTGCGGTCACTGGAGTCAGTAGGATAGCCCTGATGGCTAAATATGAGCACCCCCAATTCTCATTTTGGCAGCCGATCGACACAAGGCCCGGAGGGACGAGTCCCTGATCTCTTAAGTAAATAAGGACTCGTGGAACTCGTCCCTCCGACCCCCATCATCGAACCTCCGCCACACGGTCACAGCGGGACGTCTCGCGAATTTCGCGCGACGGAAAATGCCCCACAATTTCTTAAATCCGGGATTGCCGAAAGTGCGCCGATGGGATTATAAATTCGCGTCATGGCCCAGTGCGATTGCAGCAACCAAAAGCGACAAGCTGACATGACATCATCTCACAATGCCAACTCATCGGCCAGCAGAGGGCGCGTCCTTCGCTCGCCCCTTTTGCCCTTAGGAAAGCGGCGCACGTTGACCCCAGGGCTGAGTGCGATAGGTGTTTGCGCGTGCGCGGCGTTCCTTGCGGTTGGCCTGGTGTCGCCTGGCCACGCCAGCGACGTAGGCGAGTCAAAGTTCGAAACTGGCCTGACTTATACCAACGAAAAGGTTCCCAGTGAGCCTTGGTCGATCCATGTGCTGAAAATCGACCGATCGCAAAAGGATCTGCTGATCTTCTCGGCCCACGCGCGCGATAGAGTTCTGGCTGTCAGCCGGATTGCCGACCAGGCGCGGGCCGTCCCACCCGAAATCGGCCGCGCCATCGCTGGAATCAATGGCGACTTTTACGTGCGGGAGAGTCCTCCTTACAACGGCGACCCCCGGGGCTTGCAAATCGTTAATGGCGAACTCATCAGCGCTCCCGACACTGTCTGCGTGTGGTTCGACACCAACGGAAATCCGCACCTTGATGGAGTGAAGGGCGACTTCCACATCACCTGGCCCGATGGGCAGAAGACACCATTCGGTCTCAACCAGCAGCGTCGCGCCAACATGGCGGTTCTCTACACACCAACCTACGGCCCCTCGACTTATGCTTCGGGAGGCTTGGGATTAGTTCTGGAAAAGGATGGAGATAATTCGTGGTTACCCCTCCAAGTCAGCCAAAGCTACCGTGCCCGCCTCCGGGAAGTTCAAACCAATGGTAACACCCGGCTCAGGCCCGGCGAAATGGTCCTGTCCCTCGGGCCTCAACTGTTGCCCGAGCTGCCCGAATTGGCCCCCGGCGCAATACTCCAGGTTTCGACGGCCACCACGCCGGAGCTGAATGGCGTGAGGATGGCCATCGCCGGCGGGCCGGCATTGATTAGGAATGGAAAGCCGTTTTCCCTGAAAACCCCGCCTCCCGGTACTTCAGCAAACTACAGCGACCGATCAAAGTACGAGCGGCATCCACGTTCAGCGGTAGGCTGGAGCCCGGCGCATATTTATTTTGTAGTAGTGGACGGCCGGCAGCCTAACCTCTCTACAGGCATGAAGCTGGCTGAACTGGCGGATTATATGGCGAAGCTGGGGTGCACCGAGGCTATGAACCTCGATGGCGGGAAATCCGCTCAGTTGTGGATGTCCGGCTCCATCATGAACAGTCCCTGTCAAGGAGAGGACACCGTCGCCAATTCGCTCCTGGTCGTGCGCAAGTCTCAAGGACGCTGAACATCTGTTTCAGTCCGCGCCGGAGCTGCGCTTGGCGCCCGGCTTCGAGCCGCGGGTTCTCTGAATTCATTGAAATGGTACAGAGTCGCTGGCGTATCTGATCAGAGGATAGGGCTCTGTCCAGCCAAAACAGGTTTGAAAAGGGCGCTCACCCCGAGGTGAGCGCCCGTGTCCATTTTCAAACAAGCACTGTTTTCCACACAAAGTGCTCTCTCTTCCACTTCCTCCTCTAGAACCCCGCGAACAAGGACCAACCGTTTGGCCTATTCAACTCGCAGTGAACTTCCGGGAAGCATGAAGACCAAAACGGGCGAGGTCAATCTAAATTTAAGATTTTTTGACTGTCCTCGTTCGACTTCAAACCGGTCACTTCTTAATTGATTTCCAGCGGTTCTGATTTACGCTCTGAAGGGCAAAAAATATGCAATTGACCAATGAAGAAATCCGCCGTTACTCCCGCCATTTGATCCTGCCAGAAGTCGGCTTGGCCGGGCAAAAGAAAATCTGCTCCACCAGCGTCCTTAGCATTGGGGCAGGGGGACTTGGCTCGCCCATCGCGATGTATCTGGCG
Source organism: Verrucomicrobiota bacterium (assembly GCA_038228235.1). Taxonomy (GTDB): domain Bacteria; phylum Verrucomicrobiota; class Verrucomicrobiia; order Limisphaerales; family JBBRPK01; genus JBBRPK01. The sequence continues at coordinate 2,266 of JBBRPK010000253.1, forward strand.
GCGGCCGGCATTGGGAAGATTGGCCTGGTCGATTTCGACATTGTCGATTTCTCCAATCTCCAGCGCCAGATAATCCATGGCACCGAAGATGTAGGCCGCCCCAAGACCGAATCGGCGAAGGAGACCATCAATAGCATCAATCCCAATTGCGAAGTTGTGATCCACAACACCCGTCTAAGCAGCGAGAATGCCTTCGACATCATCGGCCAATACGACATCGTCGTGGATGGGACGGATAATTTCCCGACGCGTTATTTGACTAATGATGCCTGTGTGCTGTTGAAGAAGCCAAATGCCTACGGCTCCATTTTCCGGTTTGAAGGACAAGCGAGTGTCTTCGCGCCTCATCTGGGCGGACCCTGCTACCGGTGTCTTTATCCAGAACCGCCCCCTCCGGGCATGGTTCCAAGCTGCGCCGAAGGCGGGGTGCTCGGGGTCTTGCCGGGAATCATCGGCTGCATTCAAGCCACTGAGATTTTGAAGCTGGCGCTCGGCAAAGGCAGTTCGCTGATTGGCCGCTTGCTGTTGTTCAATGCGCTGGAAATGAAATTCCGCGAACTGAAGCTCCGTCGCGATCCCCAATGCCCGCTTTGCGGAGAAGCGCCGACCATCACCAAGCTAATTGACTACGACCAATTCTGTGGCGTTCCCAATGAGCCGGTCGCGACCGCGCCTCATCCTGACGAAGTTACCGTGCAGGAGATGAAACGCGCTCTGGATGATCCGAAATTGGGCATCAGAGTCATCGATGTGCGCGAGCCGGACGAATATCAAATCGCGCATGTGGGCGGCGTGCCCTTATTTCCGCTAAACTTACTCCCACAGCGTTTCACGGAATTGGATCCAAACCAGACTATTTACATCCATTGCAAGAGCGGCATTCGCTCCCTCAAGGCAGTCACCTTCCTTAAGGAACAAGGTTTCAAGTACGCTAAGAGCGTGAAGGGCGGCATCAGCGCCTGGTCTGAGGAGATTGATCAAAACGTGCCGAGGTACTAGCAACCACGAAGGCTGGAGCCGAACGAAATGCGTTCAAACCGACACCGGCTGAATTTTGAAAACATTGCGCCACTCTGTGGCTGGTGAATGCGCGAATTGTAATAAGGGGGATGCGGGCAGATTGCTTTCCAACATTCCCGGATCTGCTCCGTTTCACTCGATTTCCCAGATAGTTCCGTCCTCGTCCTGATTGTCCTCGTTGATGCCGAGATAGGACTTGGCTTCCCGGATCGCTCTCTCATAGGTGAGCGCGTCCAGACGCATGGTATTTTTCTGGCCTAGCGTGTTATCGTATTCCAGGGCGAAATTCTCGGGCTCCTGATCAAGGATTTTGGCCAGTTTCATGAGGGAGGGGAAACGTTAGGGATCGCGGCCATGAAGGCTGCGGCCCGTCGGGTGCCATCTGCCAACTCTTCACGGCTCATGCTCAGGGTCACTCGTTCGCAGGCGGCGCCTGAACCTTTGTAGCCTTGGGCAGCGGCCAGATGGAACCATTTGAAAGCCTCAAGTTTGGATTCGAGGGCCGCCTCAGGAACTCCTGTTCCGCTGGCCCGATGCTGCCTCATGCCCAGGTTGAATTGGGCGCCGGCATCTCCCTGATCCGCGGCTCTCTGGAACCAGACTACTGCTTTAGCGTCGTCGCGAGGCATACCTTGTCCCTGAGCATACATCATGCCAAGGTTGAACTGGGCTAGCGCGTGACTTTGGCTGGCCGCCTTGAGGTACCACTGCGCGGCTTGCGCATTGTCGAGAGCCTCTCCTTCGCCAGCGGCATATTTTAATCCCAGGCGGAATTGGGCTTCGGCATCCCCTTGGTCGGCCTTGCTGTGCGTGCTTTGGAGCGAGATTTTGGAGGTATGATCGAATAGTTTTTTATACCAAGGTTTATCCATAGTCGAGACATTAGGGTACCGAGAGGGGGAAAACAAGCAGCATCTCAATCGAAAATCTCATAGATAATCCCCTCCAGGACAAACTGCACCTCCCGGCCCTGCGAGAGCCAGGGGAGTGTTTTTGGATATTGCTGTGAGAGGTGAAAATACTCCGGCGAGTTGAACTGAACCCGCACGCGTCTGGCATTGGGCAGTTTCTGAATCTCGGAATCGATCCATTGCGTTCCGTTTTGGGAAAAAGCTTTGCCAGCGAGAAAGTGGCTTTGTTGAGAATAACGATCGTCGCGCTCTGGAGATTTGCCTTGTGAGGATTGGGTCAGAGAACGCGCTCCCTCAACGTTCTGCGCGGGGCCACCAGGGATCCTGCTCCGGAACGGGACTGGGGTGGATATGCTGGCGGGGGCAGCCAGTGGCCCGAGGGTGCTTTCCTCTCGCCCCAGCTTGATGGCATTCTCGGCGGTTTGGGCGAACTTCAAATGTTGGAGAGAACGCGCTCCGCCAATGGCTTTATCTCCAGATTTTTCCAGGTGCAGGCTTTCGTAGGAATCTGAGACACTGCTGAAACCACCGGCTCTGAACCGATTTTGCATCGGGAAAGTTTGCACATTTGGCGCCACTCCTCGTTGCCGTTCATCCTCGATAATGAGAAAAGCGGTGTAAGGGGTGACTATGTTGTAGCTGCGGGCCAGCTCGGTCGCTTCATCCTTTATTTCCTTGTTTTCGCCGTGAAGCCGAATTTCGTCGAGCAGGTAACCCACCCGGCGGGTTGCCCAAAGCCGGGGAATAAACTCATGATCCGAGGCTTCCTCCGGAAACCGAGCGTCGTAAGTAAACCTCTTTAGTTCCTCATTGACGTTTCCTTCGATTCGGATGGCCCTGTCTGCCTTGCCTGAATAGCGTCCTGCCAGCAGCAATTGCTCGCCTTTAAACAAATCCGGAATTGGCGACGGGTAAATCCCGCTCACGCGCACGTTTTCTGGGAACGTGAGTTTGGGATTAGCCAGCACCGGCTCTTTGATTTTGGTGAAGAAATTGGAAACTTTGATTTCGATGTCCTCCTCGGGCAAAACATATTGGCCGAACGCCTTGGTTTCCTCGGCTATCCGGTCGAGCAAATGGGTGTTAACGTCGGTGCCAATACCAAAGCAGAAAATGCGGGCGTTGGATTTATGTGACTTGGTGATGCCTTCAACAATTTGATTTTCGTCCGTAATACCAACGGTGGGACAGCCATCGGTTAGGAAAGTAACCACAAACGGACGTTCTCCCTTTTTCGGACGCAAGGCCAGGGCCTTGTGCAACGCGTCATCAATGGCGGTCCCACCGATGGGTTTGAGCTCCTCGATAAAATCCTGGGCGCGGGCCCGGTTTTCTCTCAAGGCTGGCGCCAGCTTATCAAAGAGTGGTTCCACTTCAGTGGAAAAGCGCAGGATTTCAAAATGATCGTCCTCGTTGAGGTTTTCAACGCAGAATTGCAGGGCCTTTTTCGCCTGTTGCAGTTTGGCGCCTGCCATCGAGCCGGAAGTATCGAGCACGAAGGCAACATCCTTAGCCGTAACTATTCAGTAGCCAAGAGGGCCACTGTTTGGCCAGTGATTGATGTATGCAAAAAAACGCATCGAATCACTCCGGGAATTCCGGTCACCAAACAGTGACCGAATTCATTAAACTCCAAACTCCCGAACAG
>JBBRPK010000254.1:0-5822 GCA_038228235.1 Verrucomicrobiota bacterium
CCGCCATCGGGATCATCATCCCTTGAATGCGAGTGTAGTCCCGAAAATAGCCGACCCACGGAGTCAGGACCAAGTGCCCTTTTACGTCCCGGTAGCGCATTGTCGAAATACGATCGATCCCGCCGTGTTCCCCAAAATGTACATGGATCCAAACCGTTGTTTGCATATCGGTCAGGGTCGCCCGCGCATTTTGGTCATCGATTTCCGTCCAGGTTATTCCCTCGCCCGGCAACAACGCTGTGGGAACCCATGCCGCCTCGGCCAGAAAACGAACGAGCGAAGCGGATGCGACTTCGGGTGTATCATGTTGGCCGCCCACTGGAATTACGCCCGCAACGCTGGCCTCACTTGCGCCCTTACCGCTGATGTAACTGTCGCGAATACGCAAAGGGACAAACGAAGCCATTCGGCAAAGATGCGTCCCAGATGAAGCCAGGCGGCTGCACGGACAAATACTCCACCCCCGAAAACGGAATCAATGCAGAATTCGAAGCGACACGGAGAACTCCGGTTTGCCGGAGAGTTGCTGTTCGGATCAGAGGCTGCCCGTCTGTGATGGCGAACTCAAGATATCGCGCGACCGGTGCTGCCAAAACGGCGAGCGGCTTCCGCTCGTCACAGGAGTGCTTGTACTTGTTCCGATCCGCGCCAAGTGATCGGGTCGTGAGCCGCCTGACGTTTCTCCTGGTCTTCCGATTCCACACAAAGGCGCCAACCGCGACCGCTACGGCCGCAATTGCCGCGGCCGCTCCCGCGACTTCAGCACTAATCTTAATCCAGCGGGGCGTGCTGCTCATAATCAGCGTGGCTCCATTTGGTCGATACTGTTGCTCGCGGCGACGTCGATGGCGGCGTGAAGACGTCGTAAGCAAGGCATCGGTTCCTCCGGGACGAGTGCACGGATGTCATCTGCCAGTGCTGCCATTCCTTTGGCGGCGCGACGCGTGTGGCGCGCGAAATAGTATTCTCCACGAGTTGAGCCGAGCAACCGGCGCCAGTACATCGCGGCGAATGGGAGCGGAACCCAAAGAAATATGGCGCGTAGCGCCAGAGGTGCCGCTGCCACCCTGAGTTTGTCGAGCGCTGCCCATCCCTCGCGTACACCGAGGATGAAAGTCCGAACGTCTGCTGTTCGGGAGGCAAGCCGACGCATCTCCGTCCGTTGTATATAGCGCTCCCGCGATGGCCGTCACGAATACCGCGTGGCGGCGCAGCCATGCATCCATGTCCGGCACGAGCGACACTTTAAAGCCTGCGGGGCGGAGAGTGGCCGCAACATCCGGCGCACTGGCCTCGACTGCGGTCGCCTGTTCGGCAACCTCGACGTAATAATCTATGCCGTCCTCGATTCCACCGGCCGCGCCGGGGAAGGCAAGGACGACGCGTGTCCGTCCAAGTGCGCCGCAGAGAAACTCGGACCCATTCGCGTGATTCACCATGAAGACGAACCGGGTGATCCGGGTAGCGGCTATAAGGTCGGGCAGGACTGCCGCAAGTTGTTCACGTCGGACCGTAATGAGACAGAGATCCGCGTGCATGTCTGAACGCAGCATCTCTGCAACCGGTAACTGCGCGGCGTCGCGTCGGCCAGTGATTGCGTGTTGAATGACAGCACCTTGAGTACGAAGCTCGTTTGCGCGCACGCCACGCGCAATCAAAGTTACGTCGTGACCTGCGCGAGCTAGCCGAACGCCGTAAAGCGTGCCCTGTACACCTGCCCCGAAAATTACGATCTTCATCCGCGCTACCCCCTCCAGCGCACGCTGTGTTCAACGGACCTCTCGATCATCACACGTCGTTACGCATGCAAGTTGTCACAGAAAAACCAGCTGTAGCGGACAAAGCCAAAAGGCCCGGCGAAATTAATCTGGTCGATTCGCAATTGGGAGATGGCCTCGAGTAGGCGTCGGGATCACGGTAAACGCTACGCGACCAGTGGCGAGTAATCCATACGCGAGGCCGTGTAAAGCCGCGTCTTCGGTCGCCGATCACATGGCTTTTCGGCACAAAGTTGCAAATGCTGAACGAACTTTTTCCCCTCTTCCACGTCATATTGTCCATATGCTCCGTGCCCTCTTAGCCTTTGGCTCGATCGGTGTAGTCGCGTTCCTTCTGGGGCAGCAGACGGAACGGAGCGATTCTCTAGCAATTACCAACGTGACATTGATCGATGGGACCGGGCGCCAAAACACCAGAACACCACCGTCATGGTGCGGGGGGATCGTATCGTCTCGATTGGACCAGCGGACAAAACCCGCGTGCCAACCGGAACCCTGGTGGTTTCCGGGCGAGGCGAGTACTTGATCCCCGGCCTTTGGGACGCACATGTCCACGCGCTGTGGGACAACGAGCGGCCGGAATCGTTTTTCCCGTTGTTCATTGCCAACGGCATTACAACCATTCGGGAGATGGGCGGCCCGATGCTGTCGAAGGAGCAGGTGCGCTGGAGAGAACGCGTTGCGGCAAGGGAAGTGCTCGGACCCGATCTCATTGTTCCCGGCCCATTCGTGGACGGCCCGCAGTCGATTTGGCCGGGCTCAATTCGCGTTTCTAACGACATCGAAGCTCGACGAGCGGTAGATGAGCTTCAGAACTTAGGGGTAGACTTCATAAAGGTTTATTCTCAGGTGCCGCGCGAGGCGTATTTCGCCTTGGCCGGTGAAGCGCAAAAAAAGCGGATTCCGTTTGCAGGACACGTACCACTCGTGATTGATGTTGCGGAAGCCTCCAACTCGGGCCAAAAGAGCGTCGAACATCTAATGGGCGTGCTGCTCGCGAGTTCGTCGCGCGGTGATGAGTTGAAGGGGCAACTTTTAGCGGGAACGAACATCAATCAGCTGAACGACGCCCTGGTGGATAGTTATGATTCGGCGCGCGCAGCTCAACTGTTCAACATTTTCGTTCGGAACGGCACATGGCAAGTGCCAACACTTACTATCCGTCGCGCGCGTCCGTTCCTGGCCGAACTGACAGCTGCGGATGACCCTCGCCTGAGGTACATGCCAGCATCGATCGTGGCCGGTTGGACTAGCAGGGATGACCCAAGGCAACCAGCTACGGCATTGGTTATATTGAGCCGAAAACGGCTTTACCAGAAAGAATTGGAGGTTGTTGGCGCTATGAACCGAGCCGGGGTACTTATTGCTGCGGGCACGGACACCCCAAATCCATTTTGCTTTCCCGGCTTTAGTATTCACGACGAACTTGCCCTTTTGGTGCGTGCCGGTCTTTCGCCAATGTAGGCGTTGCAGGCGGGCACCCGCAACCCAGCTTTGATGACCGGGCGCGGTGCCGAGTTAGGGACGATTGAAATGGGCAAACGGGCAAACTTGGTCTTGCTTGATGCCGATCCGCTAACTGAAATTCACAATACGCAGAAGATCGGAGGCGTGGTCCTGCATGGACGTTTGATGACACAGAGCGATTTGACCGGGATGCTGACCAAAGCAGCTCAAATCGCGCAGCAACGACACAATGCCAAATGAACTTGCGAATAGGTAACGCCGAGTAACCCATCAGTAACGCCGAAGTATAGATCCAAGGGGCCGATCACCCGGTTTGGGCGCGGTCGGGCGTGATGGCGGGTGAGGCGTTGGCGTCGCCACTGTGCTGGCCATTTCGAAGTGCGTCCGATGAGGTAGTGCGGAGTTTCTGCCGCGATGACGCTCGGTGAGTTGGCGCAATTCGACGCGAAAACTACTGTTGAACAGCGAGCTATAAGAAGCACCTGAAGAGCTGGTCGGCCAGTCTCTCGGGTGTACGTGCGCGGGCATTCCGAACATCCGGCGGAGTAAAAAATGTCCGACGCGATGGCGAGAGAGGCAGTCGGAGAGTGCCGCCTGCCTCTCCTCATGCTCAACAGCCCGGAGTTCCCGTTACGGATTGCGGAGTAGTTTAAACCCATTTCGGGAATCCAGCCGATTTCCTTTCCGCCAAATCCGGTACGTCGCATCGTGAAAATTCCATCCACTCAGCCGTGACCACTCTCGCAATCGTGCGGCGCCAATAGTTTCCTCAGCAGTCCGCGCGGGGCCCTCGCCCGCGAATTCCACCAACCACTACAAGGAGTACGTCATGAACGCATCGCTCGCTCGACGTGTACGCCACGCCGAAACCTTTCTGCTCGCCACGCTTGGTTCGACCCGGTCAGCCAGGCAATTCGTTAACAGTCCTTTGCACGGCGTAGCCGTCCGCCCGGCTTACGCCAAGATAAACCGGTACCAGAAATTCTCTGTGGCCGACTCCTATCCTATAGATAAGGATGCCGCGCCCGCCCGGGCGTGAGTCCCGCTCGCTTACCCCGTTTCCAGTTCCCGATTGCCAATTTGATGCGCCGGTGCGCGCGGCTGATTACCGCTCCACCCGGCGCGTCCGTCCCTTTTCAATTCATTCACAACAGAGGAGTTCACTATGAGAAGCAATAGTTTCCCGGAACTGGTCGCGGACCCGTTCCTTACCAAAGACAATTTTGGATCGTCGAGGCATGTCGGTGTGCAAGAGGCCAGCGAGGTCCTGACGCGGATCGCGGAAGCTCCGATCGTCCGGTGGGTCCAGTTTCCCGCTGGAGTCCTTTTCTTTACCCTGGTCGATGGCGACCCAGAATCCGGCGCGCTGTATGTGTTTGACAGAAAGCTCGGAACCATCTACTCGCTGGACTTTCAGGACAAAAAGTACGGCGGCTACAGCCTGCAAGATTACGAAGCGCTGGTCCGTCAGTACCGGCTTCTGGTTCTGACCCGCTGCCCGTGGCGATTGCGGCGTTGCGTTCGGAGCCGAAAAGGAGGGTAGAAGCCATGCTGCCGGTCTTGTTTGCACGATTCTCGAAATCGCGTTATGTATTAGCAGGCGCGAGAAACAGGATGCCGACACAGTATCATGCCAGTGAACAAAACCTGCGGGATTACTGGGAGCTGTTCGTCAACCGTCGCGCCTACGTAATTCAGTCCATGCAGCCGCATCCGGAGAGCGGGCGGCACTTCTATTTCCGGCCTAAAGCCGGAAGAGAGGGCGACCCGCTTAGCCTGGATGAAACCGTTATCCGGCATCACCTTGAAGGCATTATCACGATTGGCCTCTACGCCATGAATCCGTCCACTCAGCGCTGCAAATGGATCGCAGTGGATGGCGATTACGATGGCTCCCTCAAGCATCTGTGCGAACTTCAGTGGGAGCTGGAAACCCAGAAAGTGGAGTCGGCGCTCGAAATGAGCCGCCGGGGGGCGCATCTCTGGATTTTCGGCGAACGGCCGCTGATCGCGCGGGACTGCCGATTGCTGATTTCCGGGCTGGCCCAGAAGCTGAGAATTCCGGTGAAGGGAGCCGGCACGGCCGATGGTATTGAGATCTTTCCAAAGCACGACGAGATCAAGGAGGGCGAGTTCGGAAACGCGGTCCGCGGGCCGTTGGGCATCCATCGGGCCATAGGGGTACGGTACTGGTTTTACGGCGCCGATTACAGCTTCACCAATCAACTCGCTTATCTAAACCGGGTCAAGAAGCTGTCCGACGAACAAATGACGGCATTGATCGAGAAGATAGGGCGGCCGCCGGAGCAACTGGAGAAACAACCGGAACCGGCTTCGTCGCGTGCTTTTCGATCGGGCAGCAGTCGCAGTAGCTTCCAGATACTCGAACACGTGGATACCCGGCGCAAAGTGGGCCGCAACTGGGTAACCCGCTGTCCTTCTTGTGCGGCTGACGGACGGGACAACGGCGGTGACAATCTCGCCATCTCGGTTTCCGAACCGCAGAAGTACATCTGCTGGGCGGGATGTACGAAGGAGATGATTCGGGCGGCGGTGGGATGTCCGATTCCGGAGAAG
>JBBRPK010000255.1:0-5716 GCA_038228235.1 Verrucomicrobiota bacterium
ACGATGCCACCTTGACCTCGGCGGTGCTGGATCGACTCCTGCACCACGCCCAAACCGTCACCCTCGAAGGGAAAAGCTATCGAATGAAGGACCAAATCCAGGAAGCCTAAAAAGGCCAACACCCCAAACCAACGAAGGCCGATGGAAAAATCCATCGGCCCTTTTTGCACCCAACCGGGTCCGAAAAGCCCGCTCCACTTCCTAATCGCTAGTTTTGCGCTACGTCTCGATCACCGCGCACACTAAAGGGCAGTATGGAAACGGCCTTGGCATTTGGCGGCCTCGAAGAATTTGCAAGACGGTCGATTGAGGCGTTCATCCTTCTGGACCAGTCGATAGCCAAGATGGAGGCGTCCTTGCGTGGCTCTGGGCAATACACGAAACAGTATTCAGCGGAATTGCAGGAGATGGCGAAGGGATTGTCGGAGGTCACGCTCTACCACAAAGCCGAGTTGATTAATCTTCAGGGTGTCCTGCTCGCGTTCGGCGCTGGCAAAGAAGATCTGAAAACTTACATGAACGCCATCCTGGACCTGTCCACTCTCATGGGCAAGGATCTGCCTGGCTCTATGATGGTCTTTACGGCCGCGTTGGAGGGCAACTTCGGGCCTGCGCAGCGGGCGCTCAAAATCCACTTTGATAACAGCACTAATGGCGCGGAGAAATTCGTCACTATGCTGGAGAAGATCACGGCGCTGGCGGGCGGGCAGGCGACCGCGGCGGTCAATACGCTGAGCGGTGAATTTGAAATTCAGAGGAAGGCTATAGATGAATTGCAGGAGGAGATCGGGCATGGCCTGCTGCAATCATTCTCCGGCTGGCATTCGCTCTTGAAGGAAATGACGCTCGATCCAAAAGACCTGCAAACGCAGTTAGATGATCTCAAGGCATGGGAGACACAAATCCGGGATCTGATCCATGCGATGGTCGATATGGGAGCCATCACTGAAGCCCAGGGGAACCTGATGCGGACCCAGATGTCGGGGGGCAATCGGAAGATCGAATCCAATTTTGGGCACGCGGGCTTAGCCGATCCAGACACTAACACGACTGGCCTTTCGAGTGACCTGGCGCAGCAAAGGGCCGTCTTCCAGTTGACTCAGGATCGGTTGACTAGCAATGGCATCTTTGGCTCACGAGCGCAGCCGCAGGCGAGCAATGCGGGGCGCAATTATGAGGAGGAAAAAACAGCCTTGGAAGAGCTGGTCAAGTTGGAGGAAAAGTATCGCACGGCTGGCTTGGAGGGGCTGGACAAGCAAAAGGCGGAAATCGAGGTGGCCTACGACGCGGAATACAAGGCCATCATCAAAAATTCCAACCTGGCGAACGAAGGTGCGGACAAGGAAATGCAGCGGCTACAGCAATGGTCCTCCGCCAAGACAGCGGCGTTGGATGATATCGCGCGCAAGGAATCCGAGCGCCTGGACAAACTCTCGCTGGAGGATATGAAGGGCATCCAAGAGCGATCTAAAGCCGAACAGGCAATGATGGCGGAGATCACTTCGACACAACTCAGGGGGCTGGAGTTGCGCAAAAATGGGATGGAGTCGGAAATGGCGGTGGAAAACGCCAACCATCTGAAACGAATCCAACAACTCCAGCAGGTTCGGACTGAGAATGAGGATGATTACAACAAGCTGATGGGGTTGGAGTCAAAACTGCACGAGGCAAGACTCCACAATATAAATGAGGAGCACTCGGCAGCAGGGAAGTTTCAAGCGGACCTTAATGCCGTGGGGGGAGTTATCCGGGAGCAGTTGACGACGAATTTGGCGCATGGGCTGGTGGATTCGTTCTCCAAAGGGGGGGATGCTATGAAGCAATGGTTCGCAGACTTTATGAAGGCCATCGCGGAGGCGATCATAAAAATGGAATTGCTCTATATTCTAAGGACTGCTTTTGGAGGGTCAGGCACGGGGGCTTTCCTTGGACTCTCTGGGGGTGGCCAAGTGAGCGCGGCGGCGCTGGGAGGAATGTTCTCGCCGAGCATGGCGGCGGATGGTTTTTCTGGGATGACGAACGGGCCGACGTTCATGCCGAACTTCAACGTGCTGGCCGGGGAAGCGGGCGCGGAGCTGCTCACGGTATTTGCTAAGCCGCGCTTGGCGCAGTTCGGGGATATCACGGCGACGGTCGGGCAAGTCGGCTCTCGCCAGATGGCCCTGGTGAATGCTGGCGCACTTCAACGCGCGGCGGGGCCGGGGGGGCAGTTGGAAATAAAGGTGACGATCTCCCCTGAACTGGAAGCCAGGATCACCCGGAATAGCATCGAAGGCGCCCGAGTAAGAGTAGCGCAGGACCTCTCTGAAGACAGCCATATCAGCCGCGCGGCGAAGAATTTGACTGCGTGAATTGGTTAACAATAAAGGAAGCCGCGGGCGTCCTATCGCCGATGTCGGCATCAACTTTGCGCCGGATCATCCTCAATCGGGCCGATCCGGCAGGCAGGCCGGTCATTGAGTTCTCAAAACCGTCGCCCGGGCGGTATCTGCTCTTGGAGTCTTCCGTGCTGGCGTTTAGGGACGCGGTTGAGGCTGATCCGCATTTTTGGGAGGCTTGGCGGGTGGTTTCACGTCCGAAACGGCGTTTAAAGGTGGTTGCGGGAGGGTTTTCAAAGGGTTGCAAGGCATGATCCGAGGCTAACCGAGGCTAACCGAGGCTAACGGAGCCTTCTGGGATTTTTTGTTTTTCGCGTGCTCGATTCCGCCAAGCGAAAGGGGGTCAAAATTGGCTATCTGAGATGGGCTGAAGGCTGCGTAAGGGGGGGGTAAAACCGCTTCACACTTCACACCTGTGCCTATTTGTCCACTTTTTGGCCTTTGGAGTTCCAATCCTTTATTTGCAAGGGTTTGATGATGGTGATTTTGGAACTCCGATTTGGACAAATGCAAAACCAGTGGACAAATGGCGTGAACTTGGCGGGGGGCCGATTGACCGCAAATCCCCAATAGAATCGCGGTAATTCGCGGCAATTTTGGGTAATTCGCGCTGGAATGGCTTTTGGACAATTCCGCCGTGTGTTCTCATTGGTGTAATCAGGGTGGGGTGGCCAACGGGACTCGAACCCGCAACATCCAGAACCACAATCTGGGGCTCTACCATTGAGCTATGACCACCAACCGAGTGACTCAGAAGCTATGTTCGCGCGCGTCTCCAGTCAAGCCCAGGCGCGTTCGACCAACGTCGCGGGCGCATTCCACACCACCACCGCAGCGCAGGCTTTCAATCCTGATGTGTCGCGGGTTTCCAAAGCCAGGGCCACTAGCTTTTGGATAGCAGCATCCCGGAGGGATGAGCGAGAACAGCCCAGCGTTTCAATTTTAACGCCGGGAATGGATTGGAATCGGTCGAGTCCGGAAGGGACGGGTGACGGGCCCGGTCAACTGGCCCGCCGTCCTCAAGCAGTCTGCGGCGGTGGGTGTGAAGCATTACTTCATCGAAGACGAATCGGCGGCGTCACTCGACGCGGGGCCGGTGAGCGTGAAGTATCTGCAAAGCCTGAAATTTTGAAACACTTGCGGGAAGCGTTTTACAAGAGCTGAGCCAGCGATCGACACGAATTTCACCAATGCGGATGAGTTTTTAACCACGGACACGTCCTGGGTAGCAGAAGCGGTGCTACCGGTCACGCTTTACCAGGCACAGAACAGCCTGATGCCGAACGCGGCGCTCTATTTTATTTCCGGAGAGGGCCATGTCGTGTTTTCCGGCCCGGTTCTTTCACTTCTGACCCCCGAAGAGCTCAAATCGGTCATTGGTCACGAATTGGCGCACTACCATCTCTGGCAGTGGGAGCAGGGCGAACTCCATATCGTCGACCAGTTGGTTCAGGCGGTCGCAAACGATCCGCGTGCGTCATCAAGCCATGCGGAGATCGCTCGAAGGTTTCAGCTCTACACCGAGATTTTTGCGGATCGGGGATCCCTCTGCGTTACTGGCGATGTAAATCCGGGGGTCGCTGGACTGGTGAAGCTCGTGACCCGGCTCGCTCAGGTCAGCGCTCCAGGCTACTTGAAGCAAGCAGAGGAAATCTTTGCGAAGGACGCGGTGGCAACGGAAGGGGTGTCGCACCCGGAGGCGTTCAATCGAGCTCGTTCTGCTGCGATGTGGTCGGCCAAGGGTGACGACGCCACACCCCAGATCGCCAGCATGATTGAAGGCGTCGTTACATTCGAGGGTCTGGATTTGATCGACCAGGCGCGATTGGTGAAGAGCACGCGCTGGCTTCTAGAACAGTTTCTCCAACCGAAATGGTTTCAGACTCCGGCAGTGCTCGGCCATGTGGTCAAAATTCAACATCTGCCGTGTGAGAATGCCCAAAAAACATTTTTTGGTTCGGAAAGGCTCGGATCGGCTCGGATTGGTTCAGAACAGTTCGGGGACCTGCCCGGAGTTGGCGTAAAGAATTGGTCAAGTCCTGAAATAAATTTGGTACTTTTTCTTTGGTTCTTGTTTGTTGTTTTTTGCTTTGCTGTCTGCCCTGAGTGTAGTGGAGATGAGCGTAGCGAATCGCAACGGAGCTCGGGGCAGACAGCAAAATTTGTTTAATTTTTCCTCTCCACATCATGGACCATCCCTGGCGTTTTAAATCCCAGCGCCGTGTGCGGTCGGCGGGTGTTATACAAACCTACCCCTTCTACGGTGGCCCTCCGAGCCTCCAGTTTAGTCGCAAAGTTCGCATCCAAAAAGTATTCCTGTTTCAATATTCCGTTGACCCTTTCCGCGACCGCATTCTCGGCGCTGTGATTGTTTTCAGTCATGCTCATTTGCAACCCCGCCTGCTGCGCCTGCTTGACGTACCCATGCGAGGCATACTGACATCCCCGATCAGAATGGTGAATCGGCCGCTCGTTGCTCTTCAGCCCCTTCAGAGCCATCGCCAGTGCCTTTAAGGTGCTGCCCGTTTCCAGCGTTTCGCCTAAATGAAAACCCACGATCTTGCGCGACCACTTGTCGGTGAGGAGGCTCAAATACATAAATGCTTCCTCCGTCCGGATGTAGGTAATGTCCGCCACCCAGACTTGGTTTCGTTTGCTCAGCTCTAAGCGTTTGATCAGGTTCTTAAACACCGGCAGATTTGGATTAAAATTCGTGGTTTTTGGCCATTCCGAGGGTTTTCTCTCCACCAGCATCCCCGCTTTCCTCAGTTCGGCAAACAGCCGATCCCGGCCCATCTTCACTCCGGCCGCTTCCAACTCCACTTGGATCAAGTAGTAGAGTTTTCTCACGCCCAAGCGCGGTTGGTGCTTTCTTTCCGCCCGGACCAGTTCCAGCAGCAATTCCACATCTACCTCGCCCCGCCGCCAGGCCCTGCGGCGCGCGTAATAATTTTGCGGGGTCATATTCGCCAGTTCGCAGAGCCAGGTCACTTTCAGCTCTGGGTCCAACTCGACCGCCTGGTGCGCCGCCCGCCAGCGTGCTTTTTTTTAAACCCCTCCAAGCTCTGGTCCAGTTCCTCACAGGCCACCACCAGAAAAGCCTTCTCCAGCGCCAGTTCCATATGCGTATCGGCCAGCGCTTCTTTGACCTTTCGCAGTTCCTTCCTCAGTTGGTCGCTTTCATTGATTTCACCTGCCTTTTCGACGCGGATGATCTTTCCGTATTGGCCGCTGCCCAATTGCCGCACCCAATGGATAACCGTGGCGTTGCTCTTGATCTTGTATTTGCGTTGAACGGCGGCCGCAGACGTTTTGCCTGTTTCCACTTCCCGCACTAA
>JBBRPK010000256.1:0-5646 GCA_038228235.1 Verrucomicrobiota bacterium
ACGCAGGGTCGCCAGGTAGGCACGGCACTGTTCTTCAGTGGCAAACCGACGTTCCATCTCCAAAAGCGTCCGCGGATAGTCCTCTATCATCCTCCTCCACTATACGTTGTGGTCACTGGAGTCAATAGGATAGCCCTGTAAGCCAGATTGGGACGGCTTGGGACGGTGGGACGGCTCCCGGACACAGGGTGTGTATCCCCGGGGGAAAGGAAACCCTGACCGGGATCCCGCCATGCGTAAGATTGGCCTTCAGACTGGCGTTCGCTGGCAGTGGTTCCGCCCCTTACGCCGCCGCCGCCGCTTCTCCGCCCTCCGTTTCTACAGGTTGAGGGTCCTTGCGGGTTTGCGGGTAAAAAGGAGTATGGATGCCTATCTGCGTTTTTGGTGTTAGTTCCGTATAAAGCTCGATTCTCGGCTCATTTCGGGAAGACGAAGCCAGTTCGGTTCGGGCCTTCGCCAGGAACTTCACCCATGCCGACCACTTTTTTTCCTCTGGCTTTAAGGGTGTTATGCGCCCGATTCCAAATTAAAACTTCCGCCTCGGTGATACGCCCCATCGGCGTGTCGGCCGTGGGATGGCCGCTTAGCTCCACCACGTTGTTGGTAGCAGTATAGAAGGCTTGGGCGCCGTGCGCGCTCTTGGTGTCCTGCATAATCGTTACGCTGCCTTCCGCCCGGATTTCGCGAACCTCATTGGTATGAGCAAAAAAGAAAACGGTCGCGCGAGCCGCGGTCAATTCGGTCTCCGCAGGCAAGGCACGGCCCGCTCGCGTTTCGGTTTGCTGGGCCACCACATTCGTTTCGGCCAAAATACTTTGCATCAAACCGTTGGTCGAAAACTGGATGGTGAGATTTTCGCATTTCAATTTTTTATCCGCGCGCCGCGCGCCATTGGTGCCGGTAGCAGGCTGTTCAAGGGCCACTTGGGTGGTGGCTACGAGGGTTTCGATGCGATTGCTCTTGAACCCGATGTTGAGAAAACCGCTGGTCAGCCAGCCCCGCTGGACCGCCCCTTGAAAATAATTTGCCCGCACATGGTCCTGAAAAATGATCGCAGCCGGCCGATAAACAAAACCATCTGAAAAGACTTCCACGGTCTCGGGCGGTGGCGCTGGCTTGTTGGGATTGGAAGAAGGGGTCGTCTGCCCACCGAACGACGAAAGCGGCATTCGCAGCCAGGCGTTTTGCCTGGCGACCAGAATTTTATTGGTGCGATCGAAGATAAGAGTTTCGCCTTTCACGATCCGCTGATCGGATTGCCAAAGGGCGTGGCCGGAGAGTTCCAGAGTGCCGGCGCCCTCGTCATAAAGGGCGTGATCGCTGCTGCCCTGGCTCTTGTCCGCCGGGCTAACGATCAGGACGTTGTTCTGAGCACTCATGCGACGCGCGAGTTGATTGGTAGTGGGAAGGTGGATGAGGATTTCTTCGGCGCTGACGTTGACGAATTGATTTGTGAACTCCGGCGCGTTGGCTGTCGCACTGGCCGCGCCTGGCAGCCAATCGGGCGCACTGAGGGCGGCGCGGGGCAATCTGATGGATGGCTTCTGTTCGGCGAGCAAGGTATTGGCACCACGATCGAAAGTAAACTGGCCCGCCTGGCCTTCACTCTCGCCGCCCTGCCATCGCGCCTGCTCACCCGTAAGGACGACCCGTTCGCGTCCCGGCTCCAAAGAATAAGTCCCATGATCCCCCATGGCCCGGCTCTGATCGAGCTTGTTGGTCATGGCGACATTTTGATCCGCCACAATGCTCTCGATGGTTCCCGCGGTGGAACGTTGGATGGTGAGGGTCTGGCAGCCCAGTTCCATTTGCGCATCATCGACATGGGCCCGGCCTGAATAAATGGCCAGGTTGGAGGGAGACTCGAGAACGAAATGGTCCGAGAAAATCCTGATGAGATCGTTGGTGGGAGGCGCATTGGGTTGGGGGAGTGAAACCCGAGGCTTCGCTGGAGAGTTGGTGGAACGGATTAATTCGCGGTGAATGGTCGTCGCGACCTGGTTGGAAATGGTCAGATCAAAATTGGTTTGTTGGTAGAAAAACCCCTCTCCCTGAATGTTCAATTGCCCATCGGCGGTCACCACCAGCAACCGGCGGGGCGAGAAGGCGACATGGTTCTTGATATCGACGAAGCATTGAGGGGCGGTTGCCACCAGGTTGGTCCGGCCATCCTCTAGGTAATTCTCGATGCGCATCTTTTCGACCAGCCAAAGACCGTTGGGTTGCGGCCGAGCCTCCGCGCCGGTTATCTGGCTTTTCAAATGTCCGGATTTATAATAATCCGGCAATTTGAACCCCTTGTAGAATTCGCCGACCTGCGCTGAAATCGGGAGGGCCAAACAAAGCAGCACACGCCAAACCCATCGGGCGTTGCCGGCCTGCCTGGTCAAATCATCTTTCCACATCACGCCGAAAGTTTTAGGACCAACGGAGTCCACTTGTCCTGGGCATCCAAAACAAGGCGGACGGTTTCGCGCACGGCTCCCTTGCCTCCCTCCGCGATGGTAACGTAGTCCGCGAGTTGTTTCGCCTCAATGATGGCGTTTGCCACCGCCACGGCCACTCCCGCGCGTTTCAGGACTCCCAGATCCACAATGTCATCGCCCATGTAGCATACAGCTTCCCAATCCAGCCCGGCCCGGCCTAGAATCGATTCCACCGCGGCCACCTTGCTGCCATTTTCCTGATAAAGAAAATCGATCTTCAGCTCCTCCGCGCGCTGTTGGGTGACCGGCGAAGGGCGGTTGGAAATCCAGCCCACTTTGATTCCATGCCGCTTCAAGAGCAGAAGGCCCAAGCCGTCCTGGATGTTGAAGCTCTTATATTCCTTGCCCTCACCCAGGAGGACCGTGCCGTTGGTCAGGACGCCATCCACATCACAGAGGAACAATTTGACGCGGCGTAATTTAAGCCGCAAAGAAGGGGAAACGGGGGCGAGGTGTGGGGCCGCTTTTTTTCGCTGATTCTTCATCCGGCTTGATTCCGGGAAGCGGCAGCATGGATGCTGACTAAACCCGCCAAAAGCTGCGGCATCTCGGCCAGCGGAATCATATTCGGCCCGTCGCTCAACGCCTGCTCCGGACTCGGATGGGTTTCGATGAACACCCCGTGCGCCCCAGCCGCGATGGCACAGCGCGCCAGGACCGGGGCGAACTGCCGCTGCCCGCCGGATTTATCTCCGGACGCGCCGGGCAACTGCACTGAATGCGTGGCATCGAAGATAATGGGGAAACCAAAGTCGCGCATGATCGGAATCGACCGCATATCAGCGACCAGGTTATTATATCCGAACGTGGTGCCGCGCTCGGTGACGAGAAATTTTTGTCCGCCCGCCGCTACGGCCTTTTTCACCACCTGCCCCATTTCCAATGGCGAAAGAAACTGGCCCTTTTTCAAATTCACGATTTTACCTGTTCGGGCCGCGGCTTGGATGAGATCGGTTTGGCGGCAGAGAAGGGCGGGTATCTGGAGCACGTCCACCACGGCCGCCGCCGCCTGGGCCTGCGCCTCGTTATGCACATCAGTCAGGATGGGCACGCCCACCTGGGCCCGGACTTTTGACAATACCTCCAGACCGGCTTCAAGGCCTGGGCCGCGAAAAGATTGGCTGGAGGTGCGGTTGGCCTTATCATAGCTCGCTTTAAAAATAAAAGTGAGGCCAAGTTTTTGGCAGGTCTGGCGCAACGCCGCCGCCACTGTCAGGCAAAGCTTCTCGTTCTCAACCACGCAGGGGCCGGCGATCAGGATTAACCGCCGCTCGTCCCGGAGCGATTTCCAAAGAGATTCATTAGGCTCTGCCACGAGGCCGTTTTAGCAGGCATCGAGGGGAAAGTAAACCTGTGCGGACGCTGACTCTGCAATTCAATTTGGCAGCGGATTGGCACAACGCTTCGGAGGGACGAGTTCCACGAGTCCCCGATCTCTTAGAGCCTGTTTTAAAAATCGCCCGGTCAGGGGACCGGGCCTACAACGGACCCGATTTCCCGCCGTTTCGTGAAGGCCGCGTGCCCTCACGCGGCGCGTTCGTGGGTTTTTAAAACACGCTCTTAAGTAAATAGGGACTCTTGGAACTCGTCCCTCCAACCCGCAGCTTAAGTAAATGGGGACTCTTGGAACTCGTCCTTCCGACCATGGCGTCCTCCATTGCGATTATGAGAATTGTTTTTCGCTGCCGCTTTCCCGGGCAAAGCAGCCGGCCTTCTTTAAGGCTTCCACAATGAGGCGGGGGGTGGCATCGGTTTTGTTGAAAACCTCCGTGGCGCCCGCTTGCAAGGCGTCGTTAATCATGGCAGGCACAAAGGCATTGGTAAAGACCATCACCGGCTTTGTCGAATGCTCGGGCTGAGCCCGTATTTTTTTCAAGACTTCCACTCCGGACATCTTTGGCAACATCAGGTCTAAGAGCACCGCGTCCGGGTCCATCGCCAGGATGCGGGCGAGACCCGCTTCGCCGTCGGTGGCCACTTCCACGGCGAATCCCTCTTTTTGCAATCCGGTTCGGTAAACCATTCCGACGACCGGGTCATCCTCGACGATTAGAATTTTTTTCATAGCAGGGGCCGCCAGCAGCTACTGCTGAGGCGTCAGTTGGCGGATTTTCAAGTTGCGAAAGGAGGCTTGGTCATGATGCTCGGTGAGAAGAATGTGGCCTTTGATCTTGGTTCCGAAGCCGGGCACGTTTTTGAATTTGCTTTTGGCCACGGCCTCTCTCACCCGCTCGCTTCCCAGTTCATACTCCAGAACTTTGGCGCCATTGAGCCAGTGCTCCACCACGTTGCCTCGCACAAGCACTCGCGAATGATTGATCTCTCCGGGAGGCTTGAGTGGTTTGTCCGCGTTAGGCGGGAGCACATCGTAAAAGGAGGCGGTGCTGGATTTGGGGTTGTTCACCAGGGTGTCATCGATCATCTGGTATTCGTGCCCGATGGCCGCCGGACGCGTTTCGGTGATGAAGTATTTTATCCCATTGTTCGCTTTCGGGGGGATGCTCCACTCCCACGACAACTCAAAGTCATCGAATTGGGCATTGCTGACAAGGTCCCCGCCATGGCCATTGGCGAGGCATTTCAACCAATCACCCTCGATAATCCAGCCTTGTTTTGGGCCATCCTTTTTCTTGAAACTGTGCCAGCCATCGAGAGTATGGCCATCGAAGAGGAGCTTCCAACCAGCGGCTTTTTCGGCTTCGCTCAATTCATTAGCTTTGGAAACGGAGGAAAGATCAGCCGTGCCCGCTTCCAGCGCCAAACCGAGCAACATGAGGGAAGCGATGATGGAGGCAAGAATGAGCTTTGCATTCATGGCGTCTATTCCAAACCAAGTCCCGGAATGCGTCAATCTCAAAGGGATTCAAATCGAACAGCCCAAGGTAGCTCCTGCCGCGCCGGAGCCAGGCGAAGACGGAGGAACGAGCTGTTCGCGAAACGAACGAGTGTACGTGTTGTTCTGTTTTCCCCCTGGGATGCCGTGGCATAACATAGTCAAACCTTAAGAGCCTGTTTTAAAATTGCGTGGGGTCCTGCGGCGAGGGATTTTGGCTGTGGCCAAGGCGGCGAGGCCGGAGCATCCCCGCAGCGGGCTGTGACGGCCGAGTCAACGCAGGCCGCAGACAAAAGACCCGCCGCCGGAGGGTTTTCGAGGAAAAGG
>JBBRPK010000257.1:0-5634 GCA_038228235.1 Verrucomicrobiota bacterium
GAACTACACCTGGTCAGAAAAAATATTCCGTCAGCCAAAGCTCGGGAGCGGGCGCGTAAGGGCGGACACACTGTCAGCGAGAATTTACACCAGTGAAAGTAAGAAACACCCGGTCAGAATTGGTTCAAACCTCACTCTAAGACCAAAAAGCGAATGGGTTGGTGAATTATCCGGGTTAGAGCGTGTTTTAAAAATCGCCCGGTCAGGGGACCGGGCCTACAAAGGAGCCGATTTCCCGCCGTTTCGTATAGGCCGCGTGCCCTCACGCGGCGCGTTCGTGGGTTTTTAAAACACGCTCTTGGACTCAGCTCACAATCCCGCGACTTCCCAGCCTTTGCGGTAGTTGCGCCGGAGGAGTTGGTTGGCTTCTGAGAGGTCGAATTTCACTTCGGCAGCGTTCCATGCCAGGGTGGTGTGGGGGAAACGTGTGGCAACGCCGCCGAGCAGAACCGTTTCTGTTAATGGCCCGGCATAGTCGAAATGGGCTGAGGTCTTGCCGTTGCCTCGGCAGGCCTCGGCGAATTGCGTCCAATGGTTTTGCGATGGCAAGGTGGGCAGAGCATGATTCTTGAACTGCGCATCCGGGTAAAGTTGCGGCTTGGCAACGTGGGGCAGAAGCAAGACTCCTTTAGTGCCGATAAAAATGGAGCCTTGTTCTGGCAGCTTGTCGCCTTCCAGCAAAGCTTGAACTTCATGGGGAGGCCGCTGGTCTCCATCGTACCATGTCACCTTCACCGTTTTTTCTTCGGTGAGTTTATTACCAGGGAAGACATAGTAGATGATTGCGTTATTGGCCCAATTATACGCATTAGGGGCGGGGCCCTCTGAACGCACGGAAATCGGAGCGGTTAGCTCCAAGGCTTTAAAAACGGGATCATAGATATGGCAGCCCATATCACCGAAAGTCCCGGTGCCAAAATCCAGCCGTTTCCGCCAATTGGCCGGATGATAGTAAGTGTCCCCGAGAAACGGGCGTTCGGAGACGACACCGAGCCAGAGGTCCCAATTGAAATTAGGGGGCTGGGGATCGCTTCGATCTGGCCGAAGATTTGGATCTCCCCACTTCTTGTTGCTGAAGGAATGGACTTCCTTGATTTTCCCGATGACCCCGTCCTGGACGAACTGCACCGCAAGGCGATAATCCACCTCCGAGTGGATTTGAATCCCCATCTGAGTCACCAATTTTTGACGGCGCGCCATAAGCGTCAGTTGGCGGACTTCGTAAATATCATGCGCAAGCGGCTTCTGCCCATAGACGTGCTTGCCTAATTGCATCGCACTCATTTCGATGGGAGCGTGCATGTGGTCCGGAGTGGAGACATTTACGGAGTCGATGTTGTTGTGCTCTTTGTCGAGCAACTCGCGCCAGTCCTGATACACTTTGATGTCGGGCATTCTTTTTTTCAACTCAGCGGAGCGATTTGAATCCACATCGGCCACGGCTACAAGTTTGACGAACTTGCTGGCGGTGAGCGCGCCGATGTCAGAGCCAGCCATGCCAGCCGTGCCAAAGCTGGCGTGACGCAAGATGCTGTTAGGCGAGACGGCCAGCAGACCGCGCGTGACGAAAGGGGCAGCCAGACTGGCCAGGCCAAGTTGCTTTAAGAAGGCCCGGCGGGGGATGGGGAGATGTGATTTCATATTCGCGAGTAGTAAACCTGTCAAAGGCGCTTAATCGAGATGTTGCGGAACATGACTGGATCGTTGTGTCCGGCGAAACCAAAAAAGCCCGAAGTGCGGTCCTTCCCTGGATGGGCGCTCTTCGCCATGTAATCGGTGATCTTGCTTAAATCCGTGTTGAGGATGATTGTCCCGTTGAGTTCCACTTTGATAGTCGAGCCTTTGACAGTGACCTCCTCGTAGTTCCATTCTCCCACCGGCCGTTGATAACCACGGAAGGCGGGCACCATGCCGTAGGCCGAACCATGGTATTGCCGAGGGTCGAGCGTGGCGTACTGCGCCGAGGAGTCGTCCAGCACTTGCAGTTCGCACATGCCAACATAAGCAGTATCGCCCTCGCCTGGGTAACGGATGGCCAGACCATTGTTGCCGCCCCGGGGCAGTTTAATTTCGAGCCGAGCAACAAAGTCGGGGTATTCGTCCTTGGTGTAAATGGTGCCGCCCTTGCCTGGCTTGCATACGATAGCGCCGTCCTTCACCTCATAGTTGTCCACCGGCCCGGCCCAGCCATCAAAGTCCTTTCCGTTAAAAACAGATTTGAAACCGCTGGGCTCCTCGCCGCGCAGCAAGCGGTTCGCTTCCTTGCCCGGAATCTCGCGCAAATAGATATTCCGCCATCGTATTTCGCCGCCGTGCGTCTGGAGCTGAATCGGGCCGGTGCGGAAGAGCGGCTGGTTGTAATCCCAGAAGTTTTCCATGATGGCGTTATCCACGACTAACTTGTCGTTGAGATAGACCGTGGTGCGGGCGCCGGTCTGCTGGATATGGAGATGATTCCATTGGCCGAACGGTTTGTCCGCCAGGACGAGAGGATCTTTGCCAGGCGCTCCTTTGCGGTTATTCCACAAGCCGCCGGAGCCTTTGTCCGCGCCGAGGTCCCACTTGCCGCCCTCCTTGGTATAATCCCAAATCTGCACCTGCGGAGAGCCGCGCAAATAAATCCCGCTGTCCGCTTTGGCGACCGTTTTGTAATCCACCAGCAACTCAATATCGCCGTAATCTTTTTCGGTGGTGGCGTAAGCGCCTTCGCCGTCATTCACCAGTTCGCCGTCCTCGACTCGCCAGTGGGCTTTGAACGTGGCCTGATCTTTTTCCCGTTTTTCATCCGCGATGGCGTCTCGGCGGCGAGGATCGAAATGACCCAAGCCGTACCAACCGCTCAAGTCCTTGCCGTTAAAAAGGGCTTTGAACCCTGGCGGAGGCGTTGGTTCGGCGCCCGAACAAACAAGGCCTGAATATACGGCGCTGAGGACTGCCCACCCTACTAATGAAAAAAGCTTGAATCGGTTCATGTCCGGAGTAATAAGGATTCTCTCCGGCCGATGCAATGCTGAAATCAATCAAACCATTCGTCCGCTTCGTCAAAGGAGGGAATCGGGATATTGACGATTTTCAGTTTGCCGATGGCGCGATGCCGGCAGCCCGGTTTGAGGTAGATGGCGGTCATTGGCTTCAAGGGAAATAATTTCCCATCAAGCTCGATCTGTCCTTCTCCTTCGAGGACCAAATAGAGCTCGGTCATTTTTTTGTGATAATGCGCCCGCGCATCTTCCTCGATCTGCACAAGGTGCAGGCTGGCCGCGTTTTCTGCCGAGTCTGCGAAGGCGCGTCGGGCAAATCCGCAAGGACATCTGACAGGAGGGATTTGATCGAGCTGAGAAATCATATAGTTGGGCATGTTAAAATTAGATGCAATCGAACGTCTTCTCGTTAACCCGCCGCCTCTGCGTCGCTTCAGCGGGATGCCGCGAGCGCGCGAAGTCTTTGGCATTTCCGGGCTGAATGATGGACAGCAACCAGATTTAGAAGGCAAACTGGGTCGCGCCTTCACCCCACCTGCTCAATGAGGCGCCGGATGCGTGCGCATTAACGAGGGGGCCGCTTCGGCTTGGGATTTCTTCGGAGCCACGTGAGCGGTTGGTCTCGCCCCTGGTACCTGCCAGCGCGTTTCAGCATGCCGCAATACCTGGAGCAGTTCCCTTTTCTTAATCTGCCCCGCGACATAGTGGCCCACCGTGGTGCGGAGGATTTGGCCTTCGACCGGGGGCAACGATTCAATCCAATCCTCGACCAAACTCTTGCTGATAGCCGCGAAGGTGTTTCCATTGTTAAAAACAAAGGGGCCTAAATCCTGGCAGCACCGGCAAACATCCAGCACTTCGGAGAGGGACATGGCCTTGGAAGCAGATTTTTCCCAGAGCTCCCGGACGGCTTCACAAACGTCGGACTTTTCCTGATGAGATGTGTTGTGGGCCCGGCAAAGTTCCTGATTGACGGTGAGGACCGTCTCCCATGGAACAGACCCCAGCCAGTGTTTCTGAATATCTTTCACAAATTTCAAACGTGGTGACAGGCTTGTTGTTGGTGGGTTTTTTTCAAGGCGGCAAAGCCACCTTGCTGTGGAATGATAAACTGAAACCCAAATTGACCATTTTTCCCCCGCCAAACCAGCTTGCTGTGCGAACAGAAGGAACATCAAATTCCCAACCGTTTGGCGAACGAGAATGACTGTAATGGCAAAGTGCCGATAGGTCAATCTCAATCTGCAATGTTTCGCCAACACGTCCGGGTCCATGACCAAGTCCAACCCGGGGCGGATCCTCGGCGTCCTCGCCCGCTCCAACTTGCAGTGCAGAAGCATGCTATTTTGTGCTTGCCTTGTTCTCGAATAGCTGTATATTCTGTATAGACAGAAATAACGGAATAACGTCATGAAACTAAGTCCAGTCCAACAACAGTTTATCCTTCATTGGGGGGAAATGGGAACACGCTGGGGCATCAACCGTACTGTGGCGCAGCTTCACGCGCTTTTGTTTCTTTCGCCCGAGCCGTTGCCCGCGGAAACCATCGCCGAGACGCTGGAGGTCGCTCGATCCAATGTCAGCACAAGCCTGAAGGAACTCCAAGGGTGGGGCATCGTAAAGCTGGTCCATGTTATGGGTGACAAGCGGGACCGCTTCGAATCCATGAAGGACGTCTGGGAGATGTTTCGGGTGGTGTTGGACGAGCGCAAGAAACGCGAAATAGACCCAACGCTGTCGATGCTCCATAACTGCATTGCCGAAGCTGAGAAAGACGGCATGACCGACAAATACACTCAGGAGCGGTTGGGCGAGTTGCTTGGCTTTTTTGAAACGACAACGGCCTGGTATGGGCAGATCCGCCAATGGCCCATGAGCGCGGTGGCCAAATTTGTGCGAATGGGCGATAGAGCGCGCAAGCTCCTGGGAATCGGGAACGGTTAGGTCTTAAGCCAACGAACGCGACCTGGATGTGAATTTGATGATCTTCAATTTCTGAATGTTCTGAAGCGACTGAAATATGGAAAACAAATTACGCGGCGCTTGGGTTCTTTACGATCGCGATTGCGCATTCTGTACGTCGCTGGCCGTTCGATTTGGGCCCACCCTGCAGCGCCAGGGCTTTGAACTGGCGCCGTTGCAGAATGATTGCCTGCGCCCGAGACTCTGGAGTCGCGCAGAGGAGCAGGAGATGCTGCTTCTCACCTCAACTGGAGAGATCTTCGGCGGAGCGGAGGCACTGGTCAAACTTAGCCGCCACATTTATTGGGGTTGGCCTCTGTGGGTGTTAGCTCAAGTCCCGGGGACTGCGGCACTGCTTCGCAGTGCGTATCGTTGGGTAGCGGCCCGCCGCGATTGTGTGGGAAAGGCCTGCAAGGTCGAAAGGCGGAACTTCTGCGCCTCTGAGAACGGGTTGGGGCGATCTCGGACGCCTCGCAACAACGATTCCAACGCTTCCTGGCTTGGTTGGATGTGGGTGTTTGGGCTGGCTTTGCTCGCGCTGGTAATTAGGCCTTCAGGGCTATCCTACTGACTCCAGTGACCGCAACGGGTGGTGTTTTTCATTCTCGGCGCCTCCCACGAGGAGTTTGTACGGGACGGCTGGCACCTGGACCGCCTGTTGCGCCAAGCGATAAAACAGTTTGCCACGCGA
>JBBRPK010000258.1:0-5616 GCA_038228235.1 Verrucomicrobiota bacterium
GAACGCTCCGTCAAACCGTTAGCGAGCCAGAAACCTCGCTGGCGGAGCGCCACGTGTGAAAGTCGGCGACCGCCGCCATCACGCGCAACCAATGCTTTTTATCCAAAAATCCTCAGCCTTACTGCATGGTTACGGCTTAGAGGGCTGCTGGCCATGGTGCCGGTGGCGCCGTGCGCCCCGGTGAACGGCTTGCCATCCAAAACCAAACAACAACTGATCCCAGTACCAACGGTGACGTAGAGGAATTGTTTGAAAGGCCTCCCGGCGCCGAACATTGCCTCGGCCAGCGCGGCCGCGCGCACGTCCGCTTCGATACAGGCCGGGGCAAGCTTGGATAGTTGTTCCCGAACCGGAACATTTTTCCATGCGATGCAATTTTCGCTGACGACATTTCCGTCCAGGTCCACCAGTTCGCAGACGCCGATGCCGATGCCATCGACGCGCCGATCCTGAGCTCGCGCTGCGGTGGTAAGTTCTTCGCACAGACGCAGCACGTCGGCAAAGATAGCCTCTCCACCGCGAGCTGGCGCGGTGGCGATTTGTCGGCGCGCCCGCACTTCTCCGTGCGGGAAGGCGACGAGTCCCGCGGCGATTTTAGTTCCGCCAACATCCACGCCGATGGCGCAAGCGGGACGGTCAGTCATGGCAGCTAGTGAACTCATGGTTTGACGCTCAAAGCCGCAGCGGCTGCGTTGTCCAGAAAGACGCGCACATCCGGATGACCCTGGAGGAACGACGCCGGGCATTGGTGCGCGCGAGTTCCTTCGACCATCGCCTTTACGGCAGTGACTTTATGCGAACCATACGCCATGAGGAGAATATGCCGCGTCCCAAGGATCGTCCTTAAGCCGACGCTGACACCGAACGATGGCGCATAATCGCCCCTAAACCATTTGCGGTTGGCTTCGATCGAAACTGCCTCGAGAGGCACCAGTCTTCCGGACGAGTCTTCCGCGCTGCCTGGTTCGTTGAAACCGAGATGACCGTTCTGGCCGAGGCCGAGCACAATCACATCGAGACCACCGAGTTTCGCGATCCGTTCCTCGTGCTCGCGCACGCTGCCGGGCGCGTCGGTTTCGAGCGAACTGAGGGTGAAGAACTGCGGCGCCGGGATGGCCCACGCCTCCGTAACGGAACGGCGCAGGAGGTTCGCGCAATTACGCGGCTCGGCCAAAGGCACACCCACGTATTCGTCCAACGCAAAAACATTCAAGTGAGACAGCTTCAATCTGCGTTCAGCGACCAGGCGATAGACCTCAAGCGGCGTGTTGCCGCCGGCGACCATCACGTTGCGCGCGTCCGGTTGCGTCAGCCAGGCCGCCAGACAATCCGCCCCGGCGGCGTCAGCTTCGCCGGTTGTTGAGTGAACTGAGATATTCACTTTACCTCAGCCAAACCCTCCGCCAGCGCACGGATGTAAGCCGCGTTGCAGCCACAGCAGCCGCCGACATAGCCGATGCCCTCCGACTTCGCGACTTTCCCGAACTCAACAAAATCCCGCCGTGAGACTTGGATGGTTTCCAGATCATCCGGGAAGGCCGGTTGACGTGTGAAGCAGTGGCACTGGTCGGTGGTGCGAAACGCGGCGGGTTGGGCGGCAATCGGAATAGCCGTTGCCTGGCGCATTTCGCGCAGGAGCGGCAGCATTCGCGCCGGTTCCTGCTCGCAATTTGCGCCAACGGCCACGGCGCCATGTTCGGCCAGGACATGGGCGCATTGGGCAGGCGTGTGATCATCGCTGCACTTGGTGATGAGCGGACGGAAGCTCAGCGTCGCCACAGCGGTCAACCCACTGGCCTTGGCGGCATCGAGCGCCGCCAACATTTCGTCGAGCCGGAAAAAAGTTTCAAGGATGAGAAAATCCACGCCCGCGTCGTTAAGAAGGCGGATTTGCTCGGCCATGAGGTCTTTGGCATGGCCCAGGGCTCCTGGCCCTTCGCGCTCGATGAGTTGTGTGCGTGACACGCTGCCCGCGACGAGCGCTTGGTCGCCCGCAACTTCCCGGGCGATGCGGACGGCGGCATGGTTGATCGTCTCGGTCTGGGCGCCGTAGCCGGCGCGGCGCAATTTCTCTCGCGTGCCGAAAAACGTGAGCGCCTGCAAGACCTGCGAACCGGCCTTGAGGAACTCGCGATGCAATTCGCGGAGCGCGTCCGGGTTTTCGATGGCCACTTCGGGCGTGAATTGGCCGCTGCCTTTGCCGGTGCCGACTTTTTCACGGCGCGAACCGCTGTCCACGTAACCGCGGCGTTCGAGTTCGATGAGATAACCGCCGTCGCCGAGGACGACGCCTTCCTTCAACAGAATTGTGATGGGTTTCATGCAATGGTTTCAGACTTTGGAGCGGCCGTGGTCTGAGCTTGCGCGGGAGGTCGTGATTCGCAGGTCAGCGCAGCGACTGACGCCAGGGCCAGAAAAATTCCAGTCGCCTCGCGAGCGCTGATTTTCTCACCGAGGAAAAAAATGGCGATGGGCACGCTCACCACCGGATAAAGCGCGGTGAGCGGGGTGATGATGGAAGCCTTGCCGTGACTGGCGAAAGCCACCAGGACCGCGAGATTGCCGAGCGCGAGAAAAAAGCCCTGCCCGATAACAAGCAGCCAGGTTGTGGCAGTGATCTGCGGCGGCAGCGGTGACTGCAAAAGGAAAAGGACTCCGAACGGGATGAACGCAGCCAAAAACCAGAGCGTGGAGAGTTCGCCAGAGATATGATTGGTCGAGAGCTTCTGCAGGAAACCCGCGGCGCCCCACAAGGCGGTTGGCGCCAGCGCGTAAACCAGCCACCTGGACAGAAACCCTTCCTCGCGTTGCACGTTGAAAAGGTAAATCGCGATGAGTGACACCAAAACTCCGCCCAATTGAATCCGGTTGAGCCGTTCCTTGAGCAACAGGATCGCCAGCACAATGGTCGCGAGCGGATACAGGGCGGTGAGAGGCACGATCGTGGCCGCCTTGCCGCCGCGGCTGAGCGCGTCATAGTAAAACACGTTGCCGATACAAGACACCGCACCGCTGGCCAGCGCATACAAAATTCCCTGGCGCCGGCTGCCGGGCGAGGAAAATTTCCTTGTGACTCCCATCGCAAGCATGACAGGCAGAATTCCCAGCGTGGAGAGCGCCTGGTTGTGCGCTCCGGACAACGCCTCGCCGATCAGTTTGGCCATGATCGCCCACACGCCCCATGAGAGCAGCGCCAATACACTCCATCGCAGCCAAGGGGGCATCAGCAAAATCCTCCGGATTGGCTGAAGTGAATTGGCGGAACAGGAGTTGGAACTCAGTTTCCTTTCCTCACGCCGCCTCTCTGCTTCCCGTTGTGATCATTCCAAATAGCAGCCTTTGCGAGACCAGACATGCCGTCAAGTTGACATTAACAGGAGGCATGTCAAGCGTGTCAACCCCCACCTCTTGCGCCGGATTTTCGCCCGAAGTCGCTGCGCGTCAACATCCGGAGTGATCCTGGAGCCTGTTTTAAAATTGCGTGGGGTCCTGCGGCGAGGGATTTTGGCTGTGGCCAAGGCGGCGAGGCCGGAGCATCCCCGCAGCGGGCTGTGAGGGCCGAGTCAACGCAGGCCGCAGACAAAAGACCCGCCGCCCGGAGGGTGTTCGCGGAAAAGGCCGGCTGGCTTTGTTGCTCCTCGGTCACAGACCCCTGGCGGGTATGCTCGCTCGTCGCGCCTCGCCATCCGGCCTTTTCCCCGAAAACAGGACCCCACGGAATTTTAAAACAGGCTCTAAGAATCCGAACGGGATTCCAGGTGGGGATGCGGTAGTTAGGACTTTAAGAACAAGTCGCGCGCTACTGTGCTTACTTCGCAGACAGCGGACGGGGCAGATCCAGTATTTCTTCATCAAGCCCATTGTGCCATGATGCTCACCGTGCAGTGAAACCAGTTAAACAGCATCAAGAAACACAAACTAGACGCCTATGAAAAAATTGAATCACCGATTCGCCCTCGCCCTCGCCCTCGCCGGCGCCCTGCTCCTGGCCGGTTCCATGAATGCCGCCGAGGCCAAGACCTATCAAGTCACCGGCCCCGTCCTCGAACTCACCCCCACCATGATCGTGGTGCAAAAAGGGGCGGACAAATGGCAAATTGCCCGCGAGAAGGATACCAAGGTTACGGGCGACCTCAAAGTCGGCGCCAAAGTCACCATCGAGTACCGCATGATCGCAACTGACGTGGAGGTCAAGGCCGGGAAAGCCAGGTAACCTGCCGCGTCCATGCCCAGGGACGGGCGCATCGACACTGCGAGTCCCCGTCTTTGCGCTCGGTTTCGCGCGGGGGCCGCAGCATCCGGCCCTCGCCAAAGTCTCGCCCCGCGGCGGCTTCCCGGGAGCATGGCAGGTTATGATTATTAGGTGCGGATGCGGGGATAGGATTCCTATAAACATGGGGCGCCTATCGGATCTGGCTTCCGGAATTCGGTTCTTCTCTTTGTGTTCTCTGCTTTCTTTGCGGTTCATTTTCTTGGCCCCTGAGGAGTACGCACCCGAAAAGAATAGCCAGAAAAAGGCACGAAGAGACACGAGAAGGATTCTTGCGCCTGTTAGTGGCAACGCCTCCCCGAAAAATCAGAGCCGACTTACATCGGCTGCTACCGGTCCTCCCCTACCCCGAATCTTCCCCGAGCTCAACGTTCCAGTAGGCCAGATCAAGAAAGTGTCTCCAGCTATCATGGTGCTGAAATCCCAAGTTCACCTGCACGAACGGACGCCACTTGGGCCGCTTCGGTTTTCGAATTAAATGCAGCCCAGCCTCGTGCGGAGTGCGGTTGGCCTTGAGGGTGTTGCAGGTGACACACGAGCAGACAATATTCTCCCAGGTCGTCGGCCCGCCGCGGTCCCGTGGAACCACATGGTCGAGATTCAGGTCTTTCCGCTCAAATTGCTGGCCGCAATATTGGCAGGTGTTGCGGTCGCGCTCGAAAATATTGTGCCGGGTAAATTTCACTTCCTTTTTCGGCAACCGATCGAACAAAGCGAGCAGGATCACCCGCGGCACCCGGATCTTGAAAGAGATGGTATGGATGCTCTCCGGATGCGGCTCTTGCTGGGAGAAATCATGCCACTGATTGAAATTGAAAGTCTGAAAAGAGCCGTCGTCCGAAGACAAAACAACCTGGGCCCGGCCTTCACAGAGGAGAGTTAGCGCGCGCCGCGCCGTGCAGATGTTGACCGCTTGCCAGAGACGATTCAAAACCAGCACATGTTGATTCAGATACGAACTCATACCTATCGATTCCGCGCAAACTAGCACAGCCCCCCGCGCCCTGTCAATGAAACGGAGGGGGGGTGGAGAATGGAGGGTGGAGGATGGAGGACTGGCCATCCAGCGTAACTCGTGCCTCGCAACCCGGGACTGAATGATTCAAATAAAGGCAAGCTCGCCCGCTGAAAAGTAGTATAAAAAAGTGGCGCTCACACTTTTCTACGTTGACTAGGTTTGATTCACCTTGATTCACCTTGATTCACCTTGATTCACCTTGATTCACCTTGATTCACCTTGATTCACCTTGATTCACCTTGATTCACCTTGATTCACCTTGATTCACCTTGATTCACCTTGATTCACTTTGATTCACCTTGATTCACCTTGATTCACCTTGATTCAC
>JBBRPK010000259.1:0-5573 GCA_038228235.1 Verrucomicrobiota bacterium
ATCCGGGACATAAATCCGGAACGGGTAAAAATAGATTCCGGAGGGATGCCACTCTTTGCTGGAAAAGCGATAGCGACTCAGGTTCGTGAGGGGACCGCTCTGAGACCATAAATTCCCGAATGGCTCGTAGGCATATTGCGCCTGGACGATTTGGTTGGTGTCGATGAGGGCGGTGATGTTTCCGAGGCCATCGGAGTGATAAAAATAGTGGGTGTAGTTCTCGGCGTCGAAATCAAAGCTGCGTTTGCCGTCGAAGGTAAGATTTCCATTGGCGTCGTTGCTGCATGTCAGCGTGGCGGGATAACTGGCCGAGAGAATATTCATCGCTTTCCGGCCGTGGATGTCCTGGGAAATTGCGATCGGATCGCAAAAGTTTCCTCAAGCTCAATCATGGCGTCGTAATCCTTGATGGATGACGCGGGGAGTTGTAGCACAAGTTGGTATTTCATACTAGTCAACAGTTCAATCAATAGGGCGGGGATGGAGATTTCGCAGTTGCGCCTCGGGATTCCAATCAGTGGGACGTGGAATGCCTCTACTGGACCACGACATACCACGCTTGATCCAATCCCTCCGCCACTCCTCAAAACTGATTCCTCGGTCGTCGTCGTAGCCGAACAGAAATCCGCAAGATGGGCAGATTTCATCAGAAGCGCCTCCGTCTGCGTGCCGAGGCTGGTCGGTGAGATTAGGAAACCCGCAAACAGGACAAACTGTCACCGGTCACTTCAAAACCAGCCAGTCCGGGTCGAATCAAAACCAGCCACTCTGAGGTGCTTTGTTCATATCAGTTTCTTTGAATCAAACAGAGAGAATATTCCATTATTTCATTCCCGCAAGCTGGCTGTCGTCTCCAGCGACGTCATTCGGTCTGATCTTGGGAAGGCGGATTCCAAATTTGTAGCCCACGAAGAGCCGCAGAACATTCCAAGCCTCGTCAGTGCTGGCATCCTTTGAATCGTTCTTCTTGCTGATCGTTCGATGCTCGAAATGGAATCGCTGCTCTTTCGGATGATACGATACCATCAGAACGTTATCATTGTGATGAAGCTCCTTTTCAAGGGAGAGGAGCAAATTCCCGCCCATAGTTTGAGTGGCTTCCAGGTCAGAAAAAGCACAGGAGTGCAGGTCGTAAACCAATCGACGCATCGGTTCGTAATTGGGGTTAACCGAAGTAAAGCAGTCAAAGTCGTGCAGAACTTCGGGCCATGGCATTGTCCTGCCTGCACGAAAGCGGACTTTCTTTGATGGTCGTTGGCCTTTAACCATGCAGTCATTATGGCCGACCGGCAGCGAAAATCGAGTGTTTTTCATAAGGCGCAAGCAGCGAAGTAAAACGAGCAGAACCGGAAAGCGAGCCATTCAGCTCGCCGGTTCTGCGGTCGATGGTTCGTTGGACTTGGATTTGCTCTTCTTGTTTTTGTCCTCCTTTCCGGCAATGGTGGCGTGGTCTTTGAGACGGTAACTCCGCCCGGTAATGGCGATGGTCTGGGCGTGGTGCAGGAAACGATCCAGGATCGCGCCGGCGGTGGGCACGTCGCCCAAAAGTTTACCCCATTCCTCCAATGGCCGGTTGCTGGTCATGATGGTGGACCGGTTTTCATACCGGCGCATGATCACTTCAAAAAGATGCTCGCCGGAGTTCTTGGGCAGTTGCTTGAGGCCAAAATCGTCGATTATTAAGAGCTCCGGGTTCAAATAGCGGCGCAGGGTTCTGTCCTGCTGGTTAAAGGCTTCGTCTTTCATGAAGTCGCGCACCAGGTCGAAGATGGAGCGGTAAAGCACTTGGAAGTTCATCTTGATGGCTTCATATCCAATCGCCTGGGCCAAGTGGGTCTTCCCGACACCCGGCGGCCCAAGGAAAAGGACATCCTTGGCCTGGCGGATGAAGTGGCCGCTGGCCAGGTCGAAAATGTCTTTGCGGTGGATGGCCGGATTGAAACTCCAGTCGAAGTCCTCCAGCGTTTTGAGGCCGCGGAAATCAGCCGCCTTGGTGCGGCGTTCGATCTGCCGCTGTTGGCGGACATTGACTTCATCCTGGCAGATCAGTTCCAGGAACTCGGCGTGACCGAGTCTGTTGGCGACGGCTTCTTGCGGACGCACGTCCAGTGTTTGCAGCAGGCCGGAGAGGCGGAGCTGTTTCAGGGTGTTTTCAAGGGTGCTCATATACAGGTTGGGGTTGAGGGTTAAAACAATCCGGCGTCAATGCCTCATAGGCATCCAGCGACCGGATCAAGGGGTGAGTTTCGAGGAAATCCAATTGCGGCGATGGCCCAGCGCGTTCCAGCAACGTGCGCAAATCCCTCAATCGCCAAGCGCCGTGATGCAGGGCCTTTTCGGCAGCACCTTCCAGCGCAGCCACGGGATGTTTGCCAGCCATCGACAACAGTCCATGCAACACTCGCGTGCTGATGGGGCCGCGTTGTTGCACCATCGCTTCCGCCCAAGTCCCGGTGTTTTTGCCAATCAGCCGGGCCCGATCCAGCAAGTAATCCAGACTGCGTTGAATGACGCGCCGATACGGCGAATGCAGGTGCAGCGGGTCGGTGGTAAATTTGCCCGGTTCCGCCAGCGCATGCAGGGCAATTTGTTCCCGGCGCTGATTGAAAACTCGGACCAGCTTGGACTCCCGGCGCACCCACACCTGCCGTCCGACATACTCCGGCGGCACCGAGTAGTAAGACTTTTGGACCTCGACGTAGCCGTCGCGGTGAACACTGCGGGGCGCTTCTTCAAAGACTGGAAATAAACTCGACGGCAACGGCAGTAGTTTGGCCCGCTCCACCTCGTTGAACACTTTGATGACCTGTTTCCGGGTGGTGCCGTGAATACGCGTGTCCGCCACCGTGCGTTCCCAATCCGCGAGAAAGGTGTTTTGCTCGCCCAGACTCGCGAACTGCCGACCCTTGACCGCATTATTTTGACCATACTTGACACCCGACTCGACTTTTCCTTTGTGGCGGGGCATGGCGGGCCGCGTCGGGAGGACCACCGTGCCGTAATGCCGGCAAAACTCTTCCATCTTCGGGTTGATCTCCGGGTCAAACCAATCCGCCCGTGTGACCGCCGCCTTTAAATTATCGACGACCAAAGTGCGGGGAACCCCGCCGAAGTGGCGAAAACTGTTCTCCAGGCAACGGATGAAACTCTCCGTCGTCTGCCGCCAGACCACCTCGCTGTAGCCCTTGCGCGAATGGCTCAAGACCACGCGGAACAAATGCGGACGCTTGCGTTTGCCATCCACCACGACCCATGCCCCCTGGCCAAAATCCACTTGGGCTTCGGCTCCCGGCTCCACCTCCATCCGCACAAAGGGCACTGGCTGGGTCTCCCGCAAATGCCGGACGAATCGTTTTACAGCCTGATAACTGCCCGCAAAACCCTGCTCACAAACCAAGTCCTGATAAATGCGTTGGGCGCTCAAACCCACGCCAACCGCCGCTTCAATCTGGGCCAGATGCGGCTGGCAAAGGCTCTGTCGGCCAGCGGCAGACCCGGCGGTCGAAATGGCTGGTTTTACACCAGGCTCCGGTTCAGAGCCGGAGATCGGAATGGCCGGTTTTGAATTTGGTTCAGACTCGGAGCCGGGGGTCGAAATGGCTGGTTTTGCCCGTGCCAGCAGCAAATACCTGCCCACCGTCTCCCGGTTGATGCCCAGTTCGCGGGCAATCCGCCGGTTGGACCAGCCGTTGCCTGCCAGAGTCAAAATCGAATGCTGCAAGTTCACGTTGAGTTCGTTCATTGCGCCCATGAGCAGCCCAGGCTGCCCAATCCGCAATGCTTCCCTCAAAGTGGCTGGTTTTCATTCGACCCTTCGTGGCTGGTTTTGAGTGACCGCTGACACAAACAAAAGATGTAGCCATAATCGTATCCTCATGGGACGAGTGTTCCAGGCTTGGCTTTCAATTTTTCGTATAATATCTATTCCCGTGCTTCAAACGCTCAATCAACTCCAGGAGTGAAACGCCGTTCTCGTTTTCTGAGGAGGATGGACGTACGCTGCGTTGCAAGTGGAACCGAAAGAGGTTTCTGGCCCATTCATGATGATCTGCTTGGCATCTTCCAGGGGCAGAAGCGGAATGGGCTAGCCTAAAATTTCGATTCCGATTAGGCAATTATCTTTATCAAAATCCAAATAAATGTCGGGGCCTTTATAGTCAGTACACAGGTCAAGGAGCCTCACCTGCTTAACAGTCACCGCGTGACCCCCAGCGCCAGGGTGCTTTGGAAGTGAAAGATAGCCTACTTTTCGATCACGTCCAGAAATCTCAAATTCTAACTTTCCCTTTGCCATAATTCCCATTACTGAGCGATGTCGATGATTGGTCTCCCACTTCGCATCTGCTCAAGTATCCACTTCCGGTTGTATTGCCTCATCGAACTCGTGACTTCGTCGGCGTTCATCCCCATCGCTCGAAAATCAGGCATGCCGTTGAGGATTTTTGAGCCGGGTATCTTTGACGCCGCTTGTTCAACACGCGTCATAGTTTCACCGATGACCACCGGTGCTCCCTTTGCGGCAAGAAATCCGGCGACTTTAGCAAAGATGGCGCTCGGTGGTTCAGTTAGATTTTCCTTTTCATGGGCGGAGAGCACCGGGCCGCAATCGTAGTCGAAGGCTGGCGGTGCAGTTTGGTCGTAGGCGATGGTCGCCTTCACCCGCCGGTCATAGCCGAAGGCCAAAGTCGAGCTCGGCGATTCCGCGTTCGGGACAGCGAACACGAGCACGCTGTTGAACAGGAGCAACCAAACTGAGCAGATAAATCTCGAAAGAACGTAAGTCATTCGCGTCCTCTCAAACTAAAGTCGAACCAGAGGTCTGTTCGGTCTTTCGCCCTGTCGAAGTAAATCTCTGCTGAACGCGCAGCCTCAAGGCAGGCAGCGTCCCATTGCTTTGAGGCCAGTTCTGAGAAGTCTGCAATCCAATCGGTGTCGGGAACAACATTCCGCTCGGACAACCTGAACGCCTCAATGCCAAGGATTAGTAGCCTGCTGGATCTGCACGCTTGGACGATTCTTCCGCAATCCTGTAGCCGAATCAGCAGCAATCCAGCTTGCGTTCGCACAGGGATGCCGAGTTTGCCTGCCAGTTGTTCAACGATTTCTGACATACCTAATCCCATGGAGCTTTCCAGCCTGGATCGGTTCTGTCAGACACTTGTATGATGTCGCCGGTCCGGTTGTTTCTTACGGCGTATCCGCCTCTCTCACCATAGAAGGCCGTCGCTGAGTCATTCATCCTCCCGCCGCCAGGTAAATGGCGTGTATCGCTCCACGGAACGGTTCGCGTCGGTTTATCAATCGTGGATTGCACCAAATCCTTCGTCCATCCTCGCTTCGCAAGTTGACTCTCAATCTTCGCACCGAACTGCGTTCCTGGGCCAAGCAGCTTGGTTGCTGCCTCTGCGGCTCCCATAGGTCCACCAAGATTTTCAGGACACGCCCCCGGCCCAAAAGGAATCATCCCTACTTTAAACTCTGAAGGGGGCGATGGATTCAGCAAATTCCAAAAGTCGTTCAGCCTACCGCCAGAGAGTGAATCGATACCTTCAAATAACTCTCCGGGCTCAAGA
>JBBRPK010000260.1:0-5569 GCA_038228235.1 Verrucomicrobiota bacterium
CGCAAAGGGAAGAGAACAAGTTCCCTTTTACCCAAAGCCCCTCCCGTTCTTTGCGTCCTTAGCGCCCTTTGCGTGAGATTCTCCTCGGCCTCGAATCGTCGCTGAGCATTCATGCCTCACGCAAAGGCCGCGATGGACGCAAAGGGAAGAGAACAAGTTCCCTTTTACCCAAAGCCCCTCCCGTTCCCGCCCCGTCTTTGCGGTCGATTCCTTCGATGACGCAGAGGCGGGGAATTCAGCTTTGCAGCGCTCGCAATTCGTCTTGAAAGCTCATCTTCCGGTGATGCTCCTCCTGGCGCACAATGTATGCTTTGACCCGGTCCAAATTCGACTGGCTAACGCCGAAGTCCGCATAGCCTCCTTGCCATTCGAAGCCGGCAAAATCACGACCCTGCTCCTTCAGCCATTGGTTGGAAACCCGTTTCAGTTCCTTGACCCATTCCGCCTGCGTAATCGTGCGGCCAAACCGCGCAACCAGTGAACGTGGTCCTCGACGCCGCCGGCGAGGACGGGAGGACAATCGAGTTGTTTGGAGATTCCGCCCAGATACGCGTGGAGCGATTCACGAGTCGTACGATCACGAAAAAATGGGCGACGGTCTTTTGTGGAGAAGACGAGGTGAATGTAAACGATCGACAAGGATTGTGGCATTGGTTTGTTTTCATGATTGGCCACAACCCCTTTGGGGTTGTGACGTTTCGCTCCGTTTACCCAGGGAAAACAGAACAACAGGTACACTCGTTCCCTTCGCGAACAGCTCGTTCCTCGCAACCCTGGGCTGAAGGGCACAATCCCGTTGGGATTGGCCAACGTCAGAACCAAAGGAGAGTCTGGTTGTCGAGCAGCGGGGTCATTCCATGCAGGGCCGAAAATCCTCCAAGGCCGCGTCATCCGGCACTTCGACGGAAAGATCCATTTTCATGGTGTGTAATTAACCCGAACGACGATGTCGCTGCAAATTCAAGCTAAACACGCGTCACCACCCCTCCTCCCGCTCCCATTCCTCCCCAATCCGCAATCCGCACTCGTCGGGCCGCCTTGCCGATCGCAAGCTTCACGCCCCATGAATTCTCTCGGGGAAGGGGGACACTCCAACCGCTGACGCGCGATTCGTGAGCCTTTTTCTTCACAAATGGCGCTTTACTTGGTAGAAGACGACCGTAGCCCTAATACAAATTATGGATGCAGAGGAAACGATTTTTGCTACTGCGCTGCAATTGCCGCCCGAAGAACGTGGCCCCTATCTGGACCAGGCAGTGGGGCGCGAAGGGGCATCGCGCCGCCGCGTAGAATCACTCCTCCGTTGTTCCGGGCCGGCCGATGGTTTCCTCGAACAACCCGCCGCTCCACAGGCCAGAGCGGCCAGTTTGCACGCCATTGCTCCTGCCGAAAAGCCTGGTGACCTGATCGGCTGCTACAAACTGCTGGAGCAAATCGGCGAGGGCGGCTGTGGCGTCGTCTATATGGCCGAACAGGAGCAGCCACTCCGCCGCCGCGTTGCCCTGAAGGTCATCAAGCTGGGGATGGATACGAAGCAGGTCGTGGCCCGCTTCGAAGCTGAGCGCCAGGCGCTGGCCATGATGGACCATCCGAATATCGCAAAAGTGATCGAGGCCGGCGCCACTGAAACGGGCCGGCCTTATTTCGTGATGGAACTGGTCCGCGGGATCAAAATCACCGAGTATTGCGACCAGAATAACCTCACCACCAAAGAGCGGCTCGACCTCTTCGCCCAAGTCTGCCGCGCTATCCAGCACGCCCATCAAAAAGGCATCATCCATCGCGACATCAAGCCCTCGAATATCCTCGTCACCCTCCATGACGGCTTGCCCGTGCCCAAAGTGATCGATTTCGGCATCGCCAAAGCCACCCAGGGCCGCCTCACCGATCAAACCCTCTTCACCGCCTTCCAGCAATTCATCGGCACCCCCGCTTATATGAGTCCGGAGCAAGCCGAGATGAGCGGCCTGGACATCGACACCCGCAGCGACATCTACAGCCTGGGTGTGCTGCTCTACGAACTGCTCACCGGGAAAACACCCTTCGACGGCACGGAACTCCTGGCGGCTGGACTGGATGGGATGCGCCGCACCATTCGGGAAACGGAACCAACCAAACCGAGCACGCGGCTCACGCAGGAACTTGCAGGAGCCGACGTGGTAGGGCGCGTCGCTCCGCGCGCGCCGTCCTCAACAGAAAACGCACCCGTTGGCGGCGCGCACGGAGTGACGCGCCCTACCTCGCGACCCCCAACCCTCAACTCTCAGAAACTCAAGGAACTCATCTACTTGTTGCGCGGCGACCTGGATTGGATTGTGATGCGCTGTCTGGAGAAGGACCGCACGCGGCGCTACGAAACGGCGAATGGATTGGCATCCGACATTCAGCGCCACTTGGACCATGAACCAGTGCTGGCCTGTCCTCCGAGCAATCTCTATCGCTTCCAAAAACTCGTTCGCCGGAACAAGCTGGCCTTTGCTGCCGGGATGAGCGTGGTTGCTGCGCTGGTGGTGGGACTCAGTATCGCGACCTGGATGTTCTTTAAAGAACGAGTCGCCGTGCGCGAGCAGTCGCGCCTCCGCCTGCAAGCCCAGACCGAAGCCGCCAAGAGCAAGCAAGTGGCGCAATTCCTCAAGGACATGCTTGACGGCGTTGAACCATCGGTGGCGCTGGGACGCGACACCGCGATGCTGCGGGAAATTCTTGATAGGACCGCCGATCGTATCGGCCAAGACCTCACAAATCGGCCGGAAGTGGAGGCGGAATTACAAACTACAATTGGTGGAGTTTATTTGGAACTCGGCCAGTATGACAAGGCAGAGGAAATTCTGCGGAAGGCACTCACCTTGCGCCGCCAACTCTTTGGGGACAATAACTTGGAGGTTGCCGAGTCCCTTCACAACCTGGCTAGCGCGCTCTGGCACCAGGCAAGGCTGGACCGGGCGAAACTTGCCGAGAGTGAGAGGTTCCAGCGTGAGGCGTTGGCAATCCGCAGGCGGATACTGGGAAATGAGCACACGAACGTCCTCGTATCCCTCAACGACCTGGGGAACATTCTGTCATCACAGGGCAAACTCCAAGAGGCGGAAGCTATGCACCGCGAGGGGATTGCATTGAGAAAAAAATTAAAAGGGGCTGACGATCATAACATGGCAGTTAGTCTGAACAATCTGGCCGGTTTGCTCAAGCAGCAAGGAAAGTTGCCCGAGGCCGAAACCATGCTTCGCGATGGATTGGATTTATTACGAAAGTTGCATCAGGCTGACGGCCCGGATGGGGCAAAGCTCCTTACAAATCTGGGCCAGTTGCAAACGGATGCTGGCAAACGGCCTGAGGCCGAGGCCACCCTGCGCGCGGTCCTAGCCCTCGAGCGAAAATTACTCGGTGAGGCACATCCCATCACAATCCTAACATTGGATCATTTAGGTCAGAACCTGGCCGCACAAGCCCGTTTTGTCGAGGCTGAGGACATTTTCCGCGAAGCATTGGCAATCCAAAGAAGAACCTCAGCAGTGAAAGAGAGTTTAGCAGTTGCAGTCGTAATCAATGACCTGGCCAGGACGCTTCAGAGAAACCCGAAAAAGCTAGCCGAAGCGGAAACGCTTCTGCGCGAATCCCTAAACATTACCAGGAAGCTCACGCCCGACGATAGCCTCGGCCAGGCTGAGAATCTGTCCATGTTGGGCGCCGTTCTTCATTTGGAAGCAAGGCCTGCGGAGGCCGAAGCGGCTGATAACCAGGCTGAACTGCTTTACAACAAAGTGTTGTCTTCGTCCGCATCGGATAAGCCGGAGAGTGCGGAGTTTTTGGACGCGCACTGCGCCTTTTTGGCGAGTCGTGGCAGATGGAAGGAAGCCGCCGCGGATTGCGCCAAGACTATCGAACTGCTTCCATCGAGCGCAGGCCGTTGTCACCAGTTGGCAGCGCTGTTGGTAACCCTTGGGGATGTGGAGGGCTATCGGCGGCTGTGCCAACGAATGGTGGCCAGGTTTGCCGATACGAAGGACCGACATACCGCCGAGCGCACGGCCATGGCCTGCTTGATCCTTCCCTCCTCTGGGACGGATTTGGGTTTGATCGCTGGATTAACTGAGCGGGCGCACAAGTTGAGGGAGACGTCCTACACTGACCTGATCAAGGGGCTTGCTGAACTCCGGCGAGGGAGCTACGCCAGCGCTATCGAATTGACGAAAAAGAGTTTCGAACTGCCTAGTCCAGAGGCTGACAACCGGGACTTGCTAGGCTACATGGTTCTGGCAATGGCTCAGTATCGGATGGGTAAACTCGAGGAATCGCGCGCTGCGTGGACCAAAGGCTCGCAGCATGCCCAATCGAAGCTCCCGCGCCTTGATAGCGGATACCTCGGTGCGAGTTGGCAACATCTTTTGATCGCTTATGCTCTGATGAAAGAAGCCAAGATACTTATTGAAGGCGGGGCGGAAACGAGCGGCGAATTCAAGTGAACGAGGTTACTCGCATCCTAGATGCCATCGGGCAGGGCGATCCCAAAGCCGCCGATAGCCTGCTGCCGCTGGTCTATGAGGAATTACGCAGGCTGGCGGCGCACAAGATGGCTCAGGAAATGCCGGGCCACACCCTTCAGCCGACCGCGCTCGTCCACGAAGCCTGGCTGCGCCTGGCAGGCGATGAGAAGCGCAGATACAATGACCGCACGCATTTTTTCGCTGCCGCGGCTGAAGCCATGCGCCGGATTCTGGTCGAGAATGCCCGCCGCAAAAATCGGCAGCGCCGGGGCGGCGGTCAGCATCGGGTCGAACTCGATGAGGCCGTTCTGTCCGTCGCTGATGACGAACAAGTCCTCGCCGTGAACGACGCGCTCGAAAAATTCGCCGCCGTGGACAAGCCCAAGGCTGAACTTGTGAAACTCCGTTATTTCGTCGGGCTGACCATCGAAGAAGCCGCCGAAGTGCTCGGCATTTCGCCCGCCACCGCTAAACGTCATTGGACCTATGCGCGGACGTGGCTGTATGCGGAGATTACCGGGCGGTGAAGCG
This sequence comes from Verrucomicrobiota bacterium, assembly GCA_038228235.1. Lineage (GTDB taxonomy): Bacteria > Verrucomicrobiota > Verrucomicrobiia > Limisphaerales > JBBRPK01 > JBBRPK01. The sequence goes on from JBBRPK010000260.1 coordinate 5,016, forward strand.
GTGAAGCGTTGAGGTGGTGAATCGTTAGAACGTTTTCGGCGATTGACCAAACCTAACCTCTCAAGCATCTTGTCAGCATGAGCGCGCAAGCGACCACGAATATTGGCGAAATGATCACCTCTACGCCCGGTATTAAGCGCGGAAGTCCCCACATTGCCGGCACCGGGGTTCTCGTGCGAACCATCGTTCGTTGGTACAAGCTGGGCCTGTCGCCTGAGGAAATCGCTGCTGATTACCCACATCTCTTGCTGTCCCAGGTTTATGCAGCGCTGACATATTATCACGCGAATCGCGATGAAGTCGAGGCGCACATGCAGGGCAGACGCATTTAAATCCCCAGCAATTTCCGTAAATAAGCATTATCCCAGCCTGCGTTGAGCTGCTTGCCCTTGATGCCTCGCTTTTTAGTTTTCTCACGTCGGAGCAGATTTAGCGCAAGGCGGCGCAACGTCGCAAGGTTCTCCGCCGCGTAACCGGCGCGGGCGCGGCTTTGATCCTCACGGAAACAAACATCCATGACCCAGTGCAGTTTGTTTTCCACACCCCAATGGCTC
>JBBRPK010000261.1:0-5532 GCA_038228235.1 Verrucomicrobiota bacterium
GTCACGGTGAATAACGGTCCGCAAGCGCAGATGGGGCAGCGAAAGGCCACTGTTGCTATGTGCGCAAGTCTTTTCTGGCTGCGCGCGTTAAGACGTTAAGGTAGGATGGAGAATGGAGTCGCGCAAGAATGCGTCGCACTCCACGCCCTGCAGCTTCACGACATGAGATGCAGAGTTATCTGAAACCAGATGCGGGTCTGCGGTTTTCGCGAAGAATTGCTGGGGAGTTCTTGCGGATCTCAGCAGCACCAGCAGTCGGGCGAGCGTTCTATAACTTTTCTTCTTTTGTCCAAGCCGAGGTAGCTCAGTGGTAGAGCAGCCGATTCGTAATCGGCAGGTCGCGAGTTCAACTCTCGCCCTCGGCTCCATATTTTTACTGATTCATAACCACTTATCGGAACCTATTTAATTGACGCCTTTGCAAGCGTTGCAAAATTGTTGCAGGCTTTCGAATTTTCGGTCAAGGCGCGGCGAGCGTTGCCTGCGATTCGATAAGCCAGGCATTAGGCGCAGATTTCGGCCGGCTACTTGCGCTTCGTTTTAACTCGCCACTCAAAGGTGGCCACGGAGGTGGCAGGAAGCGTGTAGGCGGCTTGAGCGTTGTGCCAGGAGATGTTGAAGGTTTGGGGCGTGCCGGCGGGATTTAGGACTAGCAGGACACAAGAGCCGTCGGGGTTGCGGAAGGCGACGTGTTCGAGGGCGGATTCGGTGCTGGAGGTTGAGTCGATGCGGACGGCGCCGGAGCGCACAAACTCGCTGACGTGGGCCAGCGCTGTGAAGTCCACGGTGCGGGTGATGGTCGGAGGATTTGTGGAATGGTCGAGCAGGATGACCGCGCGGCAGTCTGTGCATCCGCCCAGATGGGGGCCGTAGTTCTGATCGAGCACCAGATTCCAGAGGACGACGCTTCTCGCCCAGTTACGGGTCGAGTGAATGACCAGGCCTACCTGCTGGATGAGTAGATTCCCCTTCTGCCAGTTTCCACCGGAACACTCCGTTAACCAGATGGGCTGCTCGGGAAATTCTTTGTGAAAAGTGGTTTGCGCCTCCGGGATTCCACCGTAACAATGTGTCGCGGTGCCGGCGACGAACTGAGCGGCTTGCCGGTCGCGCAGAATTGCGGATGGAAAATCCATCATGTCCCAATTGTGATCGAAGATCAGAATCTTGGTTTTCAGCCGCGCCGAGCGGAAGGCCGGTCCGAGATGATCGCGGATGAAAATGGCTTGCTCCTCGGGGGTCATGCCCATCCCAGGGTAGTCTTTGGGAATGTTGCGCGGTTCATTCTGCGGGGTGATTGCGAAAACAGGAACACCCTCCGATTGATAGTCGCGCACGAAGCGGACGAAGTAGTTCGCGAGGGGTTCGAAGGAGGATGACAATAGCGTTCCGCCGGTCATAGAGCCGGAGGTTTTCATCCAGCCAGGCGGACTCCAAGGGCTGGCGATAACTTTCAGTTTGGGATTGACGCTGAGCGCTTCGCGGAGCATGGGAAGAATGTAGCGGCGGTCCGGCGCAATGGAAAAGTGCGCCAGCGTGGGGTCGGTTGCTCCAGCGGGGCGGTCGTCGTAGCTGTAATCAGTCCGGGAAAAATCGCTGGAAGCCATGGGCTGGCGAAGAATGGTGAGGCCAAGACCACTTTTCGTATCAAACAGATCGCGAAGGAGTTGCCGCCGCGCGGCGGGCGAGAGCTTTTCAGCGAGAAGCCACGCGGACGCATCAGTCAGCGAAGCGCCGAAGCCTTCGATGGGCTGGTAGATGTGTGAATCATCGACCACTATGGCAATAGGCGCGCCCGAAGCCTTTCCGAATTTAAGAGTCGGCTTTGCAGCCAAGGATTCATGCAAGGCCTCGCTCGATTCGTAGACGCCGATGGTGGAAGAGTTCTGAGGCTGGGGCGCAGCGATCGCCGTGCCGAGCATTACGAACGACAAAAGAACAGTGCAGTAGGCGAGCCTCGCGGTGCAGGAAGGAACCAATCGCATAGAGTGATACGCCGAAGTACCTGCGCCGACGTTCACTGACGGTCCTCGGGCGCAGGCTGAGCCGCATCGGGACTCTGCCTGGCCTGCCGACGACGCAGGGCCTGCTGCGAAGTCTCGGCATCCTCTTCTTTTAATCTCTGGAAGGTAGCGAAGGCTTGCTTGGCGTTGTCCATCTGATGAAGACGCCGATAAACGATCCCGAGTTGATACCAAGCTTGCTGAATCACTTCAGGGTCGGATCCGGGGGCAGATGTGGCGCGCTGCAGATGCCGCGCCGCAGCCTCGTCATCGCCGAGCAGCATTTCGGCACGGCCGAGGTTGTAGTCTGAGTGGCGAATCCCTGGCTTCTGCTGCAGCGCGGCTTCGATTAATCCCTTGGCCCTTGCGCCATCGCCTTTTTCAATGGCCAGCACACCGAGCTTGTAGCGAGCCGACGCATTGAAAGGGTCAATCTCAAGCTCGCGATTGAATGCGGCTTCCGCTTCTTCCGTCTTTCCCGCTGCACGGTATTCCGCGCCGAGCGCTTCGTGCAAGCCGAGCTGCCGCGGGGCAAGCTTTATGGCCTCCTCGTACGCGCTGATGGCCTCCAGAGGACGGTCGGCGTCCGAACTTGCTTGAGCTAGAACCTGTAACACTCGCCATGATTTTGGATCCGCCTTATACATCTGGGTGTAACTGTTCTTGGAGACCAAAAGGTGCGCCTGCCCACGATGAAAAAGTATGTCAACGTTGTCGGGGGCCAAGGTGGCGGCCCTGTCTAGGGCGGCGGCCGCTTCCTCAGGGCGGTCAGCCGCAATCTCGACGACTCCGAGCCACATCCATGCAGCCGCGTCCTTAGGATAGGCAGCCGTCTCGTTGCGAAGGGCAGCGCGCGCCTGACCCAACCGCTCCAATTTATATTGAGTCAATGCCAGGAAGAGATTTGCTCCGTGAAGGCGCGGCTTGAGGGACAGAGCTTTTTGGAAGCTGACAATGGCCTCTTCCGGGCGGCCCTGTTCCTGACGAACCAAGCCTAGATTGAAATGGGCTTCCGCGAATGCAGGAGCCTTTGCGACGGCCTCCGCGAAGCCGCGTCCCGCAGCGTCCAAATCTCCCTGTTTCATGGCTTCAGAAGCTTCCAGGAAAAGCTTGCGGACCTCCGGGGCCACTTGAGCGGAAAGCTGGCTGCCCAGGCCTGACAGGAGAAGTACCCAGATGAAGAGAAGTCTACCGACGCGAGGAAGTCGAGTCACAATTGGCGGTGTTTTCAAAATCAGAGTTCATACCGGCTAGCCGGCCAAGGTCGAGTTGCCTCGTTGCTGACTAGAGAGCCCCGGCCGAGCGGCACGAGAAGCTCTCCGTCGCTAGCCAAGTGACGCGCTAGAACTGGTAGCGCAGCGTTACCTGGACCTTTTTCGTGGCATTAACAATGCTGGGACCGCCCCCGAACTGAGAGCCCGGCTGCCCAAACGAGTCGCAAGTTACGCAGCCATCACCACGTGCAAAGGTGTGCCTATTGAATGCATTGACAAAGTCCAGTTTGAAGGACAACACGTGTGCTTCCCAGAGATTGACACGCTTAATGAGCGAAAAGTCTTCGTTGATATAGCCCGGACTGCGGACGTCGCCAAACGTCTTGGGTAGGTCACCGAACGAAAAGCCATTGACGGCAACGATATCGCGCGCATTAGGGTCGAAGAACGCAGCGCAGTTAAAGAAATTGTTGGTGCCGCTGGGAGTGAAGGTGCCGTCATCATGAGCCGTGCATCCGCTACCACCTACGTTCGGATCATAGGAGCTGTGGTTGGAAGCGAGCAAGGGCTGGCCGGGGACGCGGCTCAATCGAGGGTTGGCGGTTCCAAACTGATTGGTCACACCAAGAGCGAAGGGGATAAATGGGACGCCTTTCTGGTAACGCTGAACGGCGCCGACTTGCCAGCCGCCTAGAATTTTGTCGGTGACGCCTCCCTTGTTCAGGAACTTCTTTCCTTTCCCGACCGGAAGCTCATACAGGTAGCTGAGCACGAACATGTGGGGGACGTCCTGAAAGGACAGTGCCTTTTCCGATTTCAGGTCTCGGGGATTTTGCGCATTGAAGGTATCGGAGCTCCCGAAGGCCGTGAGCCCGGCGTACGCGCTATCGGCATTGGTTAGAGTCTTTGAAAAAGTGTAGGAGGCGGTCAGGTTCAGTCCGTTGCGGAACCTGCGTTCCAGTTTTGCTTCCAAGGCGTGATAGGTGGATTGCCCGAGATTTTCAAGGCAGCAATTGGTGGTTATTCCCTGATATTGGGGAAACGGCAATAGCAACTGACCGACGAGGTCTTTTCCCGAAGGACTATAGAGCGCTTCAAACCAAGCGGGAACCGTAACGCCCAAGCTAGCCAGGGTACCTTGGCCTTCGGCGCTGGTGACCGAATCATTCAGCCTAAAGCCCAGCGGGAGGAACTTGGGATCGATGGCATTGAGTTGCTGAAGATTGGAATTGAGGTGCGTGGCATGGTTGCCGATGTAGCCCAGACTGAAGATGAGATCTGGAGCGAATTGATGCTGAATTTCGAGGCTCCAGTTCTGAACCATAGCAGGCCGACCGTTGCTGGGTGCGGCGAAGCTTGGGCCTCCCTGAAAATTGCCGTTCAATAGGGAGGGGTCCGTAACATTGGTGGGAGGCGCGAACGTCGGGAACCCGGCATCCAGGGATCCCAGGCCTCCGATGGAAACGGGGGCGAAGTCATTTGCCGACGAGAAAGTCGGGTTGATGGTGGAGCCGCCGTTGAGCGAGTCCCCAAAGTCGGTGTAGAAGAGCGCGGCGTAGTAAATCCCGAAACCGCCGCGAACCACGGTGTTACGCAGCCATTCGCGGCCGAAGAGGCTCTCCGGTGAGTACGCAAAACCGATGCGGGGCCCGACATCCTTAAAGTAAGCCTTGGCTCCAGTCGCGCCAGGACCGTAGGCAATGGCACCCAGCGTTCCATCAGCAGCGGGATTTGGGAGCGTGAGGTCGAGGACCGACTGAATGCCGCTGGCTTCATGGCGAGGAGTGTCCACTTCGTAGCGGAGGCCCAGATTGAACGTCAAATTCTTGCGGAACTTGAAGTCATCCTGAACATATCCGACGTAGTAGTTTTGAATCCAGCGAGGGGCATGGAGTGAGAAGCGTGCGCTTTCTTGCTGGGGCAAACCTAGCAAGAAACTGGCAAAAGCGTCGCCGGTATTAAGGTCCGCCTGAAGGTAGGCTGTTTGGAAATTGGAAAACGTATAAGACGGCGAAGTATTGAGATTGTTATACCGCGAGAACTGTGAGTGACGCCACTCAAATCCGAAGCGGAGGCTATGGCGGCCCTTTACCCACGACACGGCGTCGGAAATGATTAGGCTGTTAGGCACGGCGAGGTCGTCGTTGCCGCCGCTGAGGCCCTGGTACCCTATACCGAGATTGTTGGCATCAAACGTTAGTGGAGGGAACACCGGACCGGTCGCATTGGGAATTCCGAGAACACTGGGCCAATCCGTGCCGTTTACGCTTTGAGCCAAACTCGGATCGTGTAACCGATTGAAGCCGACATTGAAA
>JBBRPK010000262.1:0-5405 GCA_038228235.1 Verrucomicrobiota bacterium
AAGGCCAAGACCCAAACCGACGAAGGCCGATGGAAAAATCCATCGGCCTTTTTGATACCGCATCAAATCATAAAAGCCCCGTTCCATTTTTCAATCGCCGGTTTTGCACCACGTTTCGATCACCGCGCACAGCTGAACCCGCGTTTAGCCTAGCCTGGCTTCTTTGCAGCCTATTTAGTTCCATTGGAATCGAAATTAAACTTGAAGGCAGGGCTTCGTCAACGGCATCTTTGCCATCATGTTTTCGTCATCGAGTGAAACGCAAAGGTTGAAACCCCCCGTCGAGGGGTTTATCCCCAACCCAAATCAGCCTTTGCAAGATCAGTGCCGGGAGGTGATGCGCTTCAGACGCTTCTCTTTCCGCACCGAGCAAACCTATTGGGATTGGATTAAACGGTTCATCCTCTTCCATGGCAACCGACATCCGCCTGAGATGGGCGAGTCGGAGGTCACAGCCTTTTTGACCCACCTGGCCGCACAGCGCAACGTCGCTCCCTCGACCCAGAACCAAGCCCTGAGCGCACTGTTGTTTCTCTACCGCGACGTGCTCAAGGTGCAGTTGGATTGGCTTGATGGGTTTGAGCACGCCAGCCGGCCCCCACGCGTCCCAGTGGTCCTCAGCAAAAGCGAAGTCCAGCGAGTGCTCACGGCCGTGCCGGCCAATTACCAATTGTTTTGCCGTCTCCTCTATGGGACTGGGCTTCGCCTGATGGAAGGATTGCGCCTGCGGGTCAAGGACATCGACTTCGAGCCGCGACAAATCCTGGTGCGAGACGGCAAAGGATTCAAAGACCGGGTGACCATCCTGCCGGAAAGCCTGGCCGAGCCGCTGCGGGCGCAATTGATCCGGGTGAAAGCGTGGCACGAGAGGGATTTGGCCGCGGGCCTGGGAGCGGCGCTGCTGCCGTTTGCCCTGGCAGAGAAATACCCCAATGCGGAACGCGAGTGGGCTTGGCAATGGGTCTTTCCGAGCGCGATGATTTCGGTTGATCCACGCGGGGGAGTTCGGCGGCGGCATCACGCCAACGAAACGAGCATTCAACGGGTGATGAAGGAAGCCGTGCGCGCCTCGGGAATTGCCAAGGCGGCCAGTTGCCATACCTTCCGCCACAGTTTCGCCACCCACCTGCTCGAAGCGGGCTACGACATCCGCACCGTGCAGGAACTGCTCGGACATAAGGACGTGAGCACGACCCAAATCTACACCCACGTCATGGAAAAGCCGGGCCTTGGCGTCAAAAGCCCGCTGGACGGTTGATTGCCATTAATCTTTTGCCTATCCTCTACCCGGCCCGATTAGCGGAGATGAGTGCAGATTAGTGTTCCTCTTTCCTTTGGCTCTCCCACTCTGTTCGCTCCGTTCCCTCCTGTAAAAATCCGTGTTTATTCGCGTTCATCCGTGGTAAAAGTCGGAGGCCGGGGTCAAACCATATAATTTTCTGATTCGGGCTTGACTCTTGGGTTGGACTGGAACAAACCGTGGGCGTCATGCCGCGCAAAATACGAGTCGAATATCCCGGGGCCGTGTATCACGTGATGAGCCGTGGCGATCAGCGCCATGACATCTTCTTTGAGGACGTGGACCGGTATGACTTCATCAAGACCCTCGGCGAGGCTTGTCTGAAGACCGACTGGCAAGTGCATGCCTTTTGCCTGATGAAGAACCATTACCATCTGGTGGTGGAGACGCCCAATCCCGACCTGGTCGCGGGCATGGCTTGGCTGCAAAGCACCTACACCATCCGCTTGAAGAACCGGCACCGGCTCACTGGTCATGTCCTGAGCGGGCGCTACAAGGCCCAGATAGTGCAGGGCAGCGGCAACGGGTACCTGCGCACGGCGTGTGACTATGTGCATTTGAATCCGGTCCGAGCGGCGTTGCTGAGGGCGAAGGACCGGCTGCTGGCCTACCCTTGGAGCAGCTATGGGCTTTATCTGTCAGCGCGGCAGCACCGGCCCGCGTGGCTGCGGGTGGACCGGCTCCTGGGCGAACACGGCATCCAGCGGGACACCCCGGCGTCGCGGCGGGCGTTTGAGCGCCAGATGGAGAAGCGGCGGCTCGAGGGGTTGGACCCGGAAGCGCTTGAGGCGTTCCGGCGTGAGTGGTGTCTGGGTGGCAAGGCCTTTCGTAAGAAGCAGTTGCAGCGAATGGAAGGCAGGCTGAGGCCGCACCACGCGGGGGACTTGCGCCTGGAGATCGCCCAAGCAAAGGCCGACCGGCTAATGGCCGAGGAACTACGGCGGCTTGGTTGGAGCGCGCGGGACCTGGTGCGTCGGCCAAAGAACGACCCAGGAAAACTGGCCATCGCGGTGCGGCTGCGGCGTGAGACCACCCTGACGATCAAGGACATCACGGCGCGTGTTCATTTGGGAACCTACAACACCGCAAACGCGCGGTTGCACTGGGCGATGAAAGAGGGGTTCGCATCCTGTAGCAGGGCGGAAACGACGATGAGGAAATGGATCAAAAGACAACAATATATGGTTGGACCCCGCCGACGGACACGAAGCCGACACTAGGGCATTGCTTATTGGGTGTAGGTAGCTGATGATTGCGGACTCGACAAACGGGTTATCGCAACTCTAAGCTTTTGAATTGAAGAAAAGGGTGCTGCAAATGGAAACTTTTGATCGCTCGTTCCCGAATGGTTCGCCATGAACATCCAAACCGCCCGCAAGACAGTGCTCAGGGCGACATCGCCTGATGAAATGCACCGTGAGCAGTCGGCGCAGGAATTTCTTGAGCGCATGGCCGTCGAGATTCAGTGCTGGCTGCTTGAGCAGCGGCGGTCTGGCAGAGACGCTGAAATGCAGTGGACTCTGACCGCTTCACTCGCAGATGGACGCCAAGTTATCGTCCATGAGCTTAGCGCACATGGTCACTCCCTCATAAAGGTTGTCGGCCAGTTCCCGGATGACACGCCGTGTTTGCTCATCACGCAACAGAGCGTCGCCCAATTCCTCGCGACCTACATACCTCGGGCTCCTCACGAGGATAAAAACCCAGAGATGGGGTTTCACACAATAATTGCAGGGAGGAAAATTGAGCAGTCGGACTAACATAATCGTGCCTTTACCTTCGGTTCTTAATCCTGGAGAAGGCCTTTCAGAGCCCATAATATGCCATCCAACTCTCAGTTTGCTGCTGCATTAAACCAGCTCATCGAGAAACGCCCTGTGCAAGGACTCTTTGCGCGATGCTTTGCCGAAATTGAGCGGGATGAGGCAAAGACCAAAGCAAAATATATCGCTCTACGTGCCGCGCAATTAGAGGCAGATGAGGTCGCGGCTCGCGAAACACATCCAGAGAAATGCAGGAAGAGTGACGAAGCTCGACGTGAAACGAGGCGTAGCTTGGTCGCATTGCTCACCCTTGAATTGTTCCGGCAGGACTATCACGGCGAGATTCCACTTCACTATTATGGGCGACCGGAGCGCCAAGCTATGCTGGAGCAGTGGAGGAAGCAGAAACTCGCATCTCACGGACTAGAGGATGAAGCTCCCTAAACTCGCCCTGGAGCGATTTAAGATGGATCTGATTCTGCACTGTCGCTTATGCAACCCCATTGATACAAAGCCTTCACATGAAAGACTGCGCGTATTGCGGACGTGAAAATCCAGACCCCGCCTCCCAATGTTGTGAGTGTGGCACCACTGAGTTTAAATCACCCAAGCCACCGCTGCGCTTCGATCAGGAGGAGTGCCCAATTGCCAGTAGTTCAGCGGCAGGATGGATTCGGACGACTTTGCCCATGCGTTTGGAATGAGTATTGAACGCCCTATGATGAAGGAAACGGCGGACTGCCGCGGCAATTTCACCTTCCCGCTCGCGAATGTCGAGGAAGACCAAGCAGTAGCGCGGATGTGTCAGGCGTCGATTCCAGAAATCCTTATCGCGGGTGAAGAAGGTCGGACGCTTGAGCCGCTGGAGAACTGGAAGGATATTGTCATCACCGATGCTTGACTTGGCGACATCTGGGCCGATCTGCCGAACGGCGATCCGCCATTCACGCAGCCGCCAGACTTCGATTTCCGAGATGTTTTCGTCGATGAGAAGCAGGCGACTTGAAAACGCCTTCGTTCCTAAACAGTTCGCTGGCTAGTCTCACTGCCTCGGTGATGGCTTCCATCGGCACCTTGCCCCGCCATGACCAGACAATCCGTTCCCAGGGCGTGCCATAAGCGACCTGTTCCAAAACTTGAAAGACCATGACGCGTGTGCCTTTGAAGGTCGGTTTGCCGTGGCAGACTCGCGGATCGGCGACGATGTGCTCGCCCAATTCAATACGTTTGGTTTTGCCGTTGGCTTTCGTTTTCATGCCGTCGGGGGTAATGTGCGGTGCGTCCGGGGCATTTGCAAACGCGGTTTTGAACCGGCACGATTACGACGGGCCGAATTGGGCGTCAAAAAACATCGTCTAGGGTCCCTCATGTCGAATGTTTTCCTTCCACTTGACCGCCCCGCACAGTTCGCCGCCCCACGACCCCACCGCCAGGCGATTGGCCAATCCAGATGGGGAAGTTCAAGAAACGTTCGGCCAAGGCTCGATCCAGTTCGAGAAGTGAACGAACGATGCTCAGCATCAGCATTCCGGGACCCCGTCGTCAAAAACGTGAGAAGCATCGGAGAAACGAGCTGGGGTTTGATCACACTGTATGCTCGGCGACATAATCTCGAACCCTCAGAGGCAAGCGTCCGCAATAGCTCTCGCGTGGGTTCGTCCGCCGTGACGCTGACCAACCGCTCGTCGGCCCATCTCTCGAACTGTGGTACCGCTCGACCGGAGGCCAGCAAATGCAATCCTTGCTGCAATTGATCGATGAGCGACCAATCATCATCGGTTATGCCTGAAGCATCCCCGCGTCGCGACACTTGCGCCCAACCATCAATGTCCCCACCGAACCTTTGATATACCTTCAGCTTTTCGAGAGTGAGCATACTGTATTCGGCCTAAAAACGTGAACCGCGAAGCGGAACTGCCGCACTCCGGCTGCAACCGCCCGATGGAATTTTTCGCAACGTTCGCCTGCCCAGCGCGGCGGTGGTTCTCTGGGGCGATCCGGTTAGGCCGCACTTGGTGCCCGCTGTACATTTCAGTGTTCTCCACGCAACACCTCATATCCTTGTCGAATGAACATTGATCCTTCGTCGGGTTGTTCAGACTTTATCAACCTGCCGCGCTCATCGATCCAGATCAAGGCGCTCAAGCCTCCCGCCTTCAACTCGAATTCCCGCAACTCCAACTCCTTCCCCGCCAGCACCGGGTGGAACTGTCGCTTGCGCTCCACCGAGATTTCCTCGGCTTTCTTGTGCGGAATCAGGATGGGCAAAACTTGTTTGCCGCCTTTTAGCTCGTCGTAAAAGCGAGTGTAAAGGTTCAATCCGACCATACCGACAAAGGGAA
>JBBRPK010000263.1:0-5405 GCA_038228235.1 Verrucomicrobiota bacterium
CACAAAATTTTTGTGCTGGGAATAGGGTAGGTCTGCACTACAGCCACTTTTAGGCATCCAGGAGCAAGATTCCCCCGCAATTTGATGGGTTTGATCAGCGAAAAAACTTTTTCCGACGTCGAGTCCGCTAAGTCGGGTTAGGACTGCCAGGGAGGGCAATTATATAGAGGACCATAAACTCAGCCCAAAAGAGTTCGCAACTCCTGCCAGGCGCAGAATTTTGTCGTGCGCCCTTCGGAGATCTCCTGCCCCGTGCAAACTGGAACCTCGATGCTAATTCCATGGTCTAAAGGTGCCGTAAAAGTGTCCCGGAAGCCGATCATGATCATGGTTGTAGAGCGTCAGAGCGTATTAGCAGCGTGGAGCGTGGGGAGCGGAGTGGGTTAAAAGCCGAGGCGGACGGATGCCGGGCAGAGCCGTGGCGATCCACACCTCTTTTTCCTGCATTCCGGGACCGATAAATGAGGAGAGGGAAGCAATGGTGCCCCGGGACGGACTTGAACCGTCAACCAATTGATTAAGAGTCAACTGCTCTGCCAATTGAGCTACCGAGGCATTCCAAAGAAAAGAAGCTTAAGGCTGGCCGCTGTTCTGTCAACTCCGAGTTGGGCCGGAGTTGGGCCTCTTTCGCGTTTCTCAGCGGCCAGACTATCCGTGAGGCTCGGCTCATGATCGATTATTCTCGAGCCTTGGCCGGGTTTTTTCCTTTCAATGAATCTGGTAGCAGCCGATGTCAGTCGGCTCATTTCGGCGCTGATTAACGCGAAATGATCGGAAAAGGGAAAACTACCCTCCTTAAATTAGTTGAAAACGCCCCGTCACCCGCGCCATGCAATGCCGGGTCGGAGACCGGCGCTCCGTTGATTAGGCGTCACTCTTCCCTTCAAGCGGCAATCACATTGTTCGATCTTATAGTTTTGGTTTTTCAATCTCTGAGCGCTCCAGCCGTCACAACTGCTAGGCGCTTTCCGGTTTGCCTTCGGTTAGACTTTCCATCAGCGTGAGCCTATGGAATCGAATTCGCGTGTCAGCGGAAAACATCTTGGCCTCCTGGGTGCCGTCCTCCTTGGTTTTTTCGCAAGGCCGCCGGTGTGCCTGGCTGCTGAACGAGAGGCTCTTTTCGTCGCCAAACCGTTAACAGCCGAAGGCGCTTTTACCGAGGGAATTGAAGGGCCAGCTTGCGATGCCAAAGGAAACATTTATGCAGTCAATTTTGCCCGGCAACAAACCATCGGCAAAATCACCCCGCAGGGGCAGGCAACTATTTACGTGGAATTGCCGGGGAAAAGCACCGGCAATGGCATCCGCTTTGATCGCGAGGGCATTATGTTCGTCGCGGATTACGTGGGCCATAACGTTCTGCGCATCGATCCGGCCACGCGCGGCATCACGGTTTTTGCTCACGAGGACCAAATGAATCAACCCAACGACCTGGCTATCGCGCCTGATGGCACGCTCTTTGCCAGTGACCCCAATTGGAAGGATGGCACCGGGCAACTCTGGCGAATTGATCGGCAAGGAAGGATACGGCGCGTCGCCGAAAAAATGGGGACCACCAACGGCATCGAAGTCAGCCCGGATGGAAAAACGCTCTACGTCAACGAGAGCAATCAACGCAATATCTGGGCCTTTGACATTACGCCGGATGGCTATCTAGCCGGGAAACGGCTGTTGAAAAAATTCGACGACTATGGTTTTGACGGGATGCGATCTGATGCGGACGGAAATCTCTACATCGCGCGGCATGGCAAAGGGACAGTGGTGAAAGTATCGCCAAGCGGGGAAGTGCGGCGCGAAATTAACGTGCTCGGGGATCGTCCCACGAACATCTGCTTCGGCGGAACCGATGGCCGCACCGCCTACGTCACTGAGGTGCAGCATCGCCGATTGGTGCAGTTTCGGGTGGATCGACCAGGTCTGGAATGGACGCGATGGAAGGAGCACTGAGGCATTGAGTGTCCGCCCTTTAGGGTGTTAGAGCTATTGGGGTTTATTTCACCGCAATGAGGCCAGATATTCCAGCAGATCCGCGACGCCTTGCGGTGTCATGCCCTGCAAGAGCAGTTCGGGCATCGCCGAAAGGGTCTGAGGCGTAAGCTGGCTTATCTGGTTGGCCGGGATGGAAATTTCCCTGCAGGTCGCGTCTTTCAGGAGAATCTCGGAATCGCTCCTCCTGAGGATGAAGCCGGAGTAGGACAATCCGGCTGTGGTCTCCACCTGGTAGGAGACAAACTCCGGGGCGATGGCCCTGGAAGGATTGAGAATGCTTTCTAACAGTTGGGCGCGATTGTATTTTTGCCCGATGTGGCTTAGCTCCGGGCCAAAGTTCATCCCTTGGGAGTAAATGCGATGGCACCGAAAACATTGTGCTCCTCCCTCCTGGAAAAAGCTCTTTTTTCCCTGATCGGCGTCTCCTTTGAGCGCCAGAATTCTTTCAGCGTCGATGGTCGCGCCGAGCCGCCGGGTTCGGTTTTCTTCCGGCAAGAAATGCTCGAACAGATCGGAGACAAAACCGTCCGAGCACGTGGAAGCCTTTTCCAAAATCTCCCGTTGCACGTGGGGGGGGAAAGGCTTTCGATTAAGCTCATTGCTCAAAAATAGCGCCTCGCTGGTGTTAGACAGCCAACGGTCAATCAGTCGAGACTGCACACCGTTAGTGATGACTCCAGAACGGAGTTGGGCGATGAAAGTCTGATGGTGAGTTTGTCCCGAGGAAAGGGATGTCTCCAAGGATGATGGGCCGCTTTGCCGAGGCATTTGTTCAATCCAGTCATAGATGAGATTCACTCCTGCGACATCCACCAGGCTGGAGCCAAGGAAAGGCATGCGACCTGGGCCGGTTTTAGAAATCCGATAATAGAGGACCGAGCGCAGGGGATCTCCAGGAACGATGACTCGTGCTTCCGGAATGCCAAAGGCCCCTTGCGTCGGATTTACATCGAGCATTTTTGTCTCTTCCAATTTCAGCTCCCAGCCCATGCGCGCGGCCACGGCGCCGCCCGAAGTTTCCCGATGGCAGTGCGCGCAGTTGACGTGCAAGTAGGCGCGGGCTCGTTCTTGCAAGGGGGCCGCTGGATCGCATGGATTGGGCAACCGTTTGGCGATGCCAGGATCGATGAGTTTATTGAAAAGCCCGATTTGTCCAAGTCTCTGAAGCTGAATCTCCCCTGCCTCCTCGCACCAATTGGTCCGGTCCAGTTGCGGGAGATTAAAGCCGAGAACGGCGCCTGCGTAAGGATTGTGACAACGCATACACTCGCTGCGGCTGGGGAAATGCCAGGTCTGTGGACGGCGGCCTCCGGGGGCCTCGTTGTCTTTGACTTCCAGGCGTTGGTCCGCGCCATCCTCATCGACGAGGAGCGCATCCGTTTGTTCCGCATTCCAGCGGAAGCTGTAGCCACGCCACAGGCCGCGATCGAGGTGGAGAATTTGGGTTTCCAGGCGCTTTCGGCTGGCGGGCTGGCCGCGTTCCATCTCCAGGGAAAACGTCTTCGCCAGCACCGCTTCTTTCGGGAAACTCCAAGGGCCGGTGTTGTTGATTTGATTTGTTCCAGGCAGGGCAATGAATCGCTCGGCCTGCGCAAAGTCACTCCATGGCTCCGCGTTGATGGCGTAGGGAATCACTCCCGGAGCCGGCGCATGGGTGGCTACCGAGGAGAACAATCCCGTCTCGCTGAGCTTGCGCGGAAATTTGTCATTCCTTTGGGTGTCGGGATTGAGAACCAGCCGCTGAATCGTCCCCCCGTACTCCAGGATGTAAAGTTCTCCGGAGTGATCTTCGGCGAAGGAAATGAGGTTCACGCCCGAATTCGCCAGCAGTTGATGCCAGGTCAGCCTCGCGCCATCGTAGCGCAGACCCCAAATCCGGCTCGTGGCATAATCGCCGTAAATGTAAGCTCCCTTCAAAACCGGGAGACGACTGCCATAATAAACCTGCCCACCGATGATGCAGGAACCCTCCGAGTGAGGATGATCCACGATCGGCGGGCTGATAGGAGCGGGGCCGCGCTGAGTGCCGGGCTTAATTGATTGGCGGCCTTCGACGACGCTCCAGCCATAATTTCCTCCGGCTTGCACCAGATGGATTAATTCCCATTTCTCATACCCTACATCGCCCACCCACAATTGACCGGCTTGATCGAAACTCATTTTGAAAGGATTGCGCAAACCGTAAGCCCAGACCTCGGGGCGCGCTCCAGGCGTCTTCACGAACGGATTGTCCGCCGGCACTCGGTAGGGCTTGCCCGCTTGGGAATGGTCCACATCGATCCGCAGGATGGAAGAGAGCAGATCGCTGATGTCCTGGCCAGTATTCAAACGATCCGGAGGATCGGGTCCTGCGCCATCGCCGGTCGAAATATAGAGGCAGCCATCGGGGCCGAATTTTAGGCACTCACCATTGTGGCCGCCGGAGAGCCATGTAATCAAGTTGGTCCCGCTTGCGGGATCGACTCGAGGTGGATCGCTTTGGATGGCTTTGAATCTCACGACCCGGGAGCCGTCTGCAATCCCCGGTTTGAGCGCGTAGGCCACGTAAACGAAGTGGTTCGATTGGTACTGAGGATGGAACGCCAATCCATAAGCCATATCCAACCCGGGGATCTCCCTGGTGAGATCCAGAAACAGGTCAACCTGCTGATTGTTAGTTTCCACGGGGAACGAATAAATTTTTCCGCCGAGTTCCAAGATGAACAGGCGATCTGATGCGGGAGCGGTGCAGAGGTCCACCGGACTCTTGAATTTCAGATTCGGAAACACTCGTTCAGTTCGATAAGGCAAAGGGGCTTGGGGAAAACCGATCAGTCGCGACGTCGTCCATGGGATTCTTTGATGGCCCATGGCTTGGGCCGGCGACTGCGTTTGGGATTGGATCGGAGGGGGTTCTGCGCCCCCATCTGCCTGCGCACCCAGGCCAACGGCCAGCGCAGTGCAGAGAAGCACTCCCTGACTTACAATTTGCCGGACGGACATGTAATGGTAGAGGTCAAACAGGTCAGGGACCCAACCTAACCTTCTCGCCTATTTTGGCGAAGCAAATCTCCTTTCGAGATCGATTCAGCTTGGCAAGGGGGACGGTTCGGGTTAGGAATCACACCACAGCATTTCCCGCATCTCCGCCCCCACTCCAAAATGGAGCGATCCGAGGTAATCCGAGGTAATCCGAGGCTATCCGAGCCTTCCAGGATTTTTCTTTTCTCCGATGGAATGCGCCTTTCGCCCGCAATGTCGGTTTTCATTACAAAGCGGTTTTTATTGCAAGTACCTGAGCTCGGCTTGTCTCCGGTTTTGGATTTTTCGAGGCTCATTTGATGTGGTTCACTTTCGTTACGGCCCGTCTGTTCCATTCCCTCAGCTTCCAACCCCGCCTCGCGGCGACGCTGTTGAGTTCATGTTCCGTCGCGAAC
>JBBRPK010000264.1:0-5400 GCA_038228235.1 Verrucomicrobiota bacterium
GATTTTGACGAAGTTGCTCGACGAGCTGGATCTCCGATGGGCTGAACTCGCTCTGGTCAGTAATTTTGTTCTTCATCCCCACTCTATTTAGTGATATGGCTAAATTTGTACATTTTATTCTGCAAAAATCTTCTCTCTCTCCCTCACCCACTTTTAATCACACCCAGCGCAGTGGGCATGCTGATTTAATATTGGCGCTTCGTTGCCCGCCGTTATAGCCTCTTACCAGTGAAGATGTTCTTAAAAATCAGATCCTGATCGGCCATCGCATGTTGAATCAAAGCAATCTCGACGCGGTGGAAGCGGTTCAAATGCTGGGCGAATGTCATCCTTTGCTAGAGCAACTGGGCTCAGCCGACGGGTTGTTCACTCTGAGCGGGGTGGCGGCTTCTCTGCGATTGCCCACCGTGGATAGCCTGGAGGCGCTCGCACGATTCTTGCGCGCATATCAGTCGCAAGTTCTGGTTCCGTTTGAATTGACTGCAATTTATCGGGCGCATCAACACGCCCTTCACGATGAAACCCGCGAGTTGCTGGCGTTGGATCGGGAGATCGCAGGGCAAAAAATCCACCGGGATTTCGCCTCCGCCAGCCGGCGGGTTGGCCGAAGCCAACTGCGGAGATTGCGCCCGCTCCGGGATGCCCGGATTGTGCAGCGCTATTTGCAAGCAGTCGAAGATGACCAGGCCCAAGCTTGGCACACCCTCATTTACGGTCTGACCCTAGCCATTTATTCACTGCCCCTCCGACAGGGTTTGTTCAGTTACGCCCGGCAAACACTCAATGGCTTCATTAGGGCGGCCGCCCGCCCCCTCCGTCTCTCGGTGGACGAATGCGGTGCCTTGCTCGAAGAAGGGTGCGCCGGCCTTCCTCGGGAAATGGAGAGGATCATTCGACAATAATGGATGAAATTCCTTTCCCTGGCCGACTGGCTGGTCATCGCCTGTTACTTGCTGGGTATCATCGCGCTGGGAGTTTGGTTCGGTAAAGACCAGCGCACTACCCGAGATTACTTTCTAGGCAGTAAGAACATTCCGTGGTGGGGGATTGGGCTTTCCATCGTGGCAGCCGAAACCAGTGCGCTAACCATTATTGGAGTCCCCGGCATCGCTTACGGCAGCAATCTGGCTTTTCTCCAATTGATCATCGGCTACGTGCTGGCTCGGGTGATTCTCGCGATTGTAATGGTGCCCCATTATTTGAAAGGGGAGATTTATTCCCCCTATCAATTGTTCGCCAATGCTTTTGGCGATTCCAGCCGCCGCACCGCCGGCGGGTTTTTCCTGATCAGCGAAACCTTGGCCGCGGGCGTTCGAGTCTATGTGGTCTGCATTCCCATCCAGCTCATGCTGGGCATTCAGATTTTGCCGGCCATCATCCTCTTCGTGGGCCTGTCCTTGCTTTACACTTATATTGGCGGCGTAAAAGCAGTCATTTGGACGGATGCCGCCCAGTTTTTTCTGTTTTTGGCGGGAGGCATTTTCACCCTCTGGTACATTCCGCACATTTATGATGGTGGCTTGGCTGCGGTCTTCAAAGCGGGCCGTGAAGCGGGCAAGCTGCACTGCTGGAACGTTTTTCCGGCCTCGGCTGGGCCTCTCACGTTTTTTACGGTGGCCAAATTTGTTTTGGAAGACCCAATTAACATCTGGATGGGCATCATCGGCGGCACTGTCATGGTCATGTCTTCGCACGGGGCCGAGCAATTGATCGTGCAACGCGTTTTGGCCTGCAAAACAGTGGCCGAGGGCCGAAAAGCCCTCGCGTTGAGCGCCGTGGTTATTCTTCCTTTGTTCCTGATTTTTCTGTTAATCGGCGCGATGCTCTGGGTGTTTTATCAGAAATATCCGATGGGGATCGAGATCCCGCAACCCCGGCCCGGACTCCAAAAGTTCGATTATGTTTACCCCATCTTCATGCTCACCGCTGTGCCTCCCGTGCTCAAAGGATTCTTAATCGTCGCTATTCTTTCGGCCGCCATGTCTTCGGTCAGTTCCGCGCTGACCTCTCTGGCTTCTGTCTCCACTATGGATTTCGTCAAGGGCCTGGCCGCCAGGAATCGGTCCGAGGATTTTTTTCTTCGCTTCAGCAAAGCCTCCACGGTCTTCTGGGCTTTGGTGTTGGTTTACGTTGCTTATCTGAGCCGGGAAGTGACCTTCGTGCTCGAGGCCGCCTTTAAGCTGCGGGGCCTCACCAGCGGCGCGCTGCTCGGCGGCCTGGTTCTGGCGGTGTTTTGGAAGAAGGGCCGAGGGCTCCCTGTCATCACCGGGATGCTCGTCTCGTTGGCTGTAATGCTCTCGATCAGTCCGCTCGTGCAAGCGAACCTGCCGGCTGGCTGGCCTCATTTGAGTCTTAAGATTGCTTTCCCCTGGTACACCTTGATCGGCGCCACCGTGATGCTCTCAGTCGCGTGGGGAGTCCGCCTGTTCGTGAGGGAGCGAGCGGCTGTGCAGCGTGAAAGCGTGAAAGCGTGAAAGCGAGGACATGGGGAGGCCCGAAGGGGCGCAACCGCAGCCGGCCGATAATCAGTTCGGCTGGACTTTGGACTTTGAAGTTTCACCCCGCCTCCCCTATAACCACGGTGTGTCTGAGCTGTTCACGAGGCCGATTGATGCCACCACCCGCTATTGCGCGGTTTATGGGCATCCCATAGCGCACTCTGCTTCGCCTGCTATCCAGAACGCGGGCATGGCGGCGCTTGGCCTCAACTGGCGCTATCTCGCGTTCGATGTCCGACCCGATGATCTTCGTGAAGCCATCGCGGGGGCACAGGCGATGAAGTTCATTGGCCTCAATCTGACCGTGCCTCATAAGCTCCTGGCTCTGGAAATGGTCAATATTCTGGATGAATCAGCCAGGACGTGGGGAGCGGTGAACACGATCCGCTTTGAAGGAAAGGATCGTACGGGAAGCTGGTTTCCCTTGCATTCTGTTCCAGAGCCTAAAGAAATCCGAAGCCATGGGTTTAACACGGACGCCGAAGCTATTTCTCAATCGGTTCGCGAGGAACTTGCCTTGAAGTTAGCGAATGCCAAGGTTCTGTTGCTCGGCGCAGGCGGTGCGGGCCGTGTAGCGGCTCTCAAGCTTGCTGCCGAAGGTATTTCGGAGCTGTACTTGGTCAACCGCACGCTTCACAAAGCGGAAGCATTAAGACTGGAAATCCAAAACCGCTCGCCCCAGGTAAGGGTGACTGTTGGTTGCCCAACCGCACCTATCGATCTGGTAGTGAACGCAACCTCGCTGGGTCTAAAGCCCGAGGATGAATTTCCGTTCGACAAACAGAAATTTCCTCTCAGTCGAGCCGAGGCAGTCTTCGATATGATCTATCGTCCGGCTGAAACGCCCCTGCTCCAACAGGCCAAAGCCGCGGGCTGCCGCGTCGCCAATGGACTGGGTATGTTGCTCCGCCAGGGCGCCAAGGCGCTGGAAATCTGGACTGGCCAACCGGCGCCCGTTCCCGAGATGCGCGCGGCTTTGCAAAAACATATTTATGGCTGAACAAGACGCGTATGTTTGACCCCGCAATCTGGAAAGCGGTGCCGTTCCATTTTTGGTCGCTAATCTTTTTCGTCTTTGGCTGCATTGTGGGGAGCTTCTTGAACGTTTGCATTTACCGCATGCCGCGCGGAGAAAGCCTGGTTTCCCCGCCTTCCCATTGTCCGCACTGCAAATATTCCATTCCCTGGTTTCTAAATATTCCGCTCTTCACCTGGCTCATTCTGCGCGGCCGTTGCGCCCATTGCGGAGCCACCATCTCCGCCCGATATTTTTTTGTCGAACTACTGACAGGCCTCGCCTTTTTGGGGAGTTGGCTGGCAGTCGGCCATCAGGAAAGGCTGTTGGCTCTGGCTTACTGTTTAGTTTTGGCGGGCTTCATCGTGGCCACTTTTATCGATTTGGAACATTTTATCATCCCGGACGAAATCACGATCGGGGGCATGGTAGTGGGCTTTCTCTGCTCGCTGGCGGTGCCGGCCCTCCATAGCAGATCGGATCCTTTGCTCACGCTGCTCGCGACATTACTGAGCCGGGGTCAACAGGAGGCCCTGAAGTTGCAAACGGCTCCCAGCCAGGTTTCTTCGCTGCTGCAAAGTGTTTTGGGCATCGGGATTGGCTTTGGTCTGGTTTATCTGATCGTGCGCCTGGGAAAACTTTTATTTGGCCGGCAACGGCTGGACCTGGAACCTGGTTCGAAAGTCGTTTTCACGGAGACCACACTGGTTTTGCCCGGCCAGGAAATTTTGTTCGAGGAGTTGTTCTATCGCAAATCTGATGTCATCACCTTCAAAGCCAAAGCCGTCGAGCTGATAGACCGCTGTTACCAAACGACGACCGTTCGATTATCGCCGGAGAAATTGCTTATCGGCGATGAGGTTTTAAATCCGGAACATGTTCCCCATATGGAAGTGGTGACCGATACCATGTTTTTGCCCCGTGAGGCGATGGGATTTGGAGACGTGAAATTCATGGGAGCCATTGGTGCCTTCCTTGGCTGGCAGGCCACATTCTTCTCATTGATGGTCAGCTCGGTAATTGGGGCTCTGGTAGGGATGCTCTTCGTCGTCCTCGGAAAGCGCGAGTGGTCCAGCCGCATCCCCTTCGGGCCTTACATAGCCCTTGCCGCTGTCATCTGGATGTTTGGCGGACAGCGCCTGATGGCTTGGTGGCTCAGCGCCGCATGGCTGCGATAGAGGCGGGGATGGTCTTGTTCGGCGCATCACCCTCGAGTGGGTATAAAGACGAACAGCCGAAACGCATTGGTTTCGGCTGTTGATGAAAAATCTGGCGGCAACCTACTCTCGCGGAGTCTATAAAACCACTACCATCGGCAAGACTGTGTTTGACGGCCGTGTTCGGGATGGGAACGGGTCGGACCACAGCTTTATGGCCACCAAAAAAATATTAAGAATTGTTCAAAGAACAGGTTCTCTGAAAACTACACACAGGGATTCCAAGGAATTTACGTTCGCGAGTTAAAATTGCATTTTCTTTTCGAGAAAGAAAAAAAGCAATCAAGCCTCACGACCGATTAGTATTAGTCCGCTGAACAGATTACTCCGCTTACACGCCTAACCTATCAACCCGGTGGTCTACCGGGGGTCTTTAGGGGCCTTGCGGCCCGGGAAACATTATCTTGGGAGGAGCTTGGCACTTAGATGCTTTCAGCGCTTATCTCTTCCGCACATGGCTACGCAGCGATGCCCCTGACGGAACAACTGCCACACCAGAAGTGCGTCATTCTCGGTCCTCTCGTACTAAAGAATGAACCCCTCAAGTTTCCTGCGCCCACAGTGGATAAGGACCGAACTGTCTCACGACGTTCTGAACCCAGCTCGCGTACCGCTTTAACCGGCGAACAGCCGGACCCTTGGGACCTTCTCCAGCCCCAGGATGCGATGA
>JBBRPK010000265.1:0-5352 GCA_038228235.1 Verrucomicrobiota bacterium
ACCACCCTGAGCTAGGCCCGGCAGACCCGAAGATGGTCGCTGGATGGCCGCCGGAGCGCCTCGGCAGATTTGGTTGCGCGGCGTCGTGCTGCACCGATCTGCCCAAAAAGCCCCTGCGCTATTGAATAGTTACGGCTTAGGGGCGCCAGTTCAGCTAGAAGTCGATACTGGCCAACCGGGCGAGGGGATTGATCTGACCCGATTCGCTCTGGGTCAAGGCGGGCTTTCAGATCAACCGATCATCGCCCCACATCTTGAACAGATTGCGCAGCTTCAGCCTCAAACGATCCGGCTCTTCGTGCAGGAGTATTTCGACCTCAATCCGGCGCCGGGTCAATACCATTGGGAAACCCTGGACAAGAGTATTGAAGCCATCCTCGCCACGGGAGCGAAGCCGCTGCTTTCCCTTTGTTTTAAACCGCATGTGCTTTATCCCAAACTCGATCAGGAAATCGTGCATCCCACCGAATACAAGGACTGGGAGAAACTCGTCTTCGAGTTGGTGGCCCATTGTAATCAGCGCCGCAAGTTCGGCATCGAGTATTGGGAAGTGGGTAACGAGCCGGACATTGGCGAGGATGGCGGCTGCCCGTATCGCTTCAAACCGGAAGATTACGTGATTTACTACACGCACACCATCGAGGCCATTCTGCGGGCTGACCCGAAGGCGAAAGTGGGCGGGCCGGCTCTGGCCGGTTATCGGAGCCGGGTGGGCGATGCGCTGATCGAGCATTGCGCAAAAGGGAACGCGCCGCTCCATTTTTTCTCATGGCACGTTTACAGCAGCGAGCCAAACCACTTTCGAAAAAGCATTCAGGAGGTGAAGCAAAAACTGGCCAAACATCCTCGCCTGGCAGAAACCGAAACCATTCTGGACGAATGGAACATGGCCTTGGGCAATCCTGTCCCTGCGCCGGGTTTTCAATCCGCTTTCGTGTTGGAAACCACCCGGATATTCCAGGAAGAGGGCCTGACTCGCTCCGCCTACTACCACCTTCGGGATGTATTTGTTGATCGTTCCAAATTCGATTCCTGGATGTCCGCCAAAGGCGTGGATTTCATGGCCCACTGGTGGAATGTAATGCCCCAGGAGGATGGTCTCTGGGACAACCAGGGCCGCGTTCGGCCTGCCTATCAGGCCTTCCGATTGCTCAGCCTCGTTAAGGGCCAAAAATTGCCGGTGACCGGAACCACTCATGAAATCAAAGCCTTTGCCGCGCGCAACGGAAGCTGGAACCATCTGGTTTTTTGGAATTTCCCTTCCAGCCCTCCAGGCGAAAAGATTGAGGTGTCAATCCGTTTTCCTAAGAGCCTGCGCGGCGAGTTCCGGCTCATGAAGCTAAACCCCAGCGTGGCAGCCAGCAATCTGGAGGTGATCCGTCACGGCAGTGTGGCCGACTTGAAAAGCCAACCACTCCAAACGCCGCTCGAACCCTATGGTGTGGCCTGGATCGAGGTGAGTCAGTAACGGCGCTCCAGACAGGTGGCATAATAGCGCTGCTGCCGTTATATTCAACGCACGGGCAAACAAATCAAAACTATCATTTTAAAGGTTTCTCCTCCACTCGACCTCGACCGGAAGCCGCGCCAGCCACCACTTCCAAATGAGCCAAATGTTCATTCACATTTCCTAAAATTCCTCGTGCAAGAACGCCCCGCCGTGTTCCGGATTCCTGATGAGTTTGCGTCCGACCGGGTCGATCACCCAATCCATGCTCTCCGACGGGATTTGGCCAACGATCTTGGGCAGATCATCTGGCAGTTCGGTGACCTGATACTGGGTGTTGGCCCTGGATTTCCAAATCCACCGGCGCAAACAGGCGGCGAGTTTCGCGCCGGTTCGACATAATGGTTAACGCCGTTCGCCCTCCGATCTGGCGCAAGCCGAGTTGGTTGATGACCGATGACTTGAGGTAAAGGCCCGTGGCCCCCGTATCCGCCTTTTGTTGCCACGGTAGAGAGCTCAGTCACAGATTCCGAGTCAAGCAATGCCCTCCGCCATGGGCAACTGCATTTGGCCATCGACAGTGTATTCGCAGCTTTTTCCGTTTTCTTCGCGCCTTGTGCCAGCATGGATTTTTACCTGTCCGCGATTGAATCTTGCCGTTTCTTTCGCCCCGCTCCCTGCCATGCTCTTTTCATTAGCGAGTTTTCCATTATGGCGGAGATTCGGCACATCCTTGGGAAGGACGAGTTCCACGAGTGAGTTCCACGAGTCCCTATTTGCTCAAGAGATTAGGGACTCGTGGAACCCGTCCTTCCTGGCGCATTGCTTTTCCTGCTCGTTGACACTCCCTGCCACCGTAGATACCCTGCCTTTCCTTTGACTCGAGATGGATTACAAGAATACACTAAATCTGCCGCAGACCAGTTTTCCCATGAAAGCCGATCTGGTAGCGCGAGAGCCGCAGAGGCTGGAACAATGGCAAGCGAACCGGCTCTACGAGAAAATCCAAGCCGCTCGCGCTGGCGGAGAAAAATTCGTCCTGCACGATGGACCCCCTTTTGCCAACGGCGATGTCCATATTGGGACAGCGCTGAACAAAATCCTTAAAGACATCATCGTCAAGTACCAGACTCAGCGGGGCAAAAGCGCCCCTTATGTTCCTGGCTGGGATTGTCATGGCTTGCCCATCGAGTTCAAAGTCACCCAGGAATTGCGCAAAGTCGGCCACGCCGCCGTCGATTCCGCCACCGTCCGCAGCGCCTGCGAGGCCTATGCGCGGAAGTACATTGATATTCAGCGAACGCAGTTTCAGCGGCTAGGGGTTCTAGGCGACTGGGCCGATCCCTATCTCACTCTGGATCGCCGATATGAGGCCGACGAACTGCGGCTTTTCGCCGACATCGTTGAGAAGGGTTTTGTTTATCGCGGCAAAAAGCCCGTTTATTGGAGTATCCCAGCCCGGACCGCCCTTGCCGAAGCCGAGGTCGAATACCACGATCATGTTAGCCAGAGCATCTTCGTGAAATTCCCGGTGGTGGGGATGCCTAACACATCGATCCTCATCTGGACCACAACCCCGTGGACCCTGCCAGCCAACCTGGCCGTGGCCTACAACTCCACCTTCAGCTACTCGCACGTTCGCGTTGGCGGTGAGACCTATATTCTTTCAACCTTTTTGCTCTCCAGCGTGGGGCAGAAATGTGGCTGGGAGAGTTACGAAATTGTTCGCAGTCTGGAAGGAGACCAACTTAAGCGCATTGAATATCAACACCCCTTCTGCGCCCGCACCGGCAAGCTCTTCCCCGGCGATGCCTTCGTGGAAAGCGCCACCGGCAGCGGTTTCGTGCACATTGCGCCAGGACACGG
The DNA here is from genome assembly GCA_038228235.1 of Verrucomicrobiota bacterium. Lineage (GTDB taxonomy): Bacteria > Verrucomicrobiota > Verrucomicrobiia > Limisphaerales > JBBRPK01 > JBBRPK01. The sequence continues at coordinate 3,314 of JBBRPK010000265.1, forward strand.
GTTGGAAGACTACGCTCTGGGTCAGCAGCATGGGCTTCCGATTTATTCACCTGTGGATGATGATGGCCGTCTCACCCACACGAATGATCTGCCGGTAGAACAACAAATGCCCCTTGAAATGGTCGGCAAATCCATCCTGGAAAAGCATGGCAAAAACGAAGCTAATGAAGTGGTGCTGCATGAGTTGCGTCTTCGCAAAGCCTTGGTCCGCCAGGAAGATTATCACCACAGCTACCCTTTCTGCTGGCGGAGCAAAACGCCGATTATTTTTCGCGCCATGGACCAATGGTTCATCCGGATCGATCATCACAACTTTCGCGAGACGGCCCTGGCGGCCATTGAATCAGTCAAATGGGTGCCGGACTGGGGAAAGAGCCGGATCGAAGCCGCTGTTAAAAGCCGGCCTGACTGGTGCATCTCGCGGCAGCGTTCGTGGGGCGTCCCCATTCCTGCCTTTTACGACGCGCAGGGGAATGCAATTTTGGATGCACAGACGGTGCGCAATGCCGCCGGCCTGATCGAGCAGCATGGTTCCAATGTTTGGTTCGAAAAATCCGTCGCTGACCTCTGGAGCGCCCTGAAACCAGAAAACTGGACCGGGAATGAACCTGTTTCTAAATCCAACGACACTCTGGATGTCTGGATCGACTCCGGCTCGTCTTCGCGCGCGGTATTAATGCGCCGCGGCGAACTGGCCCATCCCACACGCCAAACTTCTGACGCCGCGCTCGCATGGCCAGCGGACCTTTATCTCGAAGGCACTGACCAACATCGCGGTTGGTTTCAATCCTCTTTGCTCCTCTCGCTGGCGGGCAACGGCGTCCCACCGTATAAGACCGTGCTGACCCACGGGTTTATGGTGGATGCCGACCGCGAGAAAATCTCCAAGAGCAAGCAAGGACAGGGCGTTTACGAAAAACCGCAGACTTCCGAGGCCTATATTAAAAAATATGGGGCTGACATTGTCCGTCTCTGGGTGGCGTCGCAGGATTTTCGAAACGATCTCATCGTGAGCGAAGAACGCATCAACAAAGTAGGAGAAACCTATCGGGTCATCCGCAATGCGCTCCGCTATGAACTCTCGAATTTATTCGATTATGAGCCAGCCAAACACGGGTTGCCCGATGGCAAGCTGACGGCCCTGGATCGTTGGATTCTGGGTGAGTTCGGGAACCTGCAAACGCAGGTCCTCGCCGCCTATGAAGCCTATGAGTTCCACGATGTTTACCAGAAGATCAGCCAGTTCGCTGCCGTCGAACTGTCTGCCATCTATCACGACGTGGTCAAGGATCGGCTCTACACCGATGCTGCCAATTCGCCGCGCCGCCGCTCTACTCAAAGCGCTCTCCACCGTATGGTCGCCGGGTTGTGTCAGATGCTTTCGCCAATTCTGGTTTTCACTGCTGATGAAGCCTGGGAATGCATCCCGGGCAAAACTGTCGAATCAGTGCATCTGGCCATTTGGGCCGGCGAGGGCTTTCGCCGCTCCGCCGAAGAGCGATCCACCTGGGACGCTTTGCTCGAGTTGCGCAATATGGCGTTGAACGAACTAGAAAAGGCTCGGCAGACGAAAACGATCGGGAAGGCCCTGGAGGCAAAACTGATCCTGGCGGGACAATCCGAAGCTCTCGCTACGGCTGTGGCAAATCAGGACGCCCTACGGGAGTTGTGCAACGTCTCCCAACTCGAATTTGCCAACTCAGACACCCCTGAAATCCAAGTCTCAGTCCGGAAAGCGGACGGGCAAAAGTGCGAGCGTTGCTGGCATTGGGAAACCGATGTCGGTTCCGATCCGGAACACCCGACAATCTGCGCCCGCTGCGTGGCAGGAGTAAAAGAAGGGACGACCGATGAGAAATAGACCTGAATTCCACTTGGGGGGAGGGTCGAGGGTGACGGCGGAACGGTGCTCAGAGCCTGTTTTAAAATTCCGTGGGGTCCTGTTTTCGGGGAAACGGCCGGATGGCGAGGCGCGACGAGGGGAGCATATCCGCCAGCGATCTGCGACCGAGGAGCAACGAAGCCAGTCGGCCTTTTCC
>JBBRPK010000266.1:0-5339 GCA_038228235.1 Verrucomicrobiota bacterium
ATGTGCTCCAGGCCCGCCTCAAAAAGGCTGGCGCAGCCTGGTTGGTCGACCACGCTGATCAGATAGCACACCTGCGGGTCCTCAGAGTCAACCAGCAATGGGAATCTTTGTGGAACTAACCTCACCCACTTTTAATCACACTCAGCAATAAGCTATATCTAAAAGACGGCTTTACTTTTGAACAAAAGCTGTCGTAATGTTCGTCAAAACATTTATATGGCACGCTTACCCTCGCTCTCCCTGTCTCTTTGCCTGGCTTGTATTTTCAGTCCTGGAGGGTTCGCTACGGGCGCCGATTGGCCGCAATGGCGCGGCCCCCATCGCAACGGCATTTCTCCCGATACCGGGCTTTTGAAGGAATGGCCCTCCGATGGACCGACGCTGGCATGGAAGACGGAGGGTATTGGGCATGGTTTTTCCAGTATTTCTGTTTCCGGCTCGCGGATTTTCACCATGGGTGATGGTTCGGACTCAAGCTTCATCTATGCGTTAGACCTGAAGGGAAAGCCTCTTTGGGCGGCAAAGGTTGGCCGGCCTGGCGGAAACGATTCGGAGCGTCCGGGCACGCGCTGCACCCCGACCTTGGATGGAGATCTGGTCTATGCGTTGGGCCAATATGGTGATTTGGTCTGCGTGGAGGCTGCCAGCGGCAAGGAACAATGGCGCAAGAATCTAAATCAAGACTTTGGCGGACGGATGATGTCACATTGGGGGAACTCTGAGTCGCCCCTCGTCGATGGCGAGAGGGTTCTCTGCACTCCCGGCGGCTCCAAGGGGACCCTCATCGCTTTGAACAAAAAGACTGGGGATGTCATGTGGCAAAGCAAGGAACTCAAGGATGCTGCCGCTTACTCGTCGATCATTAAGGCCGAAATTAGCGGGGTGCCGCAGTACCTACAGCTTACCGACGCCAGTGTGGCCGGAGTCGCTGTAGAGGATGGCCGGCTTTTGTGGCGCGCGCCCCGCCGGGGCAGCACAGCGGTGGTGCCCGACCCGATCTATCACGACAATTATGTGTACGTGACCTCCGGGTACGGAATTGGTTGCAATTTATTCAAAATCACCAAATCAGGAAACGAGTTTGCCGCCGAGCAGGTTTATGCAAATAAGGTAATGGTCAACCATCACGGTGGGGTCGTGCTGGTGGGCGAGCATCTCTATGGCTTCTCCGATGGCAAAGGCTGGGTATGCCAGGAATTCAAAACGGGCAACATGGTTTGGGAAGAAAAGCAAAAACTGGGCAAGGGCTCCATTGTGTATGCTGATGGCCATCTTTATTTGCGCACCGAAGGAAAAGGCACAGTGGTTCTGATTGAAGCCACAACGAAGGGCTTCATAGAAAAGGGAAGATTCGAGCAACCCGACCGCAGCCAAATGCGGAGTTGGGCGCATCCCCTGGTGATTGGCGGAAACCTTTATCTACGTGATCAAGATGTGTTGCTCTGTTACGACGTAAAGAAGAAGTAAGAGCATGGGCCAGACCTATACAAAAAATGGAAGTATGCGGGCCGTCGGAGTCTTGCCGGGCAAGCGCGCGGTCGCCATCGTGTCGCATGCTACTCCCCAGTTGGCTGCAGCAAATCACCTCAAGATTCGGACCATCGAGGTGGGTGTCTGCGGCACGGATCGTGAGATTTGCAATTTTGAATATGGAACCCCGCCTGCCGGCTCGGAGTTCCTAGTTCTGGGCCATGAGGCGCTGGGCGAAGTCGTGGAAGTGGGATGCAGTGATTCCCAATTCAAACTGGGCGATCTGGTCGTGCCCTCCGTTCGACGGCCCTGTCCCCATCATTCCTGCTCGCCCTGCCGCTCGGATCGGCAGGATTTTTGTTTCAGCGGAGATTTCACCGAGCGGGGGATCAAGATGACGCACGGGTTCATGACCGAGTACTTTGTCGAAGAGGAAAAGCATTTGAACTTCGTCCCGCGCGAGCTGCGCGACGTGGGAGTCTTGGTGGAACCCCTGACCGTCGCGGAAAAGGCGCTCGCGCAAGTTTGGCAGGTACAGCAGCGGCTGCCTTGGGAAAATTCAGCTCTCGCGGGCCAAGGACGGGGTCACGGCAAAACGGCCGTTGTGCTCGGGGCGGGCCCAGTCGGGATTCTTGGGGCCATGACGCTGCTCGTCAACGGTTTTACCACTTTCGTTTACTCCCGCTCGCCCGCTCCCAATCCGAAATCCGAGCTGGTCAATTCCCTCGGCGCAAAATATCTGTCCGCTCAAACCGTTTCCCTGAAGCAGTTGGCCGCCGAAATCGGAAATGTGGACTTGGTGTATGAGGCGGTGGGGGTTGCTCAAATCTCCTTTGATGTGATGAAGCTTCTGGGCCTGAATGGCATTTTTGTCTTCACCGGCATTCCTGCGCAAAAACCTGCCATTCCGATTCAAGCCGATTGTCTGATGCGCGATCTGGTATTGAAAAACCAAGCCGTGATCGGCACGGTCAATGCCGACCGTCCGGCATTCGAAGGGGCGATTCGGGATCTGGGCCTTTTCAAAAAGCGCTGGCCTGACGCGCTCCGCGCTTTGATCACTGGCCGCTATCCTTTGGAATCTTTCGCCGATCTCTTGCAAGGCAAGAGCCCCGGGATCAAAAGCGTGATCACCTTGGAGTGACAAGGGATGCTGGTTAATCGAACCTCCTCAGTATTTCCAATACCTGAATCCTCATGACAAACTGGCAAGACATCTCGGTGCCCATCCGCAACGGCATGGTGCATTGGCCGGGTGATCCCGAGACCGATATCAAAAGAATCCGGGATATGGCGCGAGGCGAAGTTTGCAATGTTTCCTTCCTGGCGATGGGCGCGCATACCGGCACGCACATGGATGCTCCGCTTCATTTCCTGGCTACGGGCAAGAGCCTTGACCAATTGCCGCTTGAAGCCACGATTGGCCCGGCGCGTGTCATCGAGATCAAGGACAGGAAGTCAATCAAACTGGAGGAAATCCAGCCTCACAAAATCAACCGTGGCGAGCGCATCCTTTTCAAGACTCGAAACTCGACAGCCTCCTGGAAATCTGACGCGTTCGATGAAGAGTTTGTTTATATTTCGAAGGAAGCCGCCCGCTATCTCGCCGAGCTCGAGATTCAGACGGTGGGGATCGATTATCTTTCGGTCGGGGGATTTAAATGCGATGGCTTGGAGACCCATCAAGCCCTTCTTGGCGCCGGAATTTGGATTATCGAAGGTCTCAACCTCGCCAAGGTAAAGCCGGGCACTTACGATCTCATCTGCCTGCCGTTGAAGGTGATTGGCATCGAAGGCGCCCCAGCCCGCGCTGTTCTGAGGAAGCGATGATGGCGCGCCCTCGGGCGCATGGTTCAAACGTTTATGCGGTGCCGCAAGCAATAGGCGGCGTTGGCGGCATATCGTTCGGCGGAAAGTCGCAGCCCTTGCTTTTCCTGGTCGGTTAACGGACGCACAACTTTGGCTGGAGAGCCGAGGACTAGCGAGCCGTCGGGAATCTGAGTTCGAGCGGTGACGAGGGCCTTGGCCCCGATTAAGCACTGCCGGCCAAGGGTGGCTCCGTCCAGAATCACGGCTCCCATCCCAACCAATGTTTCATCACCGACCGTGCAGGCATGCACTATGGCGGCATGGCCAACCGTGACATAATTCCCCACCAGGCACGGCAATTCGCTCTCCAGATGCAACACGGCGTTGTCCTGAATGTTGGTATGATGCCCAACGACGACCCGGTTAATGTCTCCGCGCAAAACGGCGTTGTACCAAACGCTGGAAAAATCCCCAAGGGTTACGTCGCCGACCACCACCGCTCCACGCGCGAGATAGATGCCTTCTCCCAACCGCGGCTGCTGGCGCAGGAAAGTATCAAGCTGCTTGTCAACGAGATGCATTGGAGCGGTTTAACAGCACTCAGAAGAATTGAAATAAAAAAAGCTGCCGTTGAATTTATTGCGCCGAGGCTGTAACAATAATAGCAGCAGAAATCCAGAATGACAAGAGAATCCTCCAGCCACGGGGAGCCGCCGCGCCGGCGCCGGCGCCTGCCTCGTTCTTTCAAAGAACTGACTCCCAGCAATCATTTCAATCCGAGCACGTTCTTTTATGAGATGGTCTGGAAAGCCCTGTTGACCCCCCGGGTCGGCCAACAGAAACGTCCCATTTTCCCCAAGCTCACCCGCGGCCATGTGGCTTTGACTTGGATTGGCCACTCCTCGTTTTTGGTCCAATTCAATGATTTGAACGTGCTCATCGACCCGAATTTCGCCAATTGGCTTTTTCTCTTGAAGCGAATCAAGCGCGCGGGCCTGAGGATTCGCGACCTGCCGCCAATCGATCTAGTCCTTCTGACCCACGCTCATTTCGACCATTTTCATAAGCCCACCTTGCGCAAGTTGCCTGCTCCCAAAATTGCGGTCATGCCCTGGGGGGTGGGCGATCTGGCGCACGATCTTGGTTTCGGGCGCGTGATTGAATTACAGACCTGGGAGAGTTTTGCCCACGGGGAGTGGAAGGTCACCTTGACCCCTTGCAAACACTGGGGCGCCCGCACCCTCCATGATCATCATCGTGGTTTTGGGGGATTTGTTTTGGAACACCAGGGACGCTGCCTCTTCCACGCAGGTGACAGCGCCTACAGCGATTGTTTCAAGGAAATCGGCCGGCGGTGCGCGCCAGAGATAGCTCTTTTGCCCATCGGCGCGTATTATCCCGATTCTTTTCGCAACGTGCACATGGGGCCGGACGAAGCCATGCATGTCTTCCGCGACCTCGGGGCCAAATGGTTTGTGCCGATGCACTACGGCAGTTTTAAGCTCTCTTTCGAGGACATGGATGCCCCACCACGCTGGTTGAAGGAAATCGCGCATCGGGACGGCATGAGCCATCGCGTCAAGATGCTGGAAGAAGGGGTGCCGCAGGTATTCTGAACCGGCCCCAAATAGCTATCGCCGGGCAGTTTGAGTTTTCGTAGATTCCCTCGCAAATGCACCGTTTTAGCGCGCGGGCAGACCTGATTTGCCCAATCAAGCGCCTAGCCCTAGTTTAAGAGTTATCTGGTCGCCTCCGTGTAAGTCGTTCATGTTCAACGGGTTTCATCAGCCGTGACTATGCCCCAAACATTTTGTGCTGTCGGGGCGGGTACAAAAGGGGACGGCTGCGAGTTCAAAAGGGGACAGGTGATGTGGCGGTTGGAACTGTCCCTTGGTCGAGGGCTTGAGGAGGCCTGTGCTTAGCGACGGCCGACGAAAGCCCTCGACCAAGGGACAGCGGTTGGTTTGACTTGGGGCTATTAAAAAAGCAAATCGCAAAACGCCTCACCAACCTGTTTCTCCAGCAAATCCTCCAGCAGTTCAATGAGGGGCTGATCGACA
>JBBRPK010000267.1:0-5336 GCA_038228235.1 Verrucomicrobiota bacterium
AGTTGCCGGAGCAACCACCACCGAAAATCACGGCTGCACAAGTAACCACCAAATGAGCCGGCGTAGTGCAGACCTTTAGGATCGGTGCCTTGATTTGCAATGAGTTACGGGTTTTGGAAGCTCGAGTCCGCGAAGTCGGGCTAGGACATGTTGTGACCGGTTGGCCTACGGCGGTCACGCTGCCAGCTTCCTGGACGAACTGCCTCAGCGAGCAAACGCCGCCCTTCTTGTGACATTTCGGAACCGGTTTGCCAGCCTCGTGCGGTTTAAAAGGGCATGGCATGTCCTTGTGTTTCGCTGACGCCAGCTCGCGAATTCTTTCGGGTGGCAAGACCGAGACATCGAATCCATACAGTTCTGCTGCTCCGTAACGGGTTACCATACCGGAATTGCTACTATGGCAGGGTGGAGGAAGTCGAGACTCTCCTTGCCTTTGTATTCCCAGTCAAAGCAGAGCTTCTTCCACACATCCGCGAAGCCGCGCTCCTCAGTTTCGCTCAGATCCGATCCATCGTCATGCAAAGCAAAGAGTTCCACATCCTTGACCACGCGCTTCTGGAAACAGAAAAACTCCGAGCCGCTCGGGTCGGCATGAGCTGGAGTGGGTTGCTTGAGCAAATCGCACAGATCATTAAAGTGACTCTGGTATGCGGAAGACTCCTTGCCTGTGTAGCGGTCCCATTTGCGTTTGAACTCAGCGGGAGTCATGTGCTCGCCACCGAAAATGGCGCCAACCCACTGTCCCCGCAAGCCAGATCGCGGCAATCAGCAAGCTGTGAGACATCTATACGGACCGCAGCTCATTTTTGGGAACCCTTCGCTAGGAACTCACGGAGGCTGCCCGAAAACCCGGAGGGTTCACGGAAATTAGCCGGGGGCAAGTCCGCGCAGCCCCCGGAGAACCATGCCCCATGATGCCCGCGCCCTGGAGGGGCGCTGGAGAAATGCTGCCGTCGGCGGTGAGCACTGCTACTTAATCTGAATCCAGACGCTGTGCTGGCTGCCATCCGACAGCGTGGCGCGCAGCAGCCAGATACCCGCGCTCATCCCAGTCGCCTGCGTGTCCAGATTGAAATGCCATTCCCCGCCGGTCAGCCGGAACTCATCTCCCGTCGTGGCCGCGTCGGTCGGCGTCGCATCGATGGGATCGCTGGCGGTGGTCTGGTCCGTGTACTTGAGCACCTGCAGCCGGTGGATGCCGGAGAGCACCGGCGAGCCTCCACAAGCAGTGGAGAATTTGACTGGTATCGTCCTGCCCAACTTGAAAGTGCGCAGATCGCTGGCGGATCTGCTCCCTCGTCGCGCCTCGCCATCCAGCGCGCGAAAACAGGACCCCACGGAATTTTAAAACAGGCTCTGAGCATTAGAATCCAGAAGTGCGTGGAAACCTAAATCCAATTAACCGGCTTTTGCGAAAGCCGTATGCGGCTCCCCCAATAACGCTGCACTGGGTTGATCAGGCGTCCGGCGGTTCCGGGTTTCAGTGAACTCCCAATGCAGCGAGCAAGCGTACGCACGAATACGAAAGCAGTCCCGTGGCGGGAATGGTCATCACCCAGGCCCAGATCATCCGCTCGACGATCACCCAATCAAGCGCTCCGAAACGCTTCGCGCATCCCACACCGATAATAGACGAACTAATGCAATGAGTCGTCGAGACGGGCATGCCCAGTTTTCCAGTGATGAGCAAGATCGTGGCGGCGGTCGTTTCGGCTGCAAAACCGTTGACCGGTTTCAGATTAACCAGTTTGCGGCCCAGCGTGGCAATAATCCTCCAACCGCCGATATAAGTCCCAAGCGCCATCGCCAGCGCGCAGGACCATTTGACCCAGGTGGCAATTTCAAACTTGGGCGTGCGCAGAAACTGAAGCCAGGGCGGCAAATTCTCCAGTTGCCCTGCCTGCGTGGCGGCGAAGACCGCCAGCGCCATGACCCCCATGGTCTTTTGGCCATCGGCGAACCCGTGCGACCACGCCATGTAAGTCGAACTTACCAATTGCAGTCGGCCAAAAAGGACATTGACGAGCCGCTCCCTCATAGGCCGGATGATCAGGAAAAGCAGCCCCATGATAAGGAACCCGCCGATGAATCCCATAATGGGCGAGGAAACCATGGGCAGGATGACTTTGTAATAGAGACCGTCCATCACCGTGTGGCCGGTCTTGGGGTCTATTTTCGCGACGGACCATTTGATGACATGCCATTTCTGTGCTGAGCCCAGGGCGGCCCCAAGCAAACCGCCAATCAGTGAATGACTGGAACTGGTCGGCAGTCCGAAATACCAGGTCAGGATGTTCCAAGCCGTCCCCGCGATCATGGCGCACAAAACTGTGGTCAGCGTTACGTAGCTTGTATCGATCAAACCCGCCCCGACGGTTTTGGCTATAGCCGTGCCGCCCAGCGCGCCGATGAAATTAAAAATGGCCGCCCAAGTTACGGCCATCTTCGGAGTCAGGACTTTCGTCGCGACCACCGTGGCGATGGCATTGGCGGCGTCATGAAAGCCATTGGTATAAGTAAAAATCAACACCATCGCCAGCACGATCAAGAGGAAGAGCAGCGGGGACATGGGTTCAGGAGTTCTTCAGCGTGATATGCGAGATGACGTTGCCCGCGTCGCGGCAACGGTCCACAATCTTTTCCAAAAGCTCGTAAAGGTCCTTCAGGATAATAACCCTGACCGGATCGTCCCGCCGGCTGTAGAGCGCCTTTAAAGTGTCGAGAATAAGGTCATCCGCATCGCCCTCGATTTGTTGCAACTCCTCGTTTTGTGCCCGCAATCTTTCCAGGTGAGATTTCTGTTGGAGCTCCTTCAGCATGGTCACGATTATGGTCGTGGCCTTTTCCAGAAGCGCCACTTGTTTGGCAAAATCCGCGTCGCGCACATCATCGCCCGAGGCGAGGTAGCGTTCGGCAAATTTCTCCACCGTTTTGGGAATCTTATAAAGGGCATTGGACAGCGATTCGATGTCTTCACGATCCAGCGCGGTCACGGAGACGCGGCAAAGGAGTTCGTTGATTTCGGTGTTGATTTGTTTTTCCTTTCGTCGAGAGGCGGCGAATTCGTCCAGGGACACATCACTGGGGCCCTTGGCGATAATTCGTTGGAGAGTTTGAACGCTGGCACGGCATTCCTCCGCGCTGGCTTCCAGCAAGGTGAAGAACTTGCCGTCCTGACTTAATAGTTTTTGCAGGGAAAACATAACAACGAGCTTTGTCACACAAATGTAAGCTTCGTGCAAAGACATATTTGTGACACTTCTGTGACAACTATGTTACGAACATGTGACGGCGGTTCAACCCCTGCTGAAGCAAATCGCAAAGGTCATTAAAATGACCCTGGTATGCGGAAGATTCCTTGCCCGTGCAGCGGTCCCGTTTGCGTTTGAACTCAGCGCGAGTCATTTGCTCACCCGAAGCCTGGCAGTGCCAGGCGAGTGGAGCAAGGCGGTCCGCACCCTGCGATCTCGCCTCATCTGCGTAATCCGGATCTCAGAACCCTCCTTCTTCGCCCTCTTTGTGGCTCTTTGCTTTTTCGTGGCCATCCCATTTTTTCCGACGTTCGCCCGATTCGTCAAAATTCGTTTAATTCGTGTCTCTCCAAGTCTGCCTGCTTCAATCCATCTATGCTGTTTCGCTTGATCAGTTCAGAGGTTTTCCTCCCTTTTTCCATCCTCCTCTCCGGGTCCATCCTCGGTCTTCCGACCGCGATCCGACCCGTTACATGTCCAACGCCTCACCGATCGCAGTGACGATTAGTAACTACACCAATGGATCTGTTATTTCCAAACTCGTTAGTGTTTCCGCGCGTGCCGCCCCGCGAGGTAGGGCGCGTCGCTCCGCGCGCGCCGCCGCGCGGGGTAGGGCGCGTCGCTCCGCGCGCGCCGCCGCACGAGGTAGGGCGCGTCGCTCCGCGCGCGTCGTCGCACGAGGTAGGGCGCGTCGCTCCGCGCGCGTCGTCGCACGAGGTAGGGCGCGTCGCTCCGCGCGCGCCGTCGCACGAGGTAGGGCGCGTCGCTCCGCGCGCGCCGTCGCACGAGGTAGGGCGCGTCGCTCCGCGCGCGCCGTCCCGCGAGGTAGGGCGCGTCGCCCCGCGCGCGCCGCGAATCGGGAAGTGCTGCTCTGCCCCAGCTATGTTCTCATGCGGGGATCGATGTGGCGGATCCGGGCTTTGAGTTTGACCTGTTGGCGCGTTGCCGATTCAAGGTCAGTTGGATTGCGACCCCAGTTGCATTTTGCAACCTTCGACTGAATGCCAGTCTTGCAGTTTGCAACCACGATCCCTCGCGTTAGGCGCTTTTTAAGGTGTTAGGCAAGAGAAATCCGTGGCACACGACTCGCTTAATGGCTTTCGGTCCGGAATTCCAAAAGAAAGGATTACGGCTCCAATGTACCAAACGAAAGGCAAACGATTGAAAATGTTTAAAATGATGTTGATAGTATCAGCGCTCCTTGGAGGCTTGGCCTTCACCGGCTGCGAAAGAAGTCCGGCCCAAAAAGTAGGCGACAAAATTGAGAAGGCGGCAGAGAAGACCGGCGACGCTATCAAGGAAGGCGCGGAGAAAGCTAAGGACGCCGTTAAATAGGTAGGACTGGGACTTTTGAGTTTGACGGAGTTATTTTCATAATCATGAAACTTTGCTCTATTTACTTACCCTTGCGGCGAGGGAAAGCCGCGCTTCCTGCAAGAATTGGAGTGTTTCGATGTTTGCATCCACGGCAGTGACCTGGTCGATCAGGGCGAGTTGCTGCTTTACCTGGGCTTCGGACCAGTCAGTGGAAACAACCGTTGTCCGATAATTCTGATTTCCATAATTGATGTGGTAAGTCCTGGCGTTTTGGCCATTGAGAGCCTGTTTTAAAATTCCGTGTGGTTCTGTTTTCGCGGAAAAGGCTGGATGGCGAGGCGCGACGAGCGAGCATACCCGCCAAGGGTCTGTGACCGAGGAGCAACAAAGCCAGCAGGCCTTTTCCCCGAAAACCCTCCGGGCGGCGGGTCTTTTGCCTGCGGCCTGCGTTGACTCGGCCCTCACAGCCCGCTGCGGGGATGCTCCGGCCTCGCCGCCTTGGCCACAGCCGAAATCCCTCGCCGCAGGACCTCACGCAATTTTAAAACAGGCTCTGAGTGGACCGATCACGGGGACCAGGATTGGACTCGCGTAATCAATCAATTCACCATGGTCGAGGTCAAACCATATATTGTTCTGATTCGGGCTTGACAGGGGTGCTCTAAAGTATAGAAACAGTGCCTGTGACATAGGAAATCACTCGATTGATGCGTCGGCCCATCTTCTCCAGGAAAGCCGGACAAGTGCTCTGTCGGCGTTTGATTTGGC
>JBBRPK010000268.1:0-5254 GCA_038228235.1 Verrucomicrobiota bacterium
CTCCGGGCGGCGGGTCTTTTGTCTGCGGCTTGCGTTGACTCGGCCACCACAGCCCGCTGCGGGGATGCTCCGGCCTCGCCGCCTTGGCCACAGCGAAAATCACTCGCCGCAGGACCCCACGCAATTTTAAAACAGGCTCTCCGAATGAGCGCCTGATTCAGGGGCATCCATGTCCGAGCAATCCGCACACGGCTGTCAGCCTTTTTGGTTAATCAGGTGTCCTACGGTCCCTCATCCGATGGAGTTGGAAAAGCGAACAAGTATTCTGCGGAGTTGCTTTAGGATGCTATTCAACTTACAACCATACAACCGAAATGGATAAATCATGACACCCATTGCTCAATTGCTCGGCGAAAAGGCCGATTATCTCCTTAATTTCAAAAACCCAAAGATATCGAAGGAACGTCTGCACCTTCCCGGCCCAGACCTGGTGGACAGGCTCTTCACCGTCTCGGACCGCAATAATAGGGTCCTCGTCAACCTGCAACGGCTCGCCAACCATGGCCGTCTCGGAGGTACGGGCTATCTCTCCATCCTGCCCGTGGACCAGGGAATCGAACATTCCGCCGGGGCCAGCTTCGCCAAAAACCCGGATTATTTCGATGCGGAAAACATCGTGCGGCTCGCCCTCGAGGGGGGATGCAACGCAGTGGCTTCCACTTATGGAGTGCTGGGTGCCGTCGCGCGCAAATATGCGCACAGGATTCCATTTCTGGTTAAAATGAATCATAACGAATTGCTGACTTACCCGAACAAGTTTGATCAAATCATGTTCGGAACCGTCAAGCAGGCGGCGGACATGGGCGCGGCCGCAGTCGGGGCGACGATCTATTTCGGTTCCGACCAGAGCGGGCGGCAGATTGTAGAGGTGGCCCAGGCTTTCGCGCACGCGCATGAGATGGGGATGGCCACCGTGCTCTGGTGCTATCTGCGCAACAATGCCTTTAAGCAGGAAAAAGACTACCACGTCTCTGCTGATCTCACCGGCCAGGCCAATCATCTCGGCGTCACCATCCAGGCCGACATCATCAAACAGAAACTGCCAGAGAACAACGGCGGCTTCAAGGCGCTGAACACCGGCGGTTCCAGCTACGGCAAACTCGATGAACGCATTTACTCGGAGCTGACCAGCGATCATCCCATCGATCTTTGCCGTTATCAGGTGGCCAATTGCTACATGGGCCGCGCCGGGTTGATCAACAGCGGTGGAGAGTCAAAGGGAGCCGCAGATCTGGCGAATGCAGTCACCACTGCCGTGATCAACAAACGAGCCGGCGGCATGGGACTGATTTCTGGCCGGAAGGCCTTTCAGCGTCCCATGACCGAAGGCATTGCTTTGCTCAACGCTATTCAGGATGTCTATCTGAGCAAGGAAGTCACGGTGGCTTAAAGCAATCATTGTCTCCGGGGCGGGACGTGAGATAGTCCTCTCGATGAAACCGCAGACTCGCCTCTCGCGCATAACCCCTTTTTTCCTTGCCGTAAATTTCTGGTGCCTGTCTCAGCCTTCGTGGGTGGTAGGTCAGATTAAGGTTGCTTGTGTCGGCGACAGCATCACGGCTGGGGCCGGTTTGGCCGATCCGAGCCAGCAAGGCTATCCTGCTGTCCTGGGCCAATTACTGGGCGCCGGATTTACGGTCAGAAATTACGGGCATAGCGGGGCCACGCTCCTGAAGCAAGGCGATCTTCCCTACTGGAGCACAACCGAATACACAGACAGCACTGCCTGGAACCCCAATATCGTATTGATCATGCTCGGCAGCAACGATTCCAAGCCGCAGAACTGGCATTACAAAACCAATTTCGACGCCGACTATCAGGCGCTGATCTCACACTACGCCGCGCTCTCGAACCAACCCCTCGTTTACGTCTGCACCCTCTGCCCGGTTTACGGCAGCGGCGCATTCGGAATCACATCGCCGGTGGTTCAAAACGAAGTCATCCCTGCCATCGTGCAAGCCGACCAGGAGACGGGAAGGCCCGTAATCGATGTGAACACGGGACTTAGCGGTCATCCGGAGTGGTTCCCAGACACCGTTCATCCTAACGCGGCGGGCGCTGGCCAAATTGCCCGAGTCGCTTTTCAAGCCCTCACCGGCCCGGCGCCGACCCAACTCCCTTCGTCTGGAATAGTTGGGCGTGGGCAACCTCTCACTTACTCAATAACCATTCCTAACTTTGGAGCGACGAATGCCACCAACGTCGTTCTCACCGACATCCTGCCGCAAAACGCAACCTTCCTTTGGGCTTCCGCCAGCCAGGGGAGTTGCAGCAATAATTCCGGAGTAGTTACGTGTGCCCTGGGGGATTTGACCAATGGGACAGTGGCGACAGTTAACATCACAATCACTCCCGCCATGGAAGGTTTGATTACCAACACAGTGAATCTGCTCTGGAATCCGGACAATCCAACCAATGTAATCTCTTGGCTTATTACTCAGGTGAAGTTCATCGTCCAGCAGCCAAAGAACCGAAGCATCCGCTTGGGGAGTTTGACCGACGTGGCGGCCACCAACATTACTTTCAGCGTTTCTGCCTTGAGTGGCTATCCCATCAGCTATCAGTGGCTTTTTAACGGCACGAACGTTGGCGGAGCCACTAATAGTTCCTACACGTTATTCAGCGTTGGCCTGACGAATAACGGCAGCTTTCAAGTCCTCGTCACCGATGCCATCGGCTCGGTCCTGAGCGCCTCCGCCACACTCAGTGTGTTGGTCGCCCCTGTGATCATCCTGTCCTTGCCCCATCAGCCATCGACGGTGCTGCAAGGGGAGAGTGTCTCCTACTCCGTTGCGGTGATGGGTTTTCCCCCGCCTTTTAATTACTCATGGCGGCGAGGCTCGCAGATCGTCAGCAATGCCACGGTCAGGGCGACCAATTTCACTTTGACCTTAAAAAACCTCCAGCCCGCCAACTCCGGCCTTTACCGGGTCGTAGTCACAAATCCGGCCAGCCCGAGCAATGCTATCCCCGCCAACAGCACGAACACTCTGACGGTGCTCGCGGACAGTGACGGAGACGGTATGCCCGATTTCTGGGAGCAAATATACGGCTTGAACCCTAACGATCCGTCCGATGCCAGTGCCGATGCGGACGGGGATGGCTTGACCAATCTGGAGGAGTATAAGGCGGGAACCAATCCCAATGACGCTCAAAGCGTGCTCAAGCTCAGCGCCATCGGAACGTCCGGCCCCAATAATATGGTGCTCGGATTTACCTCGGTCTCAAACAAAAGTTACACGATTCTGTATCGAGACACCGCTCTCGGAGGCAGTTGGTCAAGCCTGTGGAGCCTGGACCCGGCCCCGATCACGCATTTTGTCACGCTGACTAATCAGGTGCCCAACGATGTTCGCGACCGATGGTATCGCCTGACGACGCCACGATTCTAAAGCCAGGCTTAACCGATGAAGCCCTCAGGCGGGCAGTTTTATTTAGGTTTATCCAGCTTGTTGGTCTTGTCTTGAATTGAGAGTAATTCCATGTCGAACAGAAGAGTGGAGTTGGCTGGGATACCGCGTTGGCCAGCGCCGTAAGCCAAATCCGCGGGTATGAATAATTGCCACTTCGATCCCACGGGCATCATGGTGAGAGCCTCAGACCAGCCTTTGATCACGCCAGAGACTAGCGTCACGAAAGGTTCTCCGCGTTTGTACGAACTGTCGAATTCCTTGCCGTCAACGAACGTGCCTCGGTAGTGGGTCACCACCGTGTCCGCGGCGGAAGGAGTTTTTCCTGTGCCCTGAGTGATAATCTTGTACTGGAGGCCGCTGGGAGTCGTTTTAACGCCCTCCTTCTTTTTGTTTTCCGCCAGGAAGGCTTCGCCCTCCTTCTTGTTCTTTTCGCCGGTTTCTTTTCCTTGCTCGGCTTGCTTGGCCTGCATCTCGGCCCGCTTGGCTTGCATTTTGGTCTGCATCTCGGTGCGGAACGCTTTCATGTGTTCGAGGTACTCCCCTTCCGTCAAAAGGGGCGTTCCGCCACCGAGCATGGCCTTGAGCCCCGCCGCCAGCGCCTCCGGATTTATGTCAATGGCTTGATTTGTAATGCTCCGGCCAATATCCATCCCAATACTATAACTGATCTTATCCTTGGGGGTTTTGAGCAACGGACTCTCCTGAGCTCCCACCGCCGTCAACGCAGCCCCAATGGCCATTATCATCATCAACTGTAATTTCATTCGTCTCTTTCTTCTTCATTTCTCCTCCTGGCGCGTTGAAAACCATTTCCACCACGCAGGGGAGGCGGTCAAACTGACCAGTCGCACAAAATACCGGCTGAGAACGGTCCGTCAAGCACAAGCACGGACATGGGAAGACATAGAAATAGGAGCGAGCAACGATGCCAGCGCCCCAAAGGACAAGCGAATTAGGCTGACCGTCAACGTGATTTGGAATAAGGTGCTCAATTTATGGACACTTGGCGAACCCACTCGACGGAAAGTCTTTGAGTTTCTTTGCCCGGTAGTGGAAGGTTTGGGCCGGATGAAAATTGAATCGTTACACATCGGCATGAGAATCAGACACCCCCAATATGGGGTGGGGGCGGTTAAGACTATCGGTGAGCACACGGCGGACATCCGGTTTGACGAGGGCTTGAAAACGATCGCCCCGGAAACGAGCGACCTGGCTCCCGCCGAGCCCCAAGCCGCCATCACGGGGCTGGACCAGCCGCTTGCCCTATTCATCGCCGAGACTGCCAACGCAGTCGTGAAGGCGCTCGGGCTGGAAAAACCCGATAACGAAGTGGGAGAGCTCGCCGCGCGCTGGCACAAAGGGCGGGTCGTGATGCATCCGGCGGACCCGGCGCTTCAGCCCAAGGAAGTACCCCTGGATGTGTTCTTTCACAAAATAGTGATGATCCGGAATAACTTGCGGGTCATCGAGCAAAAGATTAACGCCCACGAAAGGCTCAGCGACGCCGAGAAGGTAGAAATGCAGCAATATATTACCCGCTGTTATGGATCGATGACCACGTTCAATATCTTGTTCAAGGAGAAGGAAGGCCAGTTCAGGACCAGCTAATTCCAATGGGCGTTCAAGATGAGACTAAGGGCCTGCTCAAAAATTACTTCCGGTTTTGCTGGAGACGATTTTGGTTTCGGGCGAGGCGCGACGAAGGAGCATAGCCTCAGCTCTGTAACTGAGGAGCAACGATGCCAGAAGCCGAAAGCGTCCCAGCCCTACGGGGCGAGGCGGCGCCTGGCCATCTGCGGCGTTGCTCGTCGGTTACAGCCCCATAAAGGGGATGCGCCCTC
>JBBRPK010000269.1:0-5221 GCA_038228235.1 Verrucomicrobiota bacterium
GGGGGAGGGGAGGAGTTGCCACATTTCCGCCTGATATTGGCAGCCGCCGACGTGAGGAGGCGCTGATCCGGCGCCTCTTCAGTTTGAAGTGAGCCGACACACGTCGGCTGCTACGGGGACAAGTTTAAGGACGCGCAGCGCAAAAGACTCAATCCGAAAAGCCTTGACGGCCTCGGCGAGAATTAACGGTCGGGGGGGTGGGCTGAGAGCCTGTTTTAAAATTCCATGGGGCCCTGTTTTCGTGCGCTGAATGGCGAGGCGCGACGAGCGAGCATACCCGCCAGGGGTCTGGGACCGAGGAGCAACGAAGCCAGCGGGCGTACGAAACCCCCCCGGGCGGCGGGTCTTTTGTCTGCGGCCTGCGTTGACTCGGCCATCACAGCCCGCTTCGGGGATGCTCCAGCCTCGCCGCCTTGGCCACAGCCAAAATCACTCGCCGCAGGACCCCACGCAATTTTAAAACAGGCTCTAAGTCTTACCGAAAGCAGTCGCGTTTCTAACTCGGTTGGTGAACGCGAAAGGATTTCTCCACGTTGACCTGGAGCTATTTTGCAATCCAAAGCATGGTGCCGACGGGGATAAGATCGAAAAGGGGAATCAGATCGTTCCCGGCCAGATGAATACAGCCGTGGGAAGAGGGACGGCCCAAAGTGGTTTCATCGGCAAAGCCGTGGATGTAGATGTAGCGATTGAAGCTATCAACCTGGCCGCCTCGATTGTAGCCCGCCTCCAAGCCCTCGAGCCACAGGATGCGATGCACAATCGAGGCAGCGGGCAGCCCTTGCCACACGCAGCCGATCGGTTGCCGGGCGCGAAATACGGCACCGATGGGTTGTCCACCGCCTATTTTCCGGGCCACCCGATGCAGGCCCAGCGGGGTCTGGTTGGAGTTCATCTTCTGGCCAACACCAAAAGCAGAAGAGGAAATCACATACCTCTTGCGAAGGTTATAATTGGGAAATCTGGCATGAGGGAAAGGATCCTTTGCTCTTTCAAAGAGACGCATGGTCTGCGCGGCTACCTCGACGGTCAAAATAAAACGGGTTGGAAGAAGCTGTTGGTTTTTGAGGGCGCAAACCAACTCGAAGGGCACGCGGATGTAATGATGCACGGGTGAAGAATGAAACCGGATGGAAGAGGAAACAACGAGAAAAAGCGCCTCCGCTATTCGCTCAAAACTTTGTGCACTGCGTTCAGCAGTTTTTCCGCGGTGAAGGGCTTCATAAGGAAAGCAATGTTATCCATTCCCGTGGCGTCTCTGACCTTGTCGCTGTCCATCAAGCCGCTGGCGGCAATGATTCTGACTTTCGGGTCCATTTTTTTCAGGACCCGGATGGTGGCCGGGCCGTCCATGAATGGCATTAACATATCGGTGAGCACGCCTTTTATCTCGTTTCGATTCGCGCTGTAGGTCGCCACGGCCTCGGTGCCATCGCGGGCCGTGAGGACCCGGTAGCCGAAGGTTTCCAGGGTTTCCTTCGTCATCGATAAAACCGCCGCTTCGTCATCGACCGCTAGAATTAATTCTCCATTGCCGGATGGGACGCAGAGGTCCTCGGTTTCGGCCGGTTGCTGGGCGGCCCCTTCCAACGCAGGCAGATAGATGAGGAAGGTTGTTCCCTTGTTATGCTCAGTTTGCACCTGCACAAAGCCGGCGTGGCTTTTCACGATTCCCAGCACGGTGGCCAGACCAAGCCCGGTGCCCTTGCCCATTTCTTTGGTGGTGAAGAAGGGCTCGAAAATCTTATCCAGAATTTCCTGCGGAATGCCGGTGCCGGTATCCTTGACTTTGATGATGACATAAAATCCCGGCTTGGCGCTGGCGGGATTGCCCTCCTGATTCGGCTCCACCACTGTGTTCTCAGCGGAGACCGTCAGGGTGCCTCCTTTGGGCATGGCATCACGGGCGTTAACGGTGAGATTGACCATTACCTGATGCAGTTGAGTGGCATCGCCCAGGACAGTCCAAAGGTTTTCGGAGATGTTAGTCTTCAGTTGGATGGTCTTGGGGAAGGTCTCGGCGACTATTTTCGCCACCTCCTTGATCAGGTGCTTGGTCTGCAAGAGCACGCGCTCTCCGTCCACGCCCCGTCCGAAGGTCAATACCTGTTTGACCATGGCCGCGCCGCGTTTGGCGCTGGATTCCAGAATATTCAGCATGCGCTTGCTCTGCTCGTCTTTAAACTTCGATTTTAAGATTTCCACTGACATGAGAATCGGAGCCAGCACGTTATTCAAATCGTGGGCAATGCCCCCGGCCAGGGTTCCGATGCTTTCCATCCGTTGGGTGCGAAGAAATTGGGCTTCAATTTTTCTTTTTTCGCTTACATCCGTGTTCACCATCAGGATGGATCTGGGCAGGCCGGCATCATCCGTTACCAGCGTCCACTGGCTTTCCACAATGACCGACTCGTCCCCATGGGTGACCTGACAACATTCGCCCTTCCATTCCCCCTTCTCCATGACCTCCTTTTTTGCGCGATCGAAATAAGAACGATCGCGGAAAAGCATTTCATCGGCTTTCTTGCCGCAGGCTTCCCGGGCCGCCCAACCGTAGAGGCGTTCGGCGCTCTTGTTCCAATAGGTGCAGCGATGGGAAAGATCCATCACACAAATAGCGTCCTGGGATTTATCGAGCAGGGCGGCTTGCTCGACTACTTTCTCCTCCGCTCGTTTGCGAACGATGCCTTGAGCGACCGAATCCACCACGGCTCCGAGGAGATCGAAAGTATCGGCGGGTAATTGGTTTTTGGAGAACATGGCCATCACTCCCACGAGCCGATTTTCCACGAACAAAGGAAAACCAACAAAGGCAGTCATATTTTCACGTTTCACCCAAGCGCGATCGGCGACCTCGGCATCGTTGGCCAAATCATTGGTCATTTGAGGAATTCGGTCACGGGCGATGATCCCTACTTTGGTCGTCCCGACCGGAATCCTGCTGTAATGGCCGTCGGTGCGCGTGTAAAGGCCGGCGCTGGCCTGCAATTCCAGAACATTGTCATCGCTATTCAGGGTCCAAATCCGGGCAAAGGCCCCGTCCAGGTGTTTTACCAGGGCCTGCGCGCACCGCTGCAGCAGATTTTTAAAAGTGTCGCTTCCCCCCAGCGCGAACCCAATGTCTGCCCGCAGAGCGAATTGCCGCGTTTGCCGCGAGCGCAGAGACTCCGATTGTTTGCGATCGGTAATATCTCGAAAAATAAATACTGCCCCAATTAAATTACTCCCTTCACGAATCGGCGTGCTGGTGTATTCCACCGGGAAAATCACGCCGTCCTTTCGCTTGAATTGATCGACATCGCCCATCAGGACGGTCCCGTCCTGGCACGTTGCAGCCAAAAGGCTGGTTTCCTTGGAGGCGGTGGAGTTTAAAATTCGAATTTGGTGAAGGATGGCGCTAATGTGTTTACCGATCAGTTCGTCGGGTTCCCAACCCGCCATGCGGCCTGCCGCCGGGTTTATAAAAGTAATGCCGCCTTGCAGGTCCAAACCAAAAATACCTTCACCGGCGGCGTTCAAAAACATCTCATTGCGGCGGTTGACCCGGACCCGCTCATCGTCGGCGCGTTTGCGAGCCGTGATATCCAGGCCCAAACCAATAAAATTCACCAACCGTTCCTCGTCGTCGAAAACGGGAGTGAGAGTGAGCGAGAGCCAGTAACGGTGGCCGTCCCGATGAGCGCAGAGCATGTCCAGGCTAAAACTTTTTTTGGCGCTCAAGCCATTTTTGATTTGCTGCGCCGTTTTGGGACTGTGCAACGAACCCAGCAGCATCGTTCCCAGAGGTTTTCCCACCGCGTCCTCGACCTCATGTCCCGTCACGCGGGCGAAACCATAGTTCACCCACTCAATGCGGCCATCCGTCTTGGCCAGGAAAACGGCATAATCGCTTTTCCTGATCACAAGGGAAAGCTTGGCCAAATCCGGGGTTTTCGCAGAAC
The DNA here is from genome assembly GCA_038228235.1 of Verrucomicrobiota bacterium. Classification (GTDB taxonomy): domain Bacteria; phylum Verrucomicrobiota; class Verrucomicrobiia; order Limisphaerales; family JBBRPK01; genus JBBRPK01. The sequence goes on from JBBRPK010000269.1 coordinate 3,942, forward strand.
TCCGCAGCCGGCTGAGGAGCAGGAGTACACAGACGGACAAGCCGGCTATGGCAAGGAGCATGCAAGCATCGACACTCATCGCAGCGTTCCTGTTTTCGATTTAAGTTTTTTCATCAGCCGCCCGAACGAGCGCCGGGCGCGTGGGCTCCCACACTTCCATCTCTGGAGTATGCCACCGGGACTGTGAAGCGACTTCGGTGCCACAATGCGGGGTTTTTGACTTGAAGAATTGCTTTGAAATAAGGCCAAAACTGCGTTTTGTTAGGTGGGATGGAAAATGCGCAAAATGTTTAAGGCCGGCTTATGAATGAAACTGCTAAAACTCAGAACCCCACCGGGACACCCGCTCTCAACCAACTCGATCAGCTCAAGCGAATGACTAAGGTCGTCGCCGACACGGGGGATTTCGCCACGCTTAAGCAGTACGCCCCTTCGGACGCCACCACTAATCCCACCCTCATTTTCAAGGCTGCGCAACAGCCCGAGTACCAATACCTGGTCGAGAAAGCCCTCGCCGAGGCGCGAAAAGCTAACCTGAGCAAGGACGCCGTTTTGAAGAACATCGTCGATCATCTTCTGGTGTACTTCGGCCTCGAAATATTGAAGCTGGTTCCCGGGCGCGTCTCAACTGAAACAGATGCCCAGCTCTCCTTCGACACCTCCGGATTGGTGGAGAAAGCGCATAAATTCATTTCCCTCTATGAAGAGAATGGTATTTCACGCGAGCGAGTTTTGATCAAAATCGCTTCCACCTGGGAGGGCATCCGCGCGGCCGAGGCGCTGCAGAGGGAAGGAATTAATTGCAACATGACGCTGCTGTTCTCTCTTCCCCAAGCCATTGCGTGCGCCCAAGCCAAGGCGAGATTGATCTCGCCATTCGTGGGGCGAATCCTGGATTGGTTCAAAAAAGACACGGGCAAGGACTATGCTGCTTCGGACGATCCTGGGGTCCAGTCGGTCCACGCTATTTACGCTTACTACAAAAAATTTGGCCACGAAACCGAGGTTATGGGCGCCAGCTTCCGCAATGTGGGCGAGATCCTGGAATTGGCCGGTTGCGATCTTCTCACGATCAGCCCCAGCCTGCTGGGAGAACTCCAGAAGAACACCGCCCCCCTCACCCGCAAGCTCAGCCCAAAAGCCGCCGCCGCCAGCGACATTCAGAAACAAGAGTTGGACGAAAAGCGATTCCGCTGGCTATTAAACGAGGACGCCATGGCCACCGAGAAAACCGGCGAGGGCATCCGCAGTTTCAACGCCGATACGTTGAAACTTGAAAA
>JBBRPK010000270.1:0-5125 GCA_038228235.1 Verrucomicrobiota bacterium
AGCAAGCGATTCACGCACCATGATGCCGGCTTTGGCCCAGCGGGCGGTGGGTTGGAGACTGACGACCTGCACCTTAACGTCGAAATCCCCCGCCACCTCGTGGTAGGCATAGGTCAATTCGTCGAAATCGTCCCAGGTATCGTTGCCTCCGCCGTTGATATCATAGGAATCTCCGCCGGCTGTAGCGCCGGTAAAGGCGACCGTTCCCGGGTCGCCACGACCGAGGTGAATGGTGTTATTGAGGATTTGGGCATAGGCCGAGCCCATACTCAATGTAATGATCAATGCAAGAAGACTTGCTGTTTTTCGGAACGGATTACGCATAGTTTTGTCTTTATTGAAGTCCAAGACCTTAGGAGTCTCACCACCTCTTTTACCAATTAACCGGCTTCGTGATATAGGAATTAGAGCAGACCGAAAACAGTTTGGCAACGAAAATGTGGGAAAATCTTTTGCGCCTTCAAAAAAAACGTGGAAACGGAGGGGTTCCTCGACATTTTCACCCGTTATTAGCGCCCAAAAGCTGGGAAAGGACCCGCACAGACCCAAAAAGCTGAACAATACGGCGCAGGCAGGGCAGGGACAGAGTCCACTCCGGACCGTAGAGCCGGCGTCCTCACTGATCCGGCGGAGCAATGAGGAGCCGAAAAAGAAATTGCTTTCTGAGGACAGTTCTTTGAGGCTTTCTGGTTTGTGCGACCAGAACTCCATCAGTCCGTTCGAGTCCGTCGGCGTATCAGGGTGAACAAAAGACCAGTGTGGAAAGTCCGTTTCGCTGTCTTTCTTTTTTTCATGGGCCATTTTTCAGAATTCTTCGCCCTGGATTGGAAACCAGGGGACGGTTTTCGTTCTGCGGAGCTTCCAGTCCCTCAACAAGGAAAGACCGGCTTCACTGCTCTGGCAGCGAATCCGCTCGGCATTTTTTTCACAAATATCCTTACCGAAGAGCGGGGCTTGACTAACCAGATATACCTGAGCGGCGCCGGGGTGGCCCTCGGGGATGTTGATGGCGACGGGCGAGTCGATATCTATTTCTGCGGGCTGGATTCCCCCAATGTTTTGTATCGGAACCTGGGAGACTGGAAGTTCCAGAATATCACAGCAAGCGCTGGAGTGGCCTGTCCAAACCAGGCCTCGACCGGCGCGGTCTTCGCCGACGTGGACGGAGACGGTGATTTGGATTTGCTGGTGAACTCGCTGGGAGGCGGCACGAGACTTTTTTTGAACGACGGCGCAGGGCATTTCACTGAAGCAACTGAACGGGCCGGCTTGCGTGGGAAAACGGCCAGCCTTTCCATGGGGTTGGCGGATTTTGATGGGGATGGCACCCTCGATCTTTATGTAGTGAACTATCGCCTTTCGCTGCTGCAGGATGAACCACAAACCGAAATCCACGTCGCGACCAGTAATAACCGGCCCGCCATCACTCTGGTCAACGGGCATTCCCCGACTCCAGATGATCTTGCTCGTTTCAGCATCAACCCGGCAAATGGACATATCATCGAAAATGGCGAGCCCGATGTGCTCTACCGAAACGATGGGCGAGGAAGATTCACGCCGGTCTCATGGACCGACGGCTCATTTCTGAACGAGGACGGGAAGCCGAGCGGGCCTGATCGCGGTTGGGGCCTCTCGGTCATGTTCCGCGACTTGAACGGAGACGGTGCTCCGGACATTTATGTTTGCAACGACATGGATTCGGAAGATCGGATTTGGCTTAACGACGGGTCCGGCCATTTCCGGGCCATGCCGCGGCTGGCGTTGCGGCACACCTCACTGGCCTCGATGGGAATCGATGTTGCCGATGTCAACCGCGATGGCCTGGATGATTTCCTGGTGGTGGACATGCTCTCGCCGGACCACCGGGTGCGCCACACCCAGATGGAGGCGCGCTACCCGCTGGCGCCTCCCGGCGTTCTGAACAACCGGCCGCAGTACATGCGGAACGCTTTTTTTCTAAATCGAGGCGGCGGGACCTATGCAGAAATCGCGCAAATGATCGGCCTTGATTCCACGGATTGGTCGTGGATGCCGGTGTTCCTCGATGTGGACCTGGACGGGTTTGAGGATGTGCTCATCACCACCGGTATGGAACGCAATTTCCGCGATGGTGACGCCCGGCGCCGTTCTGATGCCCTCCGAGGAGGTGAGAAAAAGATGTCGCCAAAGGAATTCTTTAATCTACGCAAAACCATGCCTCGGTTAGAAAACCCTAACTACGCTTTTCGCAATCGCGGCGATTTGAATTTTGACAACGTCAGCGCGGCGTGGGGATTTGATTCCCGGCAAGTTTCGCAAGGCATGGCCTTGGCGGATTTGGACAACGATGGCGACCTGGACGTGGTGATTAATTGCCTGAATGGTCCGCCACTCATTTATCGGAACGACACGGTGGCGCCCCGCGTCGGAGTTCGGCTGAAGGGGAGTGGAGGGAATACGCGCGGGATTGGGGCGAAGATCAAGGTACTGGGCGGTCCCGTGCCGCAGAGCCAGGAGATGATCTGTGGTTGCCGGTATTTGTCAGGCGACGATGCGATGCGTGTCTTTGCCTGCGGTGCGGCGACCAATAGATTGTCCATAGAAGTAACGTGGCGCAGCAGCCGGCGAAGCGTTATCACGGGCGTGACGCCAAATCACGTTTATGAAATAGATGAATCCGCGGCCAAAGTGGCCCAAAGTTCAAAGCCCGAAGCCCTGATTCAGGACCGGCCGCCATGGTTCAAAGACGTCAGCCAGTTGATTCGCCATTATCATCATGAAGAGGAATTTAATGATTTTAAAATCCAGCCTTTATTGCCGAGGCGATTGAGCACGCTGGGACCCGGGGTTTGCTGGTTCGACATGAACGGGGACGGCTGGGAGGATTTGATTATCGCCAGCGGAGCGGGCGGCGAAATGGGCGTTTTTCCCAATGATGGCCATGGCGGTTTCGGACGGGTCAGCGTTATCGAATTAATGGGCAAGCAGGCGGATGATCAGACATCCATTCTGGGCTGGGCCTCGGGCACTGGAACCAACACCCTCCTTGTTGGCCGGGCTAATTATGAGAGTGGCGTGACGAATGACCCCTCGGTATTCCGGTATGATCTGTCTGAAGCGGGCTTGGACGCGAGATCCCCGTTATCGGGTTGGGATTCAAGTGTGGGCCCAATGGCCCTGGCTGACGTGAACGGCAGTGGCACCTTGGCATTATTCGTCGGCGGGAGAGTCATTGGCGGGCGGTGGCCGGAGGCGGCTTCGTCGCGGCTCTATCGGAATGTGGGCGGAGTGTTCCAGTGGGACGAGGAATTGAGCCGCCCCTTCCAGCAGGTGGGTCTGGTGAGCGGCGCCGTTTTCAGCGATCTCGATGGTGACGGATTTCCCGAATTGATCCTGGCGTGCGAGTGGGGTCCGGTGAAGATTTTCCGAAACGATCAGGGCCGTTTCATTCCCTGGGATGCGCCACTAACCATCAGCAATCAGGTCTCGACCCTCAACCAGCTAACCGGCTGGTGGAACAGCGTAACGGTGGGGGATTTTGATGGAGACGGGCGCATGGATATTGTGGCCGGCAACTGGGGACGCAACAGCAAATACCAACGTTATGCCGCCCAGCCCTTGGAGGTTTATTCTGCCGATTTAGACGGGGATGGAATCTTAGAGCTGGTCGAAGCGCATTTTGAACCCGCCATGCAAAAGGTCGTCCCCTGGCGGCACTGGGACAGACTGGGGGCGGCCCTGCCATTTATTTTGGAACGGTTTCAGAGCTTCAGAGCCTACAGCGAAGCCAGTGTCGCCGAACTGATGGGGGACCGCTTCAGCACGATGAAAACCGTGTCTGCCCGGACATTTGATTCGATGCTCTTTTTGAACCGCGGCGATCATTTCGAAGCCAAACCGCTTCCATTCGAAGCCCAGGTCGCACCCGTGTTTGGAATTTGTGTGGGGGACCTGGATGGCGATGGGAAGGAAGACATTTTTTTGGCGCAGAATTTTTTCGGAGTCGATAACGAGACGGTGCGCTATGACGCCGGGCGGGGGGTATTGTTGAAAGGAACTGGCAGTGGCCACTTCTCAGTCCTCTCTTCTCAGGAGAGCGGGATTTTTATCTACGGCGAAGGCCGCGGCGCGGCCTTGTGCGATTATGATGGCGACGGACGGGTGGATTTGGCGGTGGCACAGAACGGAAGCGAGACAAAACTTTATCATAATCAAAGCGCAACACCTGGCTTGCGGGTGCGTTTGAAAGGCCCGGCAGACAATTCGACGGCGGCGGGCGCAGTCATTCGGGTGGGGGACGGAAAAAAAATGGGGCCAGCCAGGGAAATCCATGCGGGCTCGGGCTACTGGTCCCAAGACAGCGCGGTGCAAGTCCTGGCCGTGCCCAAAGCCTCGTCAAACCTTTGGGTGCGCTGGCCAGGAGGAAAGACAACGACCTCGGAGATTCCCAGGGAGGCGAAAGAGATTTCGCTCGATATGGCAGGCAAGGTGAACGTCCTTCGCTAAAATCCTTCGCCGCCTTGGCATCCGTTGCGTCGGACTTCCAGTGCATAGACAGGGCGGCAGTGTTTCCTGTGGCCTCACGCAAAGTCCGCCAAGGACGCAAAGAGCCGATTGCCCGTTCATCCTGGTTCGCATAGCCTTCCCGGCGAGGGCGACGGCAAACCAAGGTTCGACATTAACACCAGAAAGGTTATCGTGCCGTGAGTAGGAGGATTGGGAGACAACTATAAAACACCATTTCATTTTCGCTGGCTGGAGATCGCTCATGAGCTGTCTCATAACGCTTAATGGAGGGGCAGCTCACGGCTCACGCAACGGACGCGAAGCACGCGAAGGCGCGAAGGGAACTCGAATTTGGAGCAACGAGGGTCCGTTCATCCTTCGATGAGCCACCGCCCCAAAAAGGAAGCGCCATCTCCGTTGCGCCCTTAGAGCCTGTTTTAAAATTCCGTGTGGTTCTGTTTTGGGGAAAAGGCTGGATGGCGAGGCGCGACGAGCGAGGATACCCGCCAGGGGTCTGTGACCGAGGAGCAACAAAGCCAGCCGGCGTACGAAAACCCTCCGGGCGGCGGGTCTTTTGTCTGCGGCCTGCGTTGACTCGGCCGTCACAGCCCGCTGCGGGGATGCTCCGGCCTCGCCGCCT
>JBBRPK010000271.1:0-5070 GCA_038228235.1 Verrucomicrobiota bacterium
AAACTCAATCGCTTGTTTTTCATGCGAATGAGTAAAAAAACTTTTCTGGCTCATGTCCAGCACCAAGCTTAACTCGTTGATTTAGAACCTGTAGTCGTTATGCATAGAACCGCCCTGTGGAATGCGCCTTTCGCCCGCAATGTCGGCTTTCATTACAAAGCGGTTTTTATTGCAAGTGCCTGAGCTCGGCTTGTCTCCGGTTGTGGATTTTTCGAGGCTCATTTGATGTGGTTCACTTTCGTTACGGCCCGTCTGTTCCATTCCCTCGGCTTCCAACCCCGCCTCGCGGCGACGCTGTTGAGTTCATGTTCCGTCGCGAACAGTCGAATTCGACGGGGGGGACTCTCACCCGCGTTCCGGTCATCTGCGCTGGCGCAGCAACCGAGCCTATCGGAGGTAAACCGAGCCTTCCAGGATTTTTCTTTTTTCCGATGGAATGCGCCTTTCGCCCGCAATGTCGGCTTTCATTACAAAGCGGTTTTTATTGCAAGTACCTGAGCTCGGCTTGTCTCCGGTTTTGGATTTTTCGAGGATAATTTGATGTGGTTCACTATCGTTACGGCCCGTCTGTTCCATTCCCTCAGCTTCCAACCCCGCCTCGCGGCGACGCTGTTGAGTTCATGTTCCGTCGCGAACAATCGAATTCGACGGGGGGGGACTCTCACCCGCGTTCCGGTCATCTGCGCTGGCGCAGCAACCGAGCCTATCGGAGGTAAACCGAGCCTTCCAGGATTTTTTGTTTTTTTAGCCCGCTATCGCTCCGAGCCGATTCTGGAGAAATCTGGCTGAATTTGCGCATCTCCGCCGGCCCTCCCAGGAACTGCTCTAACTCTGTTTGGTCACCTGATCAGCCGCGCGAGCGGCAAGAAACTGAGCGAGGAACTCGCTCTTCTCAGGCAGCAAGGTAATCCGCGCTCCATTGCCGATGATGTTCTGCGTTTCTAACACGTCGAACATAACCGATCCAACTTCGGGATCTCGGGCGATTTTTTCCAGGGCCGAGCCAACGACCTGGGGCCGCACGGCCGCCGCCTTGGCAAATTCGATTGCGGCCTGCCGCTCGGCGGTGCTGGTGATAATGCTCACCTGGTTAGCCCCATCCTGTTTGATGGCCGAGGTGACTTGCCGAAGACGGTTGACCACTTTGCTCTCGATCTGTTTGATCATGCCGATGTCCCGAAAATGCACTTTGCGGATCTAAACTGATCCGAGCTTATAGCCCCATTCGTGCGATTTGGGCGAGACTTCCGCGCGAACCGTCTCGCTCATGGGATGGCGATTGACCAGCATCGTTCCCAACGGAAGGTTGCTTAGGCAACGAACTGTTGAATTACTCACGTTGGCCGCCAGTGAGCCGCGAGGGTCGGTGTTCTTGAACAGATAAGCCACTGGATCGCTAATGAACATCTCATACCAAATCCCAATGCCCATGGGCGCTCCTTCCTCCGAATTGACTGGCTGGCTGCGCAAATACTCCTCAGCCAGGCGCATGTCGAGCACATGCCGGCGCCCCATCCAGCCCACCACTAATCCCCGCCAGCCCAAGCGGCTGAGGAGAAAATGCAGCCCCGGCTCTTCGAGGGTGGCCACCACCTTCCCGAAGAGCACATAGACCACGCAGGTCCTTTCGGGAACAACAGCGTAGAGACCGAACACCCTCGCCACTCCGAGGAGAATCGGGATGAGAACGAAGCAAGCGAAAAAAGTCACGATGGCGCACAATTTTCACTGCGTCCAGATTGTTAATTTGCATATTTTGGTTTGCTCTTTATAAAGGGCGGGCATTGTGGAGTCGTTAACTATCTTTGGTTGTTTTAACGGAAACGCGCCGGGCGGCACTGATCAACTCAATTGTGACAACCCAGAGGAATAGTCTCGTTAAATTCCGACCCGTAGAGAATGGCCGCAGAGCTGGTATTCTGACAGTCTTCGCTTTGGCGGGCTTTGGCAGCCGAGCTGGCGCTGCGGGAGAAAGACTGAAAAGTGCCCTGACTATTTGGCTGTTGCTTTCCCTGAGCTCCGTGCTCGGGGCGCAGGAGAAAGCCGACCGCCCAGAAGACTTAGGGCAAGCGGTGGAACAATGGATGAAGGAGAACCTGGACGAGAGGGTTCTGGAAGCACTGAACCAAATCGACCAGGAGCGCGTTCGGGCCTTTTTCGAGGAGCTTCAGCGGCGATTCGGAGCCAGCTCGATTTATGACCTTGCGTCCCTAAAGGAAACTGCTTCGCGGCTGCTGCCAGTTCTGCAAACGTTCGAAGAGACACGCCCCTACGCAGTTTGGCTGGAGACCCATATCGATTATTTCGAGGCCTCGGATCAAATGCGGCGAGAGGTGAGGCCAGCCAAAACCAACGCTCCCCCCGTCCTGCCAAGACCCTCCATCCAACTTCAACGCACGGTCTGGAACAGACAGTTATTAAAACGGCCCTCGCCCCCGCTGGCCCGGGCCTGGCTTCCGCGGCTCAAGGAAATCTTCCTGGCCGAACGGGTGCCCCCGGCATTGGCTTGGGTCGCGGAAGTTGAATCATCCTTCAATCCGGCGGCGCGCAGCCCGGCTGGCGCGGCTGGATTGTTTCAACTGATGCCCGCCACGGCGCGCAGTCTGAATCTTTCCTCCTGGCCACGCGACGAACGGCTGGAGCCCGAGAAAAATGCGCGTGCCGCGGCCCAGTACCTGCGCTCCTTGTATCGTCATTATGGGGATTGGCGCCTGGCGCTGGGGGCCTACAATGCAGGGGAATCCCGGGTCGATCGCTTATTAAAAAAATATAAAGCGACCACTTTTGACGCCATTGCTTATCAACTACCTGCCGAAACTCAGATGTACGTTCCGAAAGTGGAAGCGACTTTGCTTAAGCGCGAGGGGCTAGCGCTGAGTGACCTTAAACTGCCGAAAGGCTAGGACGTTAATCGAGGCGCTTCACTCGGATGTTCTTGTAGCGAACGATGCTCTTGGGATCATGCGCCTGCAAAGCGAAAGTGCCTTCGTCGAGCTTGTGTGTAAACTCAGTCCCGGCCTTTTGGCCGGCTGGTTCCGTATAGTCAACCACTGTCTTTCCATCTACTTTGATGGTGACATGGTTGCCTCGGACAATGATGTGCTGAGTCCACCACTTTTGGTCCTGGGCGGGGGATGCCCGCACATTGACGACGTCGTAAAGGCTGGCCGTTTTTTTCCAATCGGTATGGGTGTTATTGACCTGGGTTTCAAATCCGTATTTTGGCCAGCCGCTCTCTTGATATCTGGTATGAAAATAGATGCCGCCATTGGAGCCGGGCTCGGTCATGACGTCCGCTTTAAACTCAAAGTTTTTGAACGGCCTTGGATCGCCGGTATAAAACAAGTGGCAGCGCTCTCCGTGCGTCACAAACGCACCGTCCTCAATCTTCCAGGTTTTTTCGTTCTCAGTGGCTGTTTTCCACCCATCGAAGGTCTTGCCGTCGAAAATGGAGACGAAGCCTTTCTCCGGATTAGCCCCGAAACCTGGCAGACCGAACGTCAGCGCCAAAAAAGTCGCAAAAATGATACGTTTCATATAGAAGCCAATAGTGCGATGCCTGGGCTGGGGTGGCAATGCTAAAGTAAGCTGCTTCTGTCAATGGAATGGTAAGAATGAAGTATTTGGATTTGACGCTGCCGACTCCGGCAGAAAATTTAGCTTGCGACGAGGCCTTGCTCGATTGGCGCGAGGAAGGCGGGGGAGCGGAGATTCTCAGGGTCTGGGAACCGCAGCAGCATTTTCTGGTGCTGGGTTATGCAAACAAAGCATCTCAGGAAATCAACCTGGAGGTTTCTCGAGAGCGCGGCATTCCAATCTTGAGACGGTGCAGCGGCGGGGGCACGGTATTGCAAGGACCTGGCTGTCTGAGTTATTCCTTAATCCTGAAGATCGGCGAGGGGAATGCTTTCCACAACATCAGCGGAACCAATTGCTCCATCATGGAGCGGAATGCGGCCGTCTTGACTTCGCTTTTGGGGACCGCGGTGACGGTCCAGGGCTTCACGGATCTAGCGGTTAACAACCTGAAGTGCTCCGGCAATGCCCAACGCCGGAAGAGGGCTTGGATTCTATTCCATGGAACCTTTCTGCTCGATCTTAAGCCCGGTTTGATGGAGGAATTACTCCTGCTTCCAGCCAAACAGCCGGATTATCGTCAGAACCGCTCGCATACCGAGTTTCTCACCCAGCTTAAAGTACCCATTTACCTGGTCAAAGAGGCGCTCCAGAAATTCTGGGGGAGCACCGAACCGCTGCTGAAAATTCCGCGAGCCAGGATTGAAGACCTCGTTCGTGAGAAGTATTCGCAAGCGGCGTGGAACCTTAAATGGTGAACCGGAGTTCGTTTTGCCTTCACTCGAGGGAACAAAGGAGCCGCTTAATAGATCGCAATAGCGACGTTCGATAACCAGCCGTCCACAAACGAAAAATACTGCTCCGAAGTAGCGAGCTCGAAATCGGAAGCCTGTCCATTGAAATAAAAACCGTCGTGGGTTTTTAAGGTCAGCTCAACGAGGAATTCATCCCCATGCTTGGGCATCCGGACGATGGTCCCTACTTTTTTGGAAGGCTTATGGACCATCACTTCTCCCAAGTAGTTTATTGGGTCTGCCAACACGGGTCGAATATAACCCAAAAATCCAAATAACGCAAGTCGAGCCGGCTTGGCTGCCTACAGTCCTAACTGCGAGCTCTGCGCATCTTCGAGTGGACGATCATCCCCACCAGGCGCTCCAAATAATAGAATACCGCCACCACCAGGCCCGCAAAAATAATTATCGAAACCCCGAAAATCATTTGGAATCAATTTGGGCACGCTTAACACGCCTCGAACCCAAATCCAGTTCAAATCCATGCCAGACTGCGCTTCCGGGCGGGCTCCGTCGTGTGGGTCCGCTCGTCCGTGGCGGGGGTTGCCTCGATTGCTCTGGCAGGGCAGACGCATTAAAATGTTAGGGAAATAACTAGGCAACATTTGCCTTGTACTTTTGAAATCGATGTATAAATGAGCAGGATGCTTGAGCATCTTGAATCGAAAACTAATGACGAAACGAAATTGGCAAAGACGAG